>JAHIQT010000203.1 GCA_018903255.1 Bacillota bacterium | reverse complement strand
GGGAAATGTCATTCCGTTGGAAGTAAAATCGGCTGACAATGTCAAAGCAAAGAGTTTAAAACTGTTTATGTCTTTGTATCAACCGCCTTATGGCATTCGCGTTTCTGCTAAAAATTTTGGTTTTGAAAATAACATTAAAAGTATTCCGCTTTATGGCGTGTTTTGTTTAACTCATTAGGGGACACAGGGGGACGGAGGTTTTGTGTTCTGTCAACCATATTTCTCTAAAATAAAGCAGAAAAGTAAGCAAAAGGGGACGGTTTTTCTTGTGTCAACCATATTTCTCTAAAATAAAGCAGAAAAGTAAGCAAAAGGGGACGGTTTTGTCTTCTGTCAACCATATTTCTCTATAATAAAGCAGAATAGTAAGCAAAAGGGGACGGTTTTTTTGTGTCAACCATATTTTTTCCATGGATGACACAAAAGAACCGTCCCCTTGTGCGTTGCCTGTGCGTTATCGTTCCATCAAAGCAAATATAACTTCTTCAATAAAAATAATAAAGCAGGTTCGTGATTTTTCATAAGGCTTTAATTGTTGCGACTGGGTGGAGTTAGTCAGAAAGAGAATATTTTCATAGTCGTCAATCAGTTCCTGGTTATACTCTTCGGCAATCAGTAAGATATCACAGCCATTCTGCCGGGCTTCTTCACAAACGGCCTGAAAAGAGGCGAATTTGCCAGTGGTCGAAAAAATCACCAGCAGGGTTTTATCATCGAGCCGTCGGCTTGCGGTGATGATGTCGGGGATCGCGACGATAAATTTATCCGAATGAATCCGCAGCTTATACTCAAAGTATTGAGCACAGATAAAAGAAGGACCATAACCAAACAGGACAATCTTCTCATGGCGATCAAACTGGTCTAAAAAAGTGTCCACCAGAGCGGGGTCGAATTGCTCGGCAAAGCGACAGATTCTCTCCATCTCAGAAGAGACTTTTTTTTCTGGCAAGCTTTCACCGCGGATAAAAGCGGCAAACTGTTTGTAATTATCAAAGCCCATTTTTTTAACAAACTTCGAAATTTTAGACGATGAACAGCCGCAGATTTCGGCAGCCTCAGTAATTTTAAGGTGGTCACTATTTTTAAGGTGGGGGATCAGATTATCGTAAATTTGATGTTCAAGGGGATTCAGACGATTCAAGTCAAATATCAGCATTAAGATTCTACCTTTCTTTTTTTTTCATTGTAGCATAAATTGTTCATCATTACCAGCCAATAAATGGAAAGTTTTCCATTGAGTTATATAATATAACAAAATGACGAAAATATTCCAAAAAAGCGTTGACATTTTAAGGCGGTGATTGTATTATTGAGAACAACAAGCAACCGTAAATAATAGTCAATTACGAAATGTTTGTATATTGATTCGGAGGTTATGATGACGAAAGAAATAGTATTGGAAGGGTTGAAAAAACTTTTAACGAATGAGCAGATCAATGTTGATGCCGATGATTTATACGACGCCACAGCAGATCGCTATAAAAAATATGCCAAAGCCAAAAAAGTATTGGATAATCCATCCCCCTGTGCCATTGTTTATCCTAAAAATAGCAGCGAAGTCAGCGACTTATTAATGTTTTGCAATCAAAACCAAGTCAATGTGATCCCGCGCAGCGGTAAAACGGCTACCGAAGGTGGGCTGGAAAACTGGAAAGAACTGGCCGTAGTAATCGATGGTAAAAATTTAAATGAAATCGTAAACATTGATACCTACAATATGCAGGCGACAATTCAGGCTGGCGTGGCCTTACAGGATCTCGAAGACGAACTCAGAAAGGTCGGCTATACGACTGGCCATTCACCGCAGTCAAAACCGGTCGCCCAGTATGGTGGCCTGGTAGCAACCCGCAGTATTGGACAGTTATCGACCCTGTATGGCGGGATCGAAGACATGGTGGTAGGGCTTGAATGTGTTTTCCCCAACGGTCATATATCGCGGATAAAAAATGTCCCCCGCCGCGCTGGTGGACCGGATATCCGTCATATTGCAATCGGAAACGAAGGTACCCTCTGCTATATCACCGAGGTGACCATTAAAATATTCAAACATTTCCCCGAGAATAACAAGTTTTATGGCTACCTGATCAAAGACATTGATACCGGAATCAAGGTGCTTCGCGAAGTATTCACCAACAGCTACCGGCCATCGGTGGCCCGAGCCTATTCTGAAGAAGATGCCCGCCAACATTTTTACCATTTCCATAAAGACAAATGTGTCTTGATTTTTATGGCTGAAGGACCACAAGCGATTGTTGAAGCGACAGGCGCCGGCATTGAAGAAGCGGTTGAAAAATTCCAGGAGGGGATCATCGAGCAGGTCGATAGCAGCCTGATTGAAGACTGGTTTAACCATTTAAACTGGTCACAACAAGATATCGACGACGAGGTTGAAGAAATGATCAACAACGACAGCCACAGTGGTTACACCACTGAGATATCCGCCGACTGGGCTACCGTAAGCCAGATTTACGACAACGTCATCAAGCGGATTCGCAGCGAGTTCCGTTTTGCTGATGATCTGACAATGCTGGGTGGCCATTCATCGCACAGCTATTTAAATGGCACCAATATGTACTTTGTCTATCAATACACGATTAACTGTGAACCGGAAGATGAGTTTAGAATGTATCACCATCCCCTGCAAACCATCATCGTCGAAGAAACCCTAAAGCTGGGTGGCTCGATGTGTCACCACCATGGGATTGGAAAATATCGGAACCAGTGGACCCGGCAAGAACATGGTTCGGCTTACTATATGTTAGAAACCCTCAAAGAAGCCTTTGATCCCAAGGGGATTATGAGCTACGGCAATATTTACTATCAGGAAGACGCTGCCAAATATCAACAATAAGGCTGGTCGGTCTTAAAAACAAGGCCGGGGTGAGCAGTGGCCAGCGCCCCGGCTTGTGGCTAAGAGCAGTGTGGAGGTCAAAATGAAAATCATCTGTCTGGTAAAATTTACGCCCGATGTTGATCAGTTTCAATATGATTATGAAAAGAATATCTTAATCAGAGAAAACGTTAAACTGGTGATCAATCCTGACGATGCCTGTGCCTTGGGGTTTGCCCTGGGGCTTAAAAAAAAGACACCCGAGGTGGTCATCGAAGCGGTCACAATGGGGCCACTCAATGTCACCGCCATGATGGCCGATATTCTCCGCCGCAAAGTCGATCTGGCCACGATTTTATCGGATCGCCAGTATGTCGGCAGCGACACCTATGCGACCAGTCGGATCATCGGAAAATATCTGGAAACGGCCGATTACGATGTTATTTTAACTGGCAGCCACAGTCGCGATGGTGATACCGCCCAGATACCTGGCCAACTGGCCGAGTATCTGAAGCTAAATCAGATCTCACAGATCCGCAAGATTGACCAGCCTTCGATGCTAAACAAGCGTGCCTTAGTCGAAGTCGACAGTGAAAAATATCTTGAAACCTATGAAATTCCTTTGCCGGCGATTTTAAGTGTTGGCCGGGAAAGTAATTATAGATTACCCTTTGTCCGTTACGATGATCTGGATTTAGATGTCAGTGACCGGCTAAGAATAATTGACAATGATAGCCTGGCCGTGGATAGCAAAAAAATCGGCCTCAAAGGTTCCCCCACCAAGGTGATCAAAAGCTATCCCATCGACTATCAAAAAAAAGAGCAGGTCATTGTAAAAAATGATGACCAGGGAATTGACATGGTGATGGCATTTCTAGAAAAGGAGGGCTATCTGTGAAAAAAAAATGTCTGTTCTTTTATGAAGAAGACCAGGGCAACTATGTTAAAGATCTGCTGGAAGTGGCGCGGCAGATGTATGGTGAAAACTTTGAAAGTTATGCCCTGGTCATTAATCCCCTTGATGTAAACGTTATAAGCGGATTTGATTACCTGCTGGCGGTTAAGGATCAGCGGCTCAAGGACTATGACCTGATCAATATCACCAGTCTGATGGCAGAATGCCAGCAAGTATATCAGTTTGATGCGGTGATCGTTTTGGCAACCCAGCTGGGACGGATGCTGTCTCCACGGCTGGCGATGCGGCTTCATGTTGGCTTGGTAGCCGACATTACTGCCATCAAAAGCCACCCCGATGGCACAATTGAGATGATTCGGCCGGCCTTTGAAGGAAAACTGCTGGCCGGAATCATCAATGACGGTGACGGCCCAACCATGATGAGTGTCCGACCAGGGGTTTTCTTGGATCAACAAAGTACCGCTAAAATTCCTGAAGTTCTGGCCTGCCAGCTGCAAACTATTGAAGATACCGGGATGCGGCGAATCAGTCAGATTCGCAAGCCAGATAGCCGTGATATCCGCGAAAGCCGGGTTCTGGTTGCCGGCGGCGGTGGCGTATTAAAAGATTTTGATCAATTAGATCAGCTGGCGCAAGCCTTGGGCGGGATGACAGCAGCTAGTCGGCGGATTGTTGACAGCAACAAGGCAGACCGCACCATTCAAGTCGGCCAGTCGGGCAAAACGGTTCATCCCGAGCTTTACATTGCCTTGGGAATTTACGGAGCGCTTCAGCACGTTGCGGGTCTCAACAAGGTCAAACATTTAATTGCCGTTAATACCAATATCAAAGCCCCGATCTGCAGTCTTGCGGATATTGTCGTCGAAGGCGATGCCGCCGAGTTTGTCAGAAAACTGACCACACGCATCAATGAAAATAAACAAGCGGAGTAACAAGAACGCGTAAAAAACTGAAAAAAACGAATTAAAAAACTTAACTATAAGGAGAACTAAAGGATGGAAATTACAGATTTTAACATGGACTATTTTTCAATAAAAGGTAAGAATGCCATTGTAACCGGCGGTAACAGTGGTTTGGGTCAGGCTTTTTCACTTTCTTTGGCCAAAGCCGGCGCCAACGTCTTTATGCCGAGTGTATTACCTGATGATCCCGAATTCAATGCGCTAATTGAAGCGGCAGGGGGCAAAGCCGTCTATATGCAAGCCGATTTAACTGCCCCCGGGATGCCCCAAAAGATTGTTGATAAATGTGTCGAAAGCCTTGGCTCTGTCGATATTTTGGTTAACTGTGCCGGGATTTGCCTGATTGAAGAGGTCCGAAAATTTGGCCGCGCCCAATGGGACCCAATGATCGCCATCAATCTGACCGCTGCCTTTGAAATGATTCATGCCTGTACTGATTATTTTATCCAACAAAAAAGCGGCAAAATTATTAATATCTGTTCCTTATTCTCCTTTATGGGCGGACAATGGTCACCTGCCTATGCTGCTAGCAAGCATGGGATTGCCGGCTTAACCAAAGCCTATTGTGATGAATTAGCACAGTATAATGTTCAGGTCAACGGCATTGCTCCGGGATACTTTAAAACACCAGTGGCTCAGGCTTCCATCGATGATCCCGAACGTAACAAATGGATTGTCGACCACACGGCTGAAGGACGCTGGGGCGATGTCGCCGACCTGATGGGCGCCTGCGTATTTTTAGCCAGTGAGGCATCGCATTTTGTTAATGGTCATGTGCTGGTTGTTGACGGCGGCTTCCTGGTTCGTTAAGCGTTAAAACAATGGATTTCTAAGCGTCCATTTTTTAAAAACCGGGCTAATGCCGGGTAATAAATTCTTTGGAGGAAAGTATGGAAAATTCTAAAAAAGTTCGTTGGCCAATTTTTTTAACCCCATGGATTCTGGCAGTGGCAACAATCTTGTTAAATTTAGTCAATGGAGAAGCCTTTAATACGGCGATTATGGGAGCCACTGGTTTGATTCTAGACGGTTTTTCATGGCTCTTTGCACTGATGGCATTTATCTGTGTGGTGCTGATTGTCGCGGCTTATTTTTCACCCTTTGGCAATGTCCGCATCGGCGGTAGCAAAGCCAAGCCGATGTTAAAGCAAACCAACTATGTCTGGATCGTCCTGTGTACCATTATGGCTGCCGGGATCTTACTCTGGGCCTGTGCGGAACCGATGTATCATTACTACACCCCACCGGCACACATTACCGCCGAATCTCCCGATGCGATTAATTTCTTAATGAAAAACATTTTTCTGGAGTGGACCTTTACACCGATGAGTATCTATGGTGTCCCCGCAATCTTATTTGCATTTTCATTCTATAACATGAAAAGAGATTACTCAATTGGTGCGCTCTTGTATCCAGCGATTAAAGCGGAATGGGCTAAAAAAGCGGCTCCCGCGGTCGATGTAATCTGTCTGTTTGCGCTCGTTTGTGGGATGGCGGCCTCGATGGGTTCGGCGGTATTCTTAGTCACAGGCGGCGTATCCTCTTTAACTAACGGTGTCTTTGTCGAAGGACCATTGGTCTGGACGATTGTCGCGGCCGTGATTGTGACAGCCTTTGTCGCCTCAGCGGTATCCGGGGTTATGAAGGGGATTCGAATTCTATCAACCATTAATTCAAGAATTTACCTGGCACTAGGACTATTTGTGTTCTTATTTGGACCAACCTTCTATATTCTCAATTTAACGGTTGAAAGCTTTGGTTCCTACCTATCAAGTTTTGCCCATATGTCCTTATTTATCTCAACCGGCGACGGCGATAAATGGGCGATGTGGTGGCCAGTATTCTTCTGGTGTAACTGGATGGCATGGATGCCAGTAACCTCAACCTTCCTGGGTAGAATCTCACGCGGATATTCGGTTAAAGAAGTGATCCGGGTTGTCGTATTATTCCCATCATTATTCTCGGTAGCATGGCTAGGACTGTTTTCATCATCCTCGCTCTATTATGAATTAGCTGGAAAAGGCATCAATCAGGCAATGGTCGACGGTGGTACCGCGGCTGCCACCTATGCGGTATTGCAGCAATTGCCAATCCCGATGATCACCATTTCAGTATTTCTGATGATCGTCTTTATCTCATTTGTAACGGCTTCTGACTCCAATACCAATGCGATGGCTGGATTATGTACCAGTGGTTTAACTGCTGAAGATACCGAATCACCAACCTGGCTAAAAGTTGTCTGGGGTGTAACCATCGGTGCCATGTGCATTATCTTTGTTAACGCCTTTGGATCAACCGACGCCTTGAAGTACCTTTCTAATTTAGGTGGTTTCCCGGTTGTATTCCTGCTAATTGTCCTGGTCATTTCCTTTGTTAAGGTGGCCACTAATCCGGCCAAGTACGATACCTTCACTGAAGATTATGACGAAATGGGCAAACCAATCCCATCAAAACGGCTGATCTCTGAGCAAGAAGAAATGCAGCTGGCTAGCCCGACTCCAGCCAGCCCAAGGCCTCAGCAATAACTGGTCAAAAAAAACTGCTGCATTGCGATTGTAAATGCAGCAGTTTGATTATCATTAGACAGCCAATGGGGATCGTCTCCAAAGGTGCTGTTGAATAAAATGAGGAAGGTAACCAATGTTTAACAGAAAAGTGTCGCAAGTGGAGCCGATCGTATTGCCGGAGAATGTTAAAAATACCTATCAGTTTAACTATCGCCTGACATATGATGAAGCCTATGAATCGTTTTTTTTGCTTGCCAACAAGCGCAGTAAAAAATGGAAAATGCTGAGTGGTATTTTTTTGGCAGTGGTCGCAACAGTGATGTTAATACTACGTTATTTTGACCAAAACGGAATCCACTATTCATTTATCGCTTTGGTTGCCATTCTGATGTTGTTCGACCTGATTTATGCTCCGATGATAAAAGCCAAACTAGGAGCCCGTAAGGTAGCTAAACAAAATGGACTCTACAAAATTGCTGTAACAGCGACAGGGCAGCTGCGGCTGCCAAATGGTGACGTCATGGATCTTGCCAATGATAAAGATGCCAGAGTGATCGAAACATCCAAAATATTTGCCCTACGACCCGATGGAAGACATACCTTTTGCATCCCCAAACGGATCTTAAGAAGTGACGAAGCGGGCATCCGGGAAATTTTTAAGGCCTATCTGAAATACCAGCTGAGTTAAGCGATGACTGTGGTGAAGACAAGGATAAGAGGAGAAAAATAAAAATGACAAATAAAAAATATATAATCGGCATCGACGAAGGTTCGCAAAGCGCCAAGATTTTAATCTTTGATCTAGAGGGCAATATCGTCTGTGAAGGCAAACAAGATTTAAGACCCTATGATTTACCGCGGCCGGGCATTGTCGAGCACCCCGATGATGACTGGTGGGACGCCATCTGTGTGGCCGGTAAACAAGCCATGGCAAGTTTTAAGGGCGATCCGGCCGACATTATCGGGGTCGGCTTATGTACGATTCGCTATTGTCGGGCCTTTCTAAAAGCTGATGGTAGTTTGGCTCAGCCAGCACTCAGCTGGATGGATGTCCGGGTTTCTCAAGCTTATCAGCATGTCAATGCGGAGGTTAAATATGTGACCGCCTCATCGGGCTATATTAGCCATCGCCTGACCGGTCAATTTAAGGATACCGTCGCCAACTATCAGGGAATGTGGCCGATTGACACCGATCAATGGCAGTGGCTGGCAGATGGTTCGGCATTTGACAGCATCGGGATTCCCCGGGAGATGCTCTTTGAGCTGGTGATGCCGGGAGATATCTTAGGCCATGTTACCGCTGAGGCTGCCGCAGCGACCGGAATTCCCATTGGTCTGCCGGTGGTCGCCACCGCTAACGATAAGGCTGTCGAGGCCCTAGGGGTTGGCTGTTCCGGCACCGAAAGCGCCCTGATTTCGCTGGGAACCTATATAGCTGCGATGGCTGAGGGCTATGACAATCCTAAAAATACCGTCAACTTCTGGACTAACTTTGCATCAAAGCCCCATAGCTATCTCTATGAAAGCTTTGGGATCCGCCGCGGTATGTGGACGGTGAGTTGGTTTAAAGACATCCTAGGGGAAAGCTATGAAGAAATGGCCAAAACGAAGGGGATGACCGCCGAAGAATACCTGAGCTTGGAAGCCGCCCAGGCGCCAGCCGGTTGTGACGGCTTAATGACGATCCTAGATTGGTTGGCACCGACCGATAAACTCTACAAAAAAGGCCTGATGATCGGCTTTGACGGTCGCCACAAACGCGCCCATATGTATCGCTCAATTCTTGAAGCGATTGCCATGACGATGAAGTTACGGGTTGACGAAATGTGTGCTGAGCTTGAGATGACCCTTAAAGAGATTATTGTTTCTGGTGGCGGCTCCAACTCCGACTTGTTTATGCAGATATTTGCCGATGTCTTCGGTATTCCAGCCAAACGTAATGTCGTCAACGGCGCCGCCGGTCTAGGTGCCGCCATCTGTGCCGCCGTCGCCGTTAATGCCTTTAAAGATTTTGACGAAGCCGTCGAAAAAATGGTCAAGGTCAAAGATGTCTTCACCCCCAATCCCGAAAACAGCCAAATGTACGGCCAATTAACAGAAATCTACAAAGACATCACCAACCACACCGACCCGATTTTACAAAAAACCTACGAATTGTTCAATTAAGGACACAGGGGGACGGAGGTTTTGTGTTCTTTTGTCAACGATATTTTCTCTAACAGAAAGCAGAAAAACAAGCAAAAGGGGACAGTTTTTCTTGTATTAACAATATTTCTCTAAAAGAAAGCAGAAAAGCAAGCAAAAGGGGACATCTTTTCTTGTGTTAACAATATTTCTCTAAAAGAAAGCAGAGAAGCAAGCAAAAGGGGACGAGGTGACACAGGGGGACGGAGGTTTTGTGTTCTAAGCAGAATAGTAAGCAAAAGGGGACGGTTTTTCTTGTGTCAACCATTTATTTTCCATGGACGACACAAAAGAACCGTCCGGGACCTGTGAAAAAGGCCTGTTTTTTTGCCTGGTTCATAAAATTCGGGAGAATTATTTTCAGAATACAAAATGAATTCTAAATCTGACGAACATTTCAAAAAAACAGGAAGATTTAGCGGTCATGATGGCCGCTATTCTTTTTAAATTAACTGCAATGGCTGCCAGTTTCGCCTGTTTGGACATCGAAACCAGACCGTAGCTTTTCGCCCGGCCGAGTCCATGGAATCGTTTGAGCTCCGCATTTTTCCCTTCAATG
>JAHIQT010000202.1 GCA_018903255.1 Bacillota bacterium | reverse complement strand
TGAAGATTTTAGAAAAATGTATGCATTATGCTTAACTAAGACTGATAAAGCAGATAGCGTTGATAAAGCTGATAGCGTAGATAAAGTTGAAGCTGATAAGGCATCGACCGGTGGCGAACCAGGCCAAGCAGTCATACCAGAAATGGATCATAATAATAATGTGATAGTTACCGAAAACCAGAAAATAACCAAGCCGCTCGCTAATCAGCAGTTACTGGATCAGGAAGAATCGGCAATCGTGTCACCAGCCGCTGAAAATGATGCGGAGGCAGTTGAAAGCACCAGCGAAGATTGGCAAAATGATGAAAGTCACAGTGAAGAAAACAAATTGCAAGAAAATAAGTTGCAAGAAAATAAATTGCAAGAAAACAAGTTAGCAGAAATTAAGCTAGCAGAAAATCGGATAAAAAAGAGCCACCGTGATGAAATTACAATTCAGGAAAATTCCAGTGAAGAAATCTTATTGGCCAGTAAAAAAGATGAAAAAAATCGGGTGCTATTCTCCCCGGGTAAAAATGATTACCTCACCCCCAAGCTGCAAGTGGTTCAGGCAAAAATGGGGAACTTAGGCTATTATTATCCAGCGGAACTCATTAAATCCTATTACTTATCGCTTAAATCAAAACCATTTGTGATCATCAAAGGCCGGATCGGTAGCGGCAAAAGCAGCTTTCCGCGGCTCTTTGCCGAGGCCATCGGAGCCAGTCAAGAAAACGGTCGATTTAAACGGTTGCTGGTGGGAAAAAATTGGGAGGATCATCGTCATCTATTTGGTCGATTGGATAGTCGTGGGCACTTTATCCCCGGACCGATTATGACATGCTTAAAGACCGCCAAAGAATCCCCGGATAAACCGCATTTTTTTATCCTCGATGAAATGGATCAGTCACCGACTGCAGATTATTTGCGGCTTTTGCTCGAAGGGATCAATGGCAACAAGGAGCCTTTTTTAACCCGGGAAGATTTTGGCGCAGATATCACCGCTTTTCGCGAATATGGAAACCTGAGTTTTCCCGATAATCTTTATCTCATCGCTACCATTAATCAGGGAGCCGGTAGTTTTCCTGTCGATTCCCGGGTCATTGATAGCGGCAATGTGATCGAGATGCCCGTGGTTGAAATTGGTATATTTTCAGATTATGGCAGTCCTGCGGAAGTAAGCGACTGGGAAAACAGTGCCTTTAAAATTGATAGTCAGGCCAGGGGTCTACCGGAAATTTTGGAGCGATTAATAAATCTGCTCAATAAACTGCAGCAGCTGTTAATAAAACATGGCTGCCCGATCGGCTACCGGGGGAAAAATGAAATATTGGCCTTTGGCATTAATAGCGGTGCTGAGGGTTTGTACAGCGAAGTCGAGGTCATTGATCTGGCGATCCTGCAACGGGTTATTCCAGCCCTGGTCGGTGACCAGAAAACAGCAATCCCCGTTTATCAAAGCCTGGCTGTTTTTCTACTCGCAGGCGATGCCCAGGAAAGCCTTATGCAACTGCCGTTAAATCGATTTATCAGCCAATATGAAGCCTTACTAAAAGCTGCGGCGATTCCCTGTCCCCGTAGTGGACAGGAGATATTAAAACGTTTAAAACGAAAAAAATAACCGAGCGGGCAAAAAAGCCAATTGATCGAGCCATGCTTTCATTGTCAATCAGACCGAGAAGATCTGGCGATGGAAGAAAACTGGGCCAATCAATTGGCTTTTATTTTTTTATGTGCTGAAGTATCGGGGATCAATCAACCAACGTCTTGTTCGGCGACCTTTTCAGATAAAAATTTGATTAGTTCTTTGATTAGCTCCTGGCGCCTTAGAATACCGATAAAAATGCCCTGGTCGTCGACAAGCGGAATAAAATTCTGTTTCACCGCCAGCTCCACCAGATGTTCATAGCTTTCGTTGACGCGGGCGACTTCCAGGTTTATTTTAAAGTCAATGTCTTTGATTTCAATCGAGTCGAGATCGATTTCAGGATGGGTCAGGCTCAGGGATAAAACTCGCAGTAGATCCCCTTCACAGATGGTTCCGACGTACTGACCTTTTTTGTTTATGACCGGCAAAGCCGTATAATTGGTAATCACGAACATATTGTAGGCCTGGTTGAATGAATCGGTATTGGTTAAGAAAACAGTTTCACTTTTGGGCAATAAATAAAATAGATGATTCTTCATGTAAAATAGCTCCTTTTTCTTTATAAAAGATTGGGAAAATTTTCAATTAAATCAATTCTAGCATGAATTTCACAAATCTCCCTTAAAAAAAATCTTAATGGCGACTGTAAAAATCTGAAAAAATTCAATTTCCCTTTCACGAAATGGCGCAGGTAGTGTATAATTAATAGCATCGAATGAATGAGGGAATTAAAATGGAAGAGTTTTTGTTATATGTTCAATCACGAATAACGGTTGCCAGTATCATCGAGGTTGTCATCATTGCTATTGTTGTATACCGGCTATTGATGTGGATTCGGGGAACCCAGGCAGAACAGGTTTTTAAAGGCTTGATCGTGTTGCTTTTTTTATCACCAATTAGCGAGTGGTTGGGTTTTACGACCCTGAATATGCTCATCACCAGCGCCTTTACCTGGGCGTTTATTTTCATTGTGGTGGTATTTCAGCCAGAGTTTCGTTCAGCCCTGGAACAATTAGGAAATAATCGTATTTTTAAAGAGATGATGAAGAAGCCGTCGATGGATTTTATGGAAGAAGACGTCGAAAAAATTATTAAAGCCGTCGGCAAGCTGGCCTGCGAACGGACTGGCGCACTGATCGTGCTAGAAAAAGATACCGGGCTTAATAATATTGTTAAAACAGGAACGGAGCTGGATTCTGACATCAGTAGTGAACTACTAGAAAATATTTTCACGCCTAATCGTCCCCTCCATGACGGAGCGGTAATTATTAATCTTTTGTCCAGACAAATCCGGGCGGCGGGATGTTTGCTACCACTTTCGGATAACCGTGATTTAGGCAGTGAATTTGGAACCCGGCACCGGGCTGGTTTAGGGATGACTGAAAATTCCGATGCCCTGGTGGTTATCGTATCAGAAGAAACGGGTCAAATATCTTATGCATCAAAGGGAACCTTGTTTCAGGATGTGATCATTGAGGTTCTGAAGCAGATCATTCTGGAAAATTATATCATCACCGAGGATGGCAACACCGACAGCGGATGGATTCATAAGCTCTGGGGGAGAATCGATGGCAGCAAATAAGAAAAAGATATCCTTGCATGAACGATTATTTCGGATGATTGCAGCGGTGGGCATTGCCATCACCCTCTGGTTCATGGTGAATGGAAATGCCGATATGCTGATCACCCAGGATTATAACAGTATTCCGATCACTTTAACGAATGTTGAAGCGCTGACCGAAAAGAATCTGGTTTTAGCGGAAAATAAAAACTATTACCTCAATTTACAGGT
>JAHIQT010000201.1 GCA_018903255.1 Bacillota bacterium | reverse complement strand
GTGCACCAGTTGTTCCGCCAGGAGCATAGCTGGGTAGCTAAGTTTGGAAAGGATAAGTGCTGAAGGCATCTAAGCACGAAGCCCCCTTCAAGATAAGATATCTCACCAGAAATGGTTAAGGTCCCTGATAGACGATCAGGTTGATAGGCTGGATGTGGAAGTATGGTAACATATGGAGCTGACCAGTACTAATCGACCGAGGTCTTGATCCAAGATTTTATACACTGTGCTGTTTTGAATGATCTGTCCGATTTTTGATAAAAAATCGCAGTGAGTCGAGAGCGTAAGCGAACGAACGCTGACAGATCTTCGGCATTTTTCAGGGTTTCTTATCCCTGTCGAGATAAGAGAAGAAAGCCTGAAAAATACCATCCATTAAAAAGATCAATTAAATAAGTTTTCGAATCTCGCGATGATGGCGGAAGGGCCACACCTGTTCCCATACCGAACACAGAAGTAAAGTCTTCCAGCGCCGAAAGTACTTGGTGGGTAACTGCCTGGGAGGATAGGACATTGCGGGATTTTAAATAATCCTCAGTAGCTCAACGGTGGAGCACTCGGCTGTTAACCGATAGGTTGCTGGTTCAAATCCAGCCTGGGGAGCCATTAAGACATCAGGCGGGTGTGAAACAAACCGTTTCATATCCGCTCTTTTAAGCAAGGCCCCTTGGTCAAGCGGTTAAGACACCGCCCTTTCACGGCGGTAACAGGAGTTCGAGTCTCCTAGGGGTCACCAATTTAATATTCACGCGGCCTGGTAGTTCAGTTGGTTAGAATGCCAGCCTGTCACGCTGGAGGTCGAGAGTTCGAGTCTCTTCCAGGTCGCCATAATTTTTATAAGCAGAGAACCAAAAATGCGCGAACGCAGTGAGTGAACATTTTTGTGTGAATCGCTTATGCAATTATTGACATTTTGCTTCCTTAAATTATAATAAAGCAAAATGAGAGATAATTGTAATCCAATCAATGTGTCAAACAATTATCTTAAAGCTGATGTGGCTCAATTAGCATAAGCAGAGAACCAAAAATGCATGACCGTAGGAAGTGAACATTTTTGCGTGAATCGCTTAGTTATTCTGTACAAGCCTAGAACAACAAAAGTTAATGTATCAAACTTTTTTATTAAGCTGATGTGGCTCAATTGGCATAAGCAGAGAACCAAAAACGTGCGACCGTAGGAAGCAGACGTTTTTGTGTGAATCGCTTAGTTATTCTGTGCAGGCTTCGAATGACGTAATTTAATGTATCAAACACTTTTTTTATTAAGCTGATGTGGCTCAATTGGCAGAGCAGCTGATTTGTAATCAGCAGGTTAACGGTTCGAGTCCGTTCATCAGCTCCATTTTTATGTCAAAAATTATTTGAATATTATGTGGGAGAATGCCCGAGTGGCTAAAGGGGGCGGACTGTAAATCCGTTGACAACGTCTACGATGGTTCGAATCCATCTTCTCCCACCATTAGCTTTGAAGCTTGAGCCTGATTTCATTTATGAAATATGTCGGAAGTTGAGCGGTAGCGAAACGACGTGCGAAGGCAAACGTATTTTTAGTAAAAACTCATCCAATCAGGATGAGAAGAGTTTTTATTAAAAATACGAACCCTAACATAATTCATACGAAACATAACTTATACAATATGACCCATTAGCTCAGTTGGTAGAGCATCTGACTTTTAATCAGGGTGTCGGGCGTTCGAGTCGCCCATGGGTCACCAAATTTAAAATATAACCGCAGATGATGCGGTTTTTTGCTGCTTAGTTACGATATTGATAATATAAGAATTATTAATATAAAAAATCTAGAAAAGAAGATCATGGAGTTGCCGATGCATGAATTAGTATTAATTAAAAAAAACGTATCTAAAAACTAACGCTTGCAGAGTGAAGTAAAAATTGTTATAATACAAATAATGCGGAAGTGGCTCAGTGGTAGAGCACTGGCTTCCCAAGCCGGGGGTCGCGGGTTCGAATCCCGTCTTCCGCTCCATTAAATAGTTAAGATATTGATAACACAAGTGTAAAGCTGCAGAATGCGACGCACTTTTTTTTTATTTATTTTCCTGAGAACACGCTTTTTTAAACAACCAAAATTGAGTCAAGATACAGTATCGTGTATAGTATAGAGTAGCAAAGCCCAATCAACCATAGGTTAGGATGCAAGGGTTAGCAAAAAAGGAGCAAAATGAGTTTTAATTTATCGCTTGTCAGTTTTTTTGTCCTAATCATCGCTTACTTTATCGTAGTCGAGATATTTACTGTGCTTTTCCGACTCACTGGATTACGGGAGGATAAGGCCCGTTTCCAGGCGGTCTCCTGCATGACTAACAGCGGTTTCACCACCAGAGAGAGTGAATTGATCCTTAATTCGACGGTGAGGCGCAACTTGGCGCGGGTGATGATGCTATTTGGCTATCTTTTTTAACTGTGTCAGGGGTTTCGCTTTTAGTCAATCTGTTTATTCGCTCTTCCAGCGATCAGATTAATTGGATGACAATTCTCTATTCGCTCATTTTTCTGGTTGTAATTTTGGTGATAACCCGTAGCAAATGGATTATATGAAAATTTGACCAACTGGTAGAACGGCTGGCTAAAAATAAAAAGAAGGGTGCTTTTTGTAATAATGTCCGAGTTTTAGAGATGTTTCATGACAAACTCATTGCCGAGGTTTTTGTAACTTGCATCCCCCCGGAAATTAAAGATAAAACCTTACTTGAGACAAATTTTCGGCACACCTATAAATTGAATGTTTTATTAATCAAGCGGGGTGATGTGATTATAAATCACGTTATTTCGACAGATCAGATTAAGCAGGGAGATCGGGTTTTAATCTATGGATCCAAGAGTCATATTATAGAGCTTTTCAAAGATAGTATTGAATAAGTAGCAAAGTTAAAAAAAATTAGAAAAAACAGAAAAAAAGTTATCGAACGACTTGACAAATCACATCTATTTTGTTATTATAATCAGGCACGTTACAGATAGTAACATTGCCTTAGCGGATGTGGCGGAATTGGCAGACGCGCTAGACTTAGGATCTAGTATCGAATGATGTATGGGTTCAAGTCCCTTCATCCGCACCATTTAAATAAGCGGAAGTGGCTCAGTGGTAGAGCATCGCCTTGCCAAGGCGAGGGTCGCGAGTTCAAATCTCGTCTTCCGCTCCAAAATTTAATAAATCTGAATCGGTTTGGTTATTATCGCAGATCATTCTTTTTTAATCTACTTATGTGCGCCCATAGCTCAATTGGATAGAGTGCCTGGCTTCGAACCAGTAGGTTGGGGGTTCGAGCCCCTCTGGGCGTACCATAAACGTGCTTAAACAGTCATTCGTGGCTGTTTTTTTCTTACCAAAAATTTATTATAACCAATTTGTAACCAGCTGGTGGTAAATCGGCTTGAATATCGAAATCATAGATAGCACAGATCCATAAACGCATAAAATACTTTGACCAAAACAGAATAGGAAATCAAATGAAATCAGAAATCACCATTAACAAAGCAATCCTGCACGTATTGGACACCAACGCCAGCATCCCAGTGTTATCGGACATGCTTCTTAATATGACTGTATCAGTGAAAGAATATGTCGAGAAACATGTCGAAAGATCAGTAAAAGATCCTGAAAACAAACGGACAGTTTTTCGCCCGGGTAGCCCTTTTAAAGATCGGATTATTGATTATAAGAATAATCCCCATGAATTGGTTCGGATCAGTTCGGAAATATCTCAGTTATTTTTTGATTATATGCAAGACAACATTGAAATACCATCCGCTGATCTGGTCTTTGTGGATTTTAATATCGAACATGAAACGTATCTCGGCGTATTTAAGTTTAATTATAAACAGGGTTATATCCACTATGTCAATACCGACAAGGGTCTGACCAATGATATCCTGGTTCAGCCCTGTGTACTGCCAACGGAAAGTCAAAAATTGGATGAATTTATTCTTTTTAATCTGGCGAGTGATGCGGTTCTGATCAAAGAAAAAAAATATTCAATCAATAACGAGAAGGATTATTATATTTCCAATCAATTAATTTTCTGTGAGCCGGCAATTTCTGAAAAAGCGGCCTTTGACATTATCGATAAAACAGTCAAAGAAGTGATAGCCAGGGAATATGGTGGTGATTATCAAAAACTCAATACTGCCAAAACAGTGCTGGCAGACGATTATCAGACCGAAAGCGAAATTGATGTGGACAATCTGGCTAAGGTGGTTTTTGATGGAGATTTGACCATTCAGGAGGGTTTTAAGGAGTACCTGGAAGAAAAAGGTCTCTATGAGAAGAAGATTCCGGTCACTGCGAATATTGAAAAGAAAATATTTGCCAAACAAAAGTTTGTTACTGATACGGGCATTGAAATCAGTATTCCCATGGATCAGCTAAAGCGAAATGATATTATTGAGTTTAAAAATAATCCAGATGGGACCATCTCGGTAGAAATTAAGAATATTGGAATTTTAAACCAGAAATAAGTGGCTTGCCAATCGCCGTGAGGCGTATTTGCGACAATGAATCATCAATTCGGAAGGAACAGTTTTGTGAATATAAAAAAAGTGCATAAATTAATTAGAAAAAACGCCTTTAGCGCATGTATTCCATTGATCAGCAACAGTCGCGATGAATTATTATCCGATGTTGAAATGGGGGTGGCTAACGGCTGCGATTTTCTGGAATGGCGGCGGGATCATTTTATGCCGGGAGTAACACTTACAACTGGCGAAGAAATCGAGCTGTTAAAGGAAATTAAAACAAGAATGCCTAATCAAGGGCTTATTTACACCTATCGCAGCCACCGGGAAGGCGGCGTTTTTGAAACCCCGGATGCGATCCGGCTAATCGCCGTGCTTGCCGCAATAAAAAGTAATCGGGTCGATTATGTGGACGTCGAACTGGCTAGTGAGCCTGCTTTTCTAGAACCGATTAAAGGTGCTTTAAAGACCGCTGAAACGCAGTGGCTGGTATCCCATCATAATTTTGAAAAAACGCTGGCTACGGCGGAAATGGCCGCTGTTTTTAGTGCTATGGAGGATGCTGGCGGGGATGTGCTTAAACTTGCGGTGATGCCTCATTCAATGGATGACGTTCGCCATTTAATCCAGACAACCCTCGCTTATAATGAAAAATCCGAAAAGCCGATGATTGCCATTGCGATGGGATCATTGGGGGCAATAACCAGAATAGCGCCTGATCTGTGCGGCGGTTCCCTGACTTATGCGGCGGGAGCCGGTAAAACAGCCCCAGGTCAGCTCAGTCTTGAAGAAATCGTCGATCTGCGAAAAAGAATGGCTCTGATATAATTATCAGAGCCATTCTTTTTCGCTTATAGCCGCATCGATGTTTTTAACACACCAGTCAATCGGCTCAATCGCTCGGGCTTTCAGCAACGCGTTGGTTCTTGAAAAAGGTCGGCTGCCGAAAAAACCGCGGTGGGCAGACAAGGGGCTGGGATGGGGAGAGGTGATGATGGGATGCCGGGGATTAGTAATCAGGGCTTTTTTATTTTGGGCATCGCGACCCCAGAGAATAAAAATAACCGGCTCTTGGCGGGTGTTTAATAGCTCAATGATGCGGCTGGTAAAAATCTCCCAACCCACATTGCGATGAGAACCAGCCTCACCGCCGCGGACGGTCAGAACGGCATTGAGAAGTAGCACGCCTTGCTCGGCCCAGGTGGTTAAACAGCCATGGTTAGGAATCGGGCAGCCCAAATCGGCTGCTAGTTCTTTATAGATATTAAGCAGCGAAGGGGGGATCGCAACCCCGGGTTTGACCGAAAAAGCCAGTCCATGGGCTTGTCCCGACCCATGGTAGGGATCCTGGCCGATAATACAAACCTTAGTCTGTGACAGTGGTGTCAAGTGAAAGGCATTGAAAATATCTTCCATCGGTGGATAAACTACCCGGCTTTGATATTCTTTAATCAAAAAATGGCGCAGTTTTTGGTAGTATCCGGATTTGAGTTCCTGTTGAATGAGGTTCTCCCAATCGTTGTCAAAATGAATCGGCATGGTCTAGTCTCCTATGGATTAGTTTTATAGTGTGTACAAGCGCTTGATGTCTAGATTATACACCATAAAAACGGATTGTAACCATGATTTTTTATTTCCAAAAAAGTGCGATTATGCTATAATGGATAAAGTATACAATATTATGAGTACAATGTGAGGGAATATGAACAGGGTTATCTTAAAAGCCAGAGCAAAAGTAAATCTATCTTTAGATGTCATCGGGATTCGGGAAGATGGTTATCATGAAATGAAAATGATTAACCATTCCATTGAACTGGCTGATGTCCTGACCTTTGAATCCCGGGATCAGGGGATTGTGCTGACCTCCAATGAGGAGACGATGCCTTTAGATGAGCGTAATCTGGTAATTAAGGCGGCCCGAAAGCTGCAAGAACAGTTTGCTATTAAACAAGGGGTTAAGATTCATCTCGAAAAAAAAATCCCAGCTCAGGCAGGTCTGGCTGGTGGCAGTAGCGATGCTGCGGCAACTTTAAAAGGGCTGAATACCCTTTGGCAATTGGGGCTTTCGCAGGCCGAGCTTTTGGCAATTGGGGTTACCATTGGGGCGGATGTGCCTTATTGCTTGTTTGGCGGTACCGCTCTGGTGGAAGGAATCGGGGAAAAAATAACGCCCCTAAAAAATTTACAAAAGATGGCGATTCTGGTAGTGAAACCGGATATCGATATCGCCACCCCCTGGGCCTTTAAAAAACTGGACAATTCAATCATAAAAAAACATCCTGATATTGATGCGATTATGGCGATGTTGGAAGATTGTAATTACGATCAATTGAAAGAGGCGGTAGGAAATGTTTTTGAAACGATAGCCTTTGCGGATTATCCGGAAATAGCAGCCATCAAAAAAGAGATGTTGGCTCACGGAGCACTGATGTCTGTCATGAGCGGCAGTGGATCGACAGTCATTGGGTATTACCGGGATCAGGAAATGGCAGTAAAAGCCTGGCAACACTTTAAAGAAAAATTTACCCTATGTTTTTTAAGTAAAACAGAGGAAAGTGGAGGTGAAGATGATGTGGAGTGAAAAAAAAGGTTTAAGTCTTGATATAAGTTCATGCAAGCCGCTGCGGGAAATCGTTTTTGAAACGATTCGTTGTGCCATTATTACGGGTGAACTTCAGCCGGGGCAACGTTTAATGGAGGTTCAACTGGCTGAACAAATGGGTGTTAGCAGAACCCCAGTAAGAGAATCGATCAGAAAACTTGAACTGGAAGGTCTGGTAAAAATGGTGCCCAGAAAGGGCGTTTATGTGACACCGATGTCGGTGAATGACCTTAAAGAGATGATGGAAATCCGCCGGGCGCTCGAAGGTCTGGCCGCCGAGCTGGCCGCCATGAATGCCACCAAGGACGTGATTTCCAGGCTTTATCAAGCCAATGAGTTATTTGGGGAGTCGGCTTTGCATAATGATGAAGAGGGGATCATTAAACATGATATGCAAATCCACGAGACAATTTATATCGCATCGAAAAATGTCAAACTGCAAACCATGATTAATAGCCTGAGGGAACAGATGCAGCGGTTTCGGGCGGAGTATGTGCATCGGATTGAAGATAAAACGCCGCTGGTGAATCAGCATATGGAAATTATTCGGCAAATTGAAAAGGGTGAGTGTAAAAAAGCCAATCTGGCTGCCTGTGACCATATTTGTACGACTGGCGACAGTATGCTCAGCTTGCTGGAAAAAACAGAGTAAGGAACAAAAAAATAGACAAAAAAAGCTTCCGTGAAAAAACAATGGTGTGTTCTTTTCAGGGAAGCGTTTTGGTTAGAGGGGACTTCATTAAATGGACTTAATCCAGCGAACCAAAGTCATTGTTCTCTAAAAAATTTTTATTATTGAATAAGGCCAGGACAAGAATGATGCTGCCACACACGACAAACACATCGGCGAAATTAAAAATGGCAAATTTGATCATTCGAAAATCAAGAAAATCGACCACAAAATCGAGTCGCAGACGATCCAGTAAATTACCGGCGGCGCCACCGATGATAAAGGCAAGGGAGATGTTGATGATCCGATTTTCTTTGATGTCAGGTATATTGATTAAAAAGTAAATCAGTACCCCCAGAAAAATCAAGGTCATAATGATCAAAAATATCTGCATATTGGTGAACAGACTAAACGCCGCACCGGTGTTTTCGACATAGGTTAAATGGAAAACATTTGGGATCAGCGGCAGCGTATCAAGAGGCTTTATATGTGCAAGAACCAGATATTTTGTATACTGATCCAGGAAAATAACGAAAAGGATAATAGCGATATAAATCATGATTACTCCTAAATAAAATAATTAGCTATAAAAATATTATGATAGTTTTCTCTAAAAGACAAGGAAAACTTTAATTCGTGGCGGTTTTATTTTAGTTTAATCATAATTTAAGAATCTGATTGAAACTGCTTTAAATATTTCGAGTAAAATGTTAAGATATAATTCGAATTAAAAACAGTATCGGAGGAGCCTTTGAAACATAAAATTGATGTCGAACTGGTAAAAAAATACAGTTACTTTTTAGTTGGTATATTGATTTTGCTTTTGATATATAAATTATTGGATAATTTTGGGGTGGTTACGGCAACCATCGGTGGATTCATAACTGGAACCTTAGAAGTTCTAAGGCCGATTTTGTTGGGCGTGGTTTTGGCATATCTTCTGTTTAAACCAATGCGCGGGATTGAAAAATTTATTTTTAAGACCATTCCCAAAAGCCAGAATAAAGCCGGAGCGATTCGCCTGATTTCGATTCTGATTGTTTATGTCATTACCATTATTTTAATCGTGTTGTTTTTTTATGCAACGATTCCATCGGTGGTAGAAAGTTTAACGGGGCTGATTTCTCAAACCCCCGAGTATTTAACCATCATCGATAATTATCTGGGGGAAAGTCTGGCTAATGGTGGAGCCGCCCAGGATATTTTGACAGAACTGAAGTTTGCCCTTGACAGTCTTCAGAATATGACCACCAGGGATATGCTAAACCAGGTTGCATCATATTTTGGAACAAATCCGGATTCCATCAAGAACATCGGGAATTTTGCCTTCGTCTTTTTAAAAGGGACGATCGGTTTTGTAATCTCCTTCTTTATTGTGTTCTTTGTCGGTTTATACCTGATGCTAGATAAAGAAAAAGTCAGTGATCAGGTCGATCGTTTTGCTAAAGCGGTGATGAATAAAACCTTGTATAACGGTTCTCACTGGGCAATCCTGACCATCGACGAAATTTTTTACAAGTATTTTACCGGAAAAATTCTTACGTCGATGCTGATTGGATTTCTCTTTTATTTGGGACTGCTAGTAATTGGTGTGGAGTATGCCCCTTTATTTGGCGTAATTGTAGCGATCACCAATGTAATTCCCTATTTTGGTCCAATTATTGGAGCAGTACCAGCCGTCATTATTACCTTAATTGATGAACCAATCAAGGCGCTTTGGGTAGGCATCTGGATTCTGATTGTACAGCAGTTTGACGGCAATGTTTTAGCGCCTAATGTTTTAGGAAAAATTGTCGAACTCAACCCATTTTGGGTGCTGTTCTCGGTCATTGTCGGAGGTAGCCTCTTTGGGATTTTGGGGATGTTTGTGGCGATTCCGGTATTTGCCGTGATTAAGGTTATTTTCGAAGAAGCATTAACCCGCTGGGAAGAAAAAAAAGCGCAGTTGGATTTAGAGAAGCCACTGGAATAATTTAAACAAAAAGAAAAAATGCTGGGGAAAGCCCCATTGACTTAGGAAAGGACAGAGAAGAATGAAAAGTGTATTTGACGTATTGCTGGAGCGGGGGTTTATTGAACAATGTACCCACGAAGAAGAAATTAAAAAATTATTGGTGGAGGAATCCGTTTCATTCTATATTGGTTTTGATCCGACGGCGGACAGTCTTCATATTGGACACTTTATTCAGATTATGGTGATGGCCCACATGCAACGGCATGGACATCGTCCGATTGCACTGATCGGGGGCGGAACCACGATGATCGGGGATCCGTCCGGACGAACCGATATGCGTCAGGTGATGACAGCAGAACGGATTGCAGAAAATGGCGAGAAATTTAAAAAAGTTTTTGAAAAATTTCTGACCTTTGAAGATGACAAGGCCGTGATGGTGAATAATGCCCAGTGGTTGCTACCGCTTAACTATATTGAATTTTTGCGGGAAATCGGTGCCCATTTTTCAGTTAACCGGATGCTGACGGCAGATTGCTATAAATCACGATTAGAAAAAGGACTAACCTTTCTGGAATTTAATTATATGCTGCTGCAGGCTTATGATTTTTATGTCTTACATAAAGAACAAAATTGTAAGATGCAGTTTGGCGGAAATGATCAGTGGTCTAACATCATCGCTGGCGTTGAACTGGTTCGGCGTAAAGATGCTGACCAGGTCTTTGGGATGACCTTCTCCCTGCTGACCACCAGCGAAGGCACTAAGATGGGGAAAACGGCTAAGGGCGCTTTATGGTTGGATCCGGAAAAAACCTCGCCCTATGAGTTTTACCAGTACTGGCGAAACATTGCTGATGCCGATGTCGAAAAATGTCTGGCACTGCTGACCTTTATTCCGATGGATGAGGTGCGTCGTTTAGGCGCACTTAAAGACGCTGAAATCAACCAGGCCAAGGAAATCCTGGCCTATACAGTTACCGAGATTATTCACGGCTCTGAAGCGGCTCAGGAAGCGCAAAATGCCGCCCGAAAACTTTTTGCCGGAGATCAGGGTGAGGCCGAGATTCCTAGTGTAGAACTATCAAAGGCTGAGCTGGGAGCGGGCATCGATATTCTTGCCTTACTGGAAGTGGCCAAACTGATTGCCAGCCGCAGTGAAGGTCGTCGCTTAATCGAACAGGGTGGGGTTCTGCTAAATGGCGAAAAAGTAACAGATTTTAAGCTGCTGGTGACGCTGGCAGATTTTGCAGACGGAAAAATTGTTCTGAAAAAGGGCAAAAAAGCATTTAAACAAATTAATCTAGTATAGAAGGTGACCAGATGATCAGTTCAAAACCAGTAAGAGGTACCCGGGATATTTTGCCCGAGGAAGCAAAGATTCGGGATCGCCTGGAACAACAGATATTGGCAGTTTACCGCGCCCATGGCTTTAGTCGGATTGAGACCCCAGTCATGGAAAACCTGGAATTGCTTTTGGGCAGTGACGGGGGCGAGAACTTAAAGATGCTTTTTACCATTTTGAAACGGGGCGAAAAGCTTAACTTTAATCCGGAGGCCAGCGTTTTAGATCTTTGTGACATGGGCTTGCGATTCGATCTGACCTTGCCGCTGAGTCGGTTTTATTCAAATAATCAGGAAGTCCTGGAAACCCCCTTTAAGGCCATTCAGATTGGTAATGTCTTTCGGGCAGAACGACCACAGAAAGGACGATTCCGGGCATTTAAACAATGTGATATCGATATTATCGGTGATCCCACCGTTGCGGCCGAGATTGAGCTGATCGATACCACCGCCAAAGCGCTGCTGGCGATGGGATTTGCCGGCTTCACCATTAAAGTGAATCATCGCCAGCTACTCAGTGAAGTCATTATAAAAGCCGGGTTTGCGGCCGATCAGGTCGGGACAGTCTGTATTGCACTGGATAAGATGGACAAGATCGGAGCAGCTGGGGTAAGCAGTGAATTGATCGAAAAGGGTCACCAGCAGGAACAAGTCGATACGCTGATGGCCTGTGTGACGGGTATCGAACTGGACAATTTAGCCCAGTGGGTCGAAGATACCGCTGCAATTAGCGAATTAACCGAGCTGATCAATACCGTCAAAATACTCGCCAAGGATCAATTTAAAATTGTTTTTGATTTTTCGCTGATCCGTGGGATGGGCTATTATACTGGTCTGATCTTTGAAGTCAGCTATGGCCCCTATGGTTATTCGATTGCTGGCGGCGGCCGTTATGACAATATGATCGGGAAATACAACAAGGTTTCGGTACCGGCAGTTGGTTTTTCGATTGGCTTTGAGCGGATCATTACCATTCTGATGGAAGAACAAAAAGATGCCCGACAAATCGAGCCGGCAATAATTATCTTTTACGACCCGCAAACCAATAGCATGGTAGATGTTATTGGTGCAGCTGACCGCTGGCGGGACAAAGGCTACCGAGTTAATCTGGTGGCGATGAAGAAAAAATTTGGCAAACAGATTACCGCCTGGGATAAGGGACAATATCAAGGATTTCTGGTCTTCGGCCGAGATGAAGAAATAAAGAAATTTTAGAAAAATAAATTTTCATACAAAAAACCGGTGTGCGATGGTCATATCGGTTTTTTATTTTTTGGTTGTGATGCAAATTATTAAGACTAAATTGAAATCTTATGCTATAATGTAATATTGATAGTTGAAAATAGGATCAAAATAACGATCAAAAAATAAAGATAAAGGAAAAATGAATGCCGAAAAAAATAAATTTAATTGCCACGGTTGCTTTTGGAATCGAAAGTGTGGTAAAGGACGAAATAAAAAAACTAGGGTACGAGGTAACGGAGGTTGAGAACGGAAAAATCCGTTATGCCGGCACACTAGAAGCGATTCCCCGCTCAAACCTGTGGCTGCGCTGCGCCGATCGGGTGCTGCTCGAGATTGGCCGATTTAAGGCCGAAACCTTTGATGAATTGTTTGAGAAAACGAAGGCCTTACCCTGGGAAGACTGGATTCCCGTTGATGGAGAATTTCCGGCGGCTAAAATAACCAGCGTCAAATCAACCCTCTTTAGTAAGTCCGATGGACAGCGGATCGTCAAAAAAGCGGTGGTAGAACGACTGAAATCAAAATACCATGTCGAATGGTTTGATGAGAATGGTGGCAAGTATCCCATTCATATCCAAATTCTCAAGGACGAGGTGACCCTTTCCATCGACACCAGCGGGTCTGGTCTTAACAAGCGTGGTTACCGCCAATATGGCAATGAAGCGCCGCTCAAAGAAACCATCTCAGCAGCCCTGGTTTATCTATCGCGGTGGCGGCCGGATCGGGTTTTTCTTGATCCCCTGTGCGGATCGGGAACGATCGTCATTGAAGCGGCCTTAATTGGCAAAAATATTGCCCCAGGTCTGAAGCGGGATTTTGTTTCCGAAACCTGGGATGCCATTCCGGCTGAGCTGTGGGAACAGGCCCGACAAGAAGCCCGGGATGCCATCAACGACAAGGAATTTTTGCTGTTGGGATCTGACTGTGATGCCGATGCCTTAAAACAGGCACGAACCAATGCTGAACTGGCCGGGGTAGCAGATTTGGTTGCTTTTCAAAAATTAGCGGTCCAATCCATTTCCACCAAGAAAAAATATGGGGTGATTATCACCAACCCACCTTATGGCGAGCGGATCGGTGAAGAAAAAGAAATCCAGCGCCTGTATCGCGATATGGGCAAGGTCTTTCGAAGTCTTGAGGATTGGTCCTATTTTATTATTACGGGTTATGAAAAGTTTGAGAAATTCTTTGGCGAAGCTTCAACCAAAAACAGAAAACTGTATAATGGCGATATCAAGACCCATTATTACCAATACTATGGGCCGTTGCCACCGCGCAAACGAAAACCAGAAGAAGATGCAGAAATCTCGACCAATACAACTCAACCAAACGAATAATAGTTTTAAACTGTATTATATTTTATTAGGCGGTGATCCATGATGACCAAGGGGGCAGACCCACGCCCGGACACTGCGCAATCCCCGTTTAATTTGCAACATGCTTTAATTCAACATAATATAGCAACACAATGCCGGAATCGATTTATCAAGAAATAAATCGAAAAAAAATAAAAGAATAGGTGAAAAAATGAAACGAGTATCAAATAGTCGATCGAATAGCAGTAAGACCAGTGATAAGCCAAGAGTGAAACAAAATGATCAGGCAGCCAAAGGCAGCGAATCTAAATATTCTACAAAAGGCGACAAGAAAGCAAAAAATGCTGATGAACGGGGACCGAAGACTGGCAAAAGCAGTCATAAATATGAAGAACGTGCTACCAAGGATGACAAAAATCCCCGGAAATTTGACAATCGAGGGCCTAAAGAGGATCGCGGACCGCGTCGTTTTGACGATCGGAAATCGCCCCGCAAACATGATGGTTTTAATCGCGAAGATGATGGCATTACCGAAGAAACATTTATAATTGTCGGAAAAAACCCGGTCATGGAAGCGCTCCGTTCTGGTCAGGAAATTGATAAGCTGTTGATCTTAAAAGATAACACCGATCATGTCCTTAAAAAAATTACCGACGCGGCAAAAAAACAGAATATCATTATTCATTCCGTCGAAAAAGCAAGACTGGAGTATCTGGCCGATGGTCAGGTTCATCAGGGAATTGTCGCACTGATGGCACCATTCCCCTATAGTAACCTGCAAGATATCTTAAGTCATGCTAAAGCCAAGGGGCGAGACCCCTTTATTGTTATTTTGGATCATCTAACCGATCCGCATAATCTGGGGGCGATTATCCGAAGTGCCAATATTTGTGGGGCGGACGGTGTGATCATTCCGAATCGTCGCTCGGCTTCCTTAACGGCTGTTTCGGTGAAGGCTTCTTCAGGAGCGGTATCGCATACCCCAATTGTTAAGGTGACCAATCTCAGTCAGACGATTGATGAACTCAAGAAAAAAGGGTTCTGGATCATGTCCACCGATATCAAAGGCAATCCCTATTATAAAGCGGACTATAAGGGATCGTTGGCGATTGTCATCGGCAATGAGGGCACTGGAATCAGCGAAAAAGTTAAAAAACAATGCGATTTTTCGGTTTCTATTCCCGTTCATGGTGAGATCGAATCCTTTAATGCTTCGGCCGCTGCAGCGATTATTTTTGCAGAGGCTGCCAAACAGCGCTTTCAATGAAAACTATATTAATTGTGGATGGTTATAATGTCATCCACGGTTCAGAGGATTTAAAGCGCCTTTCCGAAATTCAGCTAGAAGAGGCGCGGATAAAGCTGATCAATGATTTAAATGGCTATAGCGGATTCAAAGGATGGGAAACCATCCTTGTTTTCGATGCCTATCAGCAGCAATCACTGGAAAAACGGGAAGAGCTGGTGGGGCGAATCAAGGTAGTTTTTACCAAGAAAAACAAAACCGCCGATAGCTATATTGAAAAACTGGTTTATAGCCTGCCAAAGGCTTACAATGTTCAGGTGGTGACGTCAGATTTTACCTTGCAGCAGATGGTCATGGCCAGTGGGGCAGAACGGGTTCCGGTGCGCGAGCTGATCCAGGATATGGATGCAGTGTTGAAAAAATTTCGTGAT
Organism: Bacillota bacterium; assembly: GCA_018903255.1. Lineage (GTDB taxonomy): Bacteria > Bacillota > Clostridia > Eubacteriales > Eubacteriaceae > Acetobacterium. The sequence continues at coordinate 1,053 of JAHIQT010000201.1, read as the reverse complement.
GATAAGAAGAAAAATGGTCAAAAACAAGGGCTTAAGCTTAGTGATTTTATGGATGCGGATACTCTGGATCAATTTAACAAAATGCGCGTTAAGGAATAATGCGAGGGTAAAATGATAAAGACTGGCAAGGATAAACAATCAGAAACAGAAATTGTGAAAATAGCCCAGCAAGGTGACAAGGCCGCCGAAGAATTCTTGCTGGAGAAGTATCGAAAAAATGTGCTGATCCGGGCGCGATCCTATTATCTGGTCGGCGGAGATAATGAAGACCTGATTCAGGAGGGGATGATCGGTTTACTAAAAGCCATTTGGAATTTTCGCCCCGACCGGGAAGCGCAGTTTTCAACCTTTGCCAATCTCTGTATTGAGCGTCAAATCCAAACCGCCATCAGTTCAGCTAACCGCCAGAAACATATGCCGCTGAATAATTCGGTGTCAATTTATGCGGCGGTATCAGAAGAAGAACCTCAGCATATCATTATTGATCGGCTGGCCGCGAAAAAAAGCGTGGAGCCGGGGGTGGAATTAATCAAAGCAGAAGAATTGGAACAATTGATGATTGATGTTAAACGGGAATTGTCCAGCTTTGAAAAAAAAGTCCTCGCCTACTATATTCAGGGAGCCTCCTACTACGAGATTTCTGGGGTTTTGGAATGCAGCAATAAATCGGTGGACAATGCCCTACAACGGATTCGGAAAAAAATTGGCAAAAAAACATAAAAAAACAGTTGACAAAAAAGCAAAAACAAACTATTATAGAGAAGCTGAATTAATAAGCACGTGGGAGAATGCCCGAGTGGCTAAAGGGGGCGGACTGTAAATCCGTTGACAACGTCTACGATGGTTCGAATCCATCTTCTCCCACCATTTTATTATAAGCCCTCATAGCTCAGTAGGTAGAGCACCACCATGGTAAGGTGGGGGTCATCGGTTCAAATCCGATCGAGGGCTTTTTTCTCTTCTTTCTTGGGAAGAGCGGTACTGGCGAAAGCCGGCAAGGAGTTATACAATGGCAAGCAGTAAGAAAAAGGGGCCGGTTGAAAAGATAGCCCT
>JAHIQT010000025.1 GCA_018903255.1 Bacillota bacterium | reverse complement strand
CTCTTCATCTTCTGATCTTTTTTCATTCGTTTGAAGGCTTGTTTGTTATACCCTTTTTTCCTTTTGGGCGTTTATTTTATTTTTTCTTGTTTTGCGTAATTTCCTATTAAATAAAAAAAACAGCTTTCGCTGTTATCTTAACAAGTGGTGGTGCCCAGAGGCGGAATCGAACCACCGACACGGGGATTTTCAGTCCCCTGCTCTACCGACTGAGCTATCTGGGCAAAAAAATATGGTGGGCCTTCAGGGGCTCGAACCCCGGACCTACCGGTTATGAGCCGGTTGCTCTAACCAACTGAGCTAAAGGCCCACAAGTAATTTTAAAAAAAAATGGTCGAGGTGAGAGGATTCGAACCTCCGGCCCCATGGTCCCAAACCATGTGCGCTACCAAACTGCGCTACACCTCGATACAATACTTGACTATTATAAATGTTTTTATATCTGTTGTCAATCTTTATTTTATCTTTTATTCTATCTTCGCTCTTTCAGATAAAGCTTATCTTTGACGACTTGCTTATTATAGCATGATCAAATAGCTAATTGCAAGTCTTTTTTTCACAAAAGAATCAAATTTCTGATCCTTTTGTGAAAAAAGTTTAGCTTTGCTATTTTTCCCATACTGTCGCCTTAGTCGTCGTTTTATCTTTTTGGTGACGATTCAGCAGACCCTCGACCTGATCAATTGTCCAGCTGAAAATCCTCAGCAAGGGATAGACGTTTAAAATGACAATCCCTAGCACAATAAACATTGCCGGCAGAAAATCTTCAATCGGCAAAAGGAAAAACAAATTTTCCAAAAACAAAACACAACACAAGAATGAAACAGTCATCGCAAAAAATAGTGCCCAACGCTTATTATCGAGGGGCTGACAGACCCGAAAAAGAATAACCAGTCCAATTAAACCGGTCGAAATCACCGCCAGCGTAGAAATCTGCTGCTGGTCCATTGCCAGATATGCTCCCACGATCATAATCATTACCACATTGAAGACCACCGTTAAGGCGCCCGGCAGCGATTTTTTTAAAACCTTTTCCAGAAAATTCCCGGTGATGCGGCTCTTATTTGGTTCTAGTGCCAAAAAAACAGAAGGTGCACCAATGGTCAGCGCACTGATTAAGGTGAGTTGGATCGGCACAAAGGGATAAGCCTCATTGGCAATAATCACAATAATCGCCAGCATTAGCGAAAACATTGTCTTTACAAGAAACAGTGATGCCGCCCGGGTAATGTTATTAATGACCCGACGCCCTTCCATCAAAACCCGGGTAAAGCTGGCGAAATTGGAATCCAGCAAGACCAGTTGCGATACCTGACGCACCGCATCACTGCCTTCGGCCATCGCGATGCTGCAGTCCGCTTCTCGTAAGGCCAAAACATCGTTGACCCCATCCCCGGTCATCGCGACGGTGTGACCCTGACTTTTAAGGGCTTCAATTAACAGTCGTTTCTGGCCTGGGCTTACCCGGCCAAAAACGGAATAGGTCAGCGCTGCCTTGTGAACATCCTGGTCTTCAGTGAGGGTCGATGCATCGACAAAATTGTCCCAGTCCAGCAGTCCCGCCCGGTGTGCCACCTGAGATACCGTGATTGGGTTATCTCCGGAAATCACCTTGATATCAACGCCCTGGTTTCTAAAAAACTCCAGCGTTTTCTTGGCTTCCTGGCGAATCTTATCGCCCATTGGCAGCAGTGCAATGGTTTTGATATGTTCTGGCAGGCTGCCATCTTGATCAAAAGGCTCTTTAGCATACCCCAGCATTAAAACCCGATTACCTTGACTGGCATAATGCTCAACCTTTTCCTTGATCTCATCGTAACGCTCTTTTAAAATAAATTCCGGCGCACCAATCACAAAGGTGCCCTGTTCCGCAAAAAAAGCGCCACTCCATTTTCGCTCGGATGAAAAAGGGATGACCCGATCACATTGCCATTTTGGCGGCTCCCCCTTACAACTTTCACTAAGCGCTCGATAGGTGGCATTGTCATCTTTTAAATTGGCGATTAAAGCCCGGATCGCCGGAACCGGATTTTTGTCATGACAAATGGTTTCCATTGACAAGACTTCCATGTTTCCTTCGGTGATGGTCCCGGTTTTATCCAAACAAAGGACATCCACCCGAGCCAATGTTTCAATGCAATAGAGCTCTTGAACCAGAGTCTGATGACGCCCCAGGCGAACCACACCAATTGCCAGTGCGACGCTAGTTAAGAGCACTAACCCTTCGGGGATCATCCCAATCAGAGCCGCTACCGTTCCGGTCACACCATCCTGAAGCGGCAAACCCTGAACGACCAGCTGCCGATAGAGCAGCAATAAACCGAGCGGGACAATTACAATGCTAATGCTTTTCATAATAAAACCCAGTGCATTCATAATTTCGGAGTTTGGTTTTTTGGCGACCTTAACCGCTTCAACCAGTTTAGAGGCGTAATTTTCCAGACCCACCTGGGTCACCTGCACGGTGGCTTGACCGGATACCACAAAGCTGCCGGACAGCAGGGTATCGCCTTGATATTTGATAATTGAATCCGACTCGCCAGTCAGCAGCGACTCATTGACTTCTAATTCGCCTTTTACCACCTGGGAATCCGAAGGAATCTGTTTACCTGCTTTGAGGATTAGAATATCATCCATCACAATTTGTTCAAAGACGATTTCCTTCTGACTGCCATCCCGCAAGACAATAACATGGGGCTGAGAGATCAGCGAGAGCTTATCAATGGTTTTTTTTGCCTTAATTTCCTGAATGATGCCAATAAATGTATTAACAATAACAATATTAATAAATAGCAGATTTTGAAACGACTCCACAAATATAATCATCAAGGCCAGGATGATGTTAAGCATATTAAATAAGGTTAAGCTATTGTCTTTAATTATTCTGCCGATGGTTTTTGTTTTAGATTGGGGTTGGATATTAACCTGACCGGCCGCTATCCTTTCTTCAACCTGGGCTTGCGTCAGTCCAATTTCAAGGTTGATATTATTTGTCATTGAATCCTCCCGAAAAATTTATTCACTGCTTGGATTATAACATCATAATCTTAAAATACCTTGTAGCAGCACTGGTCTTAGAATACCAACTATAAGATCAGACAAATAACATAGTACCAGCCCTTCAAATTTTCCAGACAAAAAAAGAAGCCTGCCGCGACGACAAACCTCTTTATATGTGTAGTATTAATTTTTTTTGCTATGCCAGACTTTCTCTGACCACTTGATTAACAAGCTTTCCGTCTGCCCGACCTTTAAGCTTCGGCATCAGGGCACTCATTATTTTTCCCATGTCTTTTGCGTCAACTGCACCGGTTTCTTTGATCGTTTCGGCCACAATCACTTTGATTTGATCAATCGTTAATTGTGTAGGAAGGTAGCTCTCGATGATTTTTATTTCTTCTAGAGCTTGCTGGATTAAATCGTCTCTTTGAGCTTTCTCAAATTCGGCCAGGCCATCCCGACGTTGTTTGAGCTGTTTTGCAATAATTTCAAGAATCTGGTCATCTTCCAATTCCACTTTCTGATCCTTTTCGACCTGTAAAACAGCCGCCCGAATCATCGTAATGGTGGATTTCTTAACCTTATCCTTTTCCTTCATTGCTGTTTTTAAGTCAGCCTGTAATTGATCCTTTAATGCCAATTAGTCACATCCTATCTTTTTTTCATCTTTCTTTTTCTAGCTGCTTCTGATTTTCGTTTTCGCTTTACGCTTGGCTTTTCATAATGCTCTCTTTTTCGAATTTCAGACATAACTCCAGCCATTGCAGTTTTTCTTTTGAAACGTCGCAATGCACTTTCGAGTGTTTCATTTTCTTTAATTTTTACTTCAGACATTTTCAACCCCCCCCTCTAATCCGTTGCTAATTTCCGGTACGGTTAATCAACATGGTATGAGTCAAACTATATTATACGCATTATTTGATGGGCTGTCAATTATTTTTCAACCGGGAGGCCATAATAATGGTCGACCACCTAATAAATGGTAATGCAGATGGGGCACGGTTTGATTGCCATCCTTGCCGCAGTTATTGACCAGCCGAAAACCAGTTTCAGCAATCCCGCTTTTAAGGGCAATGCGATTGGCCACCGTATGGATATGGCTGATGATATCGTCTCCCGCCGGCACCGATAGAATCGACTCAAAATGTTCTTTGGGAATAATGATTACATGAACCGGAGCCTGGGGCGCAATATCATTAAATGCAATGACCTGATCATCTTCAAAAACCACATCGGCCGGAATTTCCTTTTTAACTATCTTACAAAAAATACAATCTTGGGACATCTCTTCCTCCTGTTATATTGAATCTCCGATTAGTTTGTTCGTATATCGACTATTATATGATACCCTAACTTTTAAAATTCTACCATTAATTTTTTCATCCGTCTTGAGCCTAACCGGAAGATAGTTTTTGGTATGGCCTTCATAACCCGTGGTATCTTGGGTTGCTTCAAACAAGACCTCTGCCACCAGACCATCATTTTTCTTTAAAAATGCTTGTTCCAGCTCTTTGGATACCTCACTAAGGCGATGACTGCGGAAATTTTTTATCGTTTCATCAATCTGATCGGCGAAGGTTGCGGCTTTGGTTCCTGAGCGTCGGGAATATTTAAAGACATGGATTTGATAAAAACCGACCGCGTTGGCAAAGTCGATGGTCTCACTAAATTCTTGCTCAGTTTCGCCGGGGAAGCCAACCATCACATCGGTGGTAATCGCAGCCAATGGGAAAACCGCCCGGATCTGGCTGACAATCTCCAGATATTCAGTGGTAGTATAACGACGCCCCATCCGCTTTAACACCGTATCGCTACCGCTTTGCAGTGACAGATGAAAATGAGGGCAAAAGCTTTCAAGCGCTGCCAACCGCTTAAGCCGCTCCGGGGTGATAAATTTAGGCTCCATCGATCCCAGGCGGATCCGCTTAAGTCCGGGAATTTGATCGAGCACTTCGATCAAATCAATCAGATCGCCTTGATCGGCAGCCGCTCCGGCTTGATCGACCCCGTAGGAGGCGATATGAATACCCGAAAGGATGACCTCCTGATAGCCGATTGATACCACCCGATTCACCTCATCGATGATCTGTTGCTGATCGCGACTCCTGACCGGTCCTCTGGCAAAGGGGACAATACAATAGCTGCAAAATTGATTACAGCCCTCCTGAATCTTAATAAAGGCTCGGGTCTTGCCCTTGACCTCAGAAATCATCAGCGGTTCAAAGATTTCTTCATCCATTATATTTGAGACAAAATCTCGCCGACTGGCATCCTTGCGGTGAGCCTCAATATAGGAAAGGATATCGGCACGATTTTTGGTGCCAATCATCAGATCCACTTCCGTTATTTTTTCAACCTCGTCCGGCGCCACCTGAACATAACATCCGACCGCACAGATAATCGCATCGGGATTGATCCGCTTGGCTTTGCGGATCATTTTGCGGGATTTTTGATCCCCCAAGTGGGTCACCGTACAGGTATTAATCACATAAACATCAGCAAGCTCCGTGAAATCGACAATCGTATAGCCGTCTGCCTCAAAGATTTCCATCAAGGCTTCGCTGTCGTAGGTATTGACCTTGCAGCCCAGGGTCATAAACCCAACTTTTTTTTGCGCATTATTCATCCTTAACTTGATCCGCCTTCCATCCAGTAATTCAATTGGCTGAGCACTACCATGCCAGCGGTTTCGGTTCTTAAGATCCGTCTGCCCAGGGTTACACTAATTACCCTAGCGGCTTGACAAGCTGCTGCCTCCTGGAGATCAAAGCCACCTTCGGGACCAACGATCACAGCAATGCTTAGTGGCTTGTCGGTTTTGCTTATTTTTTGAAAGGCTTCCAGTGCCGCCTTCAAGGTCAGCCGGTTTTCGTCCTCATAGGCTAAGATCATTAAATCGTAATGATCCACTTGGTTTAATACTTCTTTTAAGGTTTGTGGCAACAAAATCTTGGGGATAATCCCCCGCTTGGACTGCTTTGCAGCCTCATAGGCGATCCGCTGCCAACGCTCGATCTTTTTATCCTGCTTGTCTTTAATTTGAGAAACTGCCCGGAGCGAAGAAAAGGGGACAATCTGATAAACCCCCAGCTCGACGGCTTTCTGAATGATCACTTCCATTTTTGTGCCCTTGGGCAGCCCCTGAAATAGGGTGATACGCATTTCGGGCGTTTCTCCCTGGGATCGGTATTGTCTGGTAATGCTGCCGGAAATAGTCTGGTCTCCGGGGGTGTTTAAGGACACCAGGTAGTCGGTGCCCTGACCATCACAGACTTCAATAAGATCGCCCTTACCCAGTCGCAAAACCTTGGTGATGTGTTTGAAATCTTCCCCGCTAATCGTAACTATTGATTCTAACAACTGCTCGGGTTTGACAAAAAATCGGTGCATCCTAGTCCCTCTTCTGGGCGACCACCCCGACCCATTCGCCCATTTGCTGAACAAAAACAAGCTTGAAGTTTTCCGCTTCCAGAGCTCTTAGCACATCCCCCAGCCGGTCAATGATGATTCCCGAAGCGATAAAAATACCATTCTCTTTCAGGTAGGGTTTGATAATTCCCGACAACTCGACAATCGCCGCTGCCAGAATATTGGCCACAATCACATCGGCCTGTTCGTCAATCACATCGAGCAGGTTACCTTCGCGAATTTCAATCATCCCGCCCAAATCATTGAGCTCAGCGTTTTCTCGGGCAATCTTTACCGCCAGGGTGTCAAAATCAACCGCTACTACTTTTTTTGCTTTCAGTTTTCCGGCAATCAGTGAGAGCACCCCGGTGCCGCAGCCAATATCAAGCACCACATCGCCGGGTTTGATATACTCTTCCAGTTTAATGGCGCAAAGCTGGGTCGTCTCATGGGTGCCGGTTCCAAAAGCCATCCCCGGATCGATATTAATAACAATCTCATCATTCTCTGGGAGATAGTCTTCCCAGGTCGGTTTGACAACAATACTTTTGCCCATCTTAGTCGGTTTGTAGAACTTTTTCCAGGAATTTGCCCAGTCTTCCTCTTCCACTTCCGTGATCATCATCTCACAGGCGCCAGGATCCAGACCAAAGGAAGGCAGCATCTTGACGGCTGCAATCAGTTTATGGACCGCTTCTTCGGTATCTTCCACCTCACTAAAATAGCCCCGCACAATCGAAACATTGGGATCGATTTCCAGAAGCGCTTCATCGATAAAATTAACTTTAGGATCCTGTTGTATTAAAAGCACATCCTGCAGGGTCTGAATCGCCACACCATCCGCCCCGGCATCATAAAAAGCATTGACCACCGCTTCCTCAGCTTCTAGTGTTGTTGTGATTTGAACTTCTTTCCAAAGCATTCTTTACCTCCTGGTTTAATCGTTGTGATATTATACCACTTTACCGCATGTTTAACAATTGATCATTATAACCCATCTTGCTTATAAAAGAAATATCTTTTTATGTAATTAGAAGTACAGAAATTTTTTGCCGGCTTTCTGTAAAATATCGTTAATGGATGTAACGGGTTCCAGATTAGTGCTATAATAAGTTTAATTACATAAAATACACTTAGAAAAGGTGACCAAGATGGAAACTGAAAAAAAGAACCGTTCGATACAAGAATACGTTCCTGGTAAACAGGTAACCCTGGCTCATATTATTGCCAAACCTAAAAATGATATCTATATTAAACTGGGTCTGGATGACGAAGCCTCCGATGCCATCGGCATTTTGACCATCACCCCCAGCGAAGCCGCCATTATCGCCGCTGATGCCGCAACCAAAGCCGCCCCGGTCGAAATCGGTTTTCTCGATCGTTTCAGTGGTTCGCTTGTCATCACCGGTCGGGTTAGTGATGTCAAGGCTGCCGTTTCTGAAATCCTCAATACTCTTAACCATATTTTAGGATTCGACATTCCTAAAATCACCTACTCTTAAGTAAATGGCCAGCAATCGAAAACGGGTGGCCCTCATCGGAAAAATCGGCAGCGGCAAAACCACCCTGATGCAACGCTTAAATGAAGAAGAACTTAAGTATTCCAAGACCCAAATGGTCAGTTACTACGACGATTTTATTGACACCCCTGGGGAGTTTATCGAACTCCCGTTTTTTTCACGCCAGGCCATCAATATTACGATGGATGCCGGGCTGGTGATCCTGGTCTGTTCCTGTATGGATTCCCAGAATGCCTTTCCACCGAATTTTATCCATACCTATAATATTCCCTCGATTGGCGTGATCACAAAAACTGACCTGCCCGAATGTAATATTAAACGCAGTCGCAACCTGCTGATCTATGCCGGTGTCAACCCCAAACATATCTATGTGGTCAGTGCCTATAACAGCGAAGGAATCCCCGAGTTAGAAGCTGCTATCCACCATTATATGGAACCACACCGCAATAAATAAGGAAGTGAAAAAATGACCTATGACAGCTATGGCAATTTAACAGTGGCAGGCGTTGCCAGTTATCTTAAAGAAAAGAAGGTCTTTCCTGCCGATGCCGACCTTAGCGTGGTCGATTTGCACGCAGTAAAAGAAAGTATTGAAGGCTTTGTTAACTTAATCTATCATGTTTACGACCAATCCGGGAAATCAGTGATCATGAAACAAATGCTCTCGCTGCCGCGGTTTCGGATCGAGGACGAAAAAAATAATACTGTCGAAGAAACTAATGACGAAGGTTGGATCCTCGATCTGGGACGGATGCGTTCAGAGATTGCCACCCTAATTTTTTGGAACTCGGTCTATCCCGGCATCAGTCCTGAAATATACCTCTTTGATGAACCCAACCGGATCATTGTCATGGAAGATTTAATGGATTTGAGCCTGCTCCGTTTTGAACTCTGCCGAATGGTTAAACACGGCCATTTTACTGCTAAGATTGGCGCCTTTTTTGCCCGTAATCTTTTTTTCTCATCCAATTTACATTTGACTAATTATAAAAAATCCGAAGTTGAACGGTTTTTTATTAATCCGGAATACACGGCCCTGGCCCCCTTTCTTTTTCGCGAAAGCATCGGTGTTTCCTGGGAGCGGGAGATGGTTTCTGGCACCGACGAAAAACGTGCCCTCCTGGTCGATGATCCTCAGATTCAGGCCGAATTCAAACGTCTGGAAAATAAATTTTTACATGACAAGGAATGTCTAATCCATACTGACCTTCATAGCTCCAACATCATGATCAGCTTTGATGACGTGCGGATCATCGATGGCGAGTTTGCCGGCTTCGGGCCGCTGGCTCAGGATTTTGGCCGACTCACTGGCAGTTTAACCCTGAACTACATTTCCTGGTTTGGCGATGAGTCGCCAACTGCCACCGAAAAGGCCGATTTTCAGGCCTATCTACTGACTACTATCACCGATCTCTATCGCACTTTTCATAACGAATTTCGCCAGCTGGTCGAAGCCCGCCGTGATGAAAGCTACAGCTTAAAAAGCCTCGATGTCGATGCCTATCTGATCGATCAGCTTCAGAACGCCTTGTCATACACAGGGGTCAATGTCCTATCGCGTTTATCTAACCGCGGCATCTGCTATGATCTGCTGCGGCTTCCGGAATCAAAACGACTGCTTCCCTGTCTCCTGGGCATGGACATTGCCAGGGAAGTGATGCGAAACCATAAAAATTATACCAGCATAAACGACTATATCCAGTTACTAAAAAACCTGGCTTAACAACGCAAAATACCGCTGTTTTCAGAAATGAAAACAGCGGTATTTTATGTTATTATGTTTTTCTATTTTGCCCGGCTATGCCGTTCTAGCCAACTCTGAATTCACGATTCTGCTAGTTATTAGACCTTATTCGATGACCGTAATGGGGTCACCTTCTTTAATGTAGCCGCCTTCGATCACAGCCGTAAAAACCACTTCATTGGTCAATATACATTTTCCATCTTGGTCTGCGATTTCACAGCCAAAACATTTCTTGCCAATCTGGGTTATTTCCTGAAGTGTTTCCCCGATCTTCACCCGGCTACCCAGTGGCAGTTTAAACAGTTTGATATCTGTAGTTGTAATATTTTCGTTGAATCTGTCGGTACACAAACCGACCCCATTCATTTCAGCCAGCCGTTTCTTGCTGTCGCGACCGATCAGACAAACCTGCCGCTTGTCGCGACCGCCGTGGCTGTCTCCTTCAAGACCAAAACCCTCTATGAATTGAGCCGGCTGATCTAAGTGAATCCGCTGACCCTTTTTGACACTTTGATAAATGGCTGCTACCTTTCCGACTGGCCTCATCCACTGCCCTCGCTTTCTTTTACGGTCACTTCTAAATAAAATACTCGCAATTACCTTTTTCATGATACGACTTGACCAAGTCAGCCAAGGTGATATTATCGACCACATTTTCTACCGCATCTTTGATTTGCCGCCAGATATCAACAGTAACACAGCGGTCGGCACGGTCACAGCTACCCGGCTCATCCAAGCAGGCTACCGGAGATAATTCACCTTCCATCAGCCGTAAAATCATCCCAACCGTGTATGCTTCCGGCGGATTGGCCAGTTGGTAACCCCCTTGCGATCCCCGAACACTTCTAACAAAGCCTGCTCGTGAAATCTGGGTGATGATTTGCTCTAAATATTTTTCTGAAATCTCCTGACGCTCAGCAATCCGTTTGATGGGAATATATTCGCCGGTATTGTTAATCGCCAGGTCCAGCATCAGGCGCAGGGCATATCGCCCTTTTGTTGATATTTTCATGACGTATATAACCCCGTTGACAGATAGCGTTCGCCGGTATCCGGCAATAGTACCACGATCGTTTTTCCCTTGTTTTCAGGACGTTTGGCCAGCTCAGTAGCGGCATACAGAGCCGCTCCGGAAGAAATTCCTACTAGCAGACCTTCTTTTTGAGCAACCTCTCTTGCAGTCTTAAAGGCGTTGTCATTACTGACTTTAATAATTTCATCATAAACAGCCGTATTTAAAACCCCTGGTACAAAACCGGCTCCAATTCCCTGAATCTTATGGGGTCCGGGACTGCCACCGGATAGGACCGGTGAAGCCTCCGGTTCAACCGCAATAATTTGAACCCCGGCTTTCTTTTCTTTTAATACTTCGCCGACTCCGGTTATGGTTCCTCCGGTGCCAATGCCAGCTACAAAAATATCCACTTGACCATCGGTATCATTCCAGATTTCAATGGCAGTCGTTTGACGATGAATTTCGGGATTGGCGGGGTTTTCAAACTGCTGCGGCATAAAAGCATTGGGAATGGTTTCTGCCAATTCAGTGGCTTTAGCGATAGCACCCTTCATTCCGGTTGCCCCTGGTGTCAATACCAGCTCTGCGCCGAGTGCCGAAAGCAAATTGCGCCGTTCAACACTCATGGTTTCCGGCATTGTTAAAATAATGCGATAACCTTTGGCGGCGGCTACAAAGGCCAGCCCAACCCCAGTGTTACCACTGGTTGGTTCGATAATTACGGTACCTTCTTTGATCAGCCCGGCTTTTTCGCCGGCTTCAATCATCGCAAAACCGATCCGGTCCTTGACTGAGGATAGCGGATTAAAATATTCCAGCTTGGCGATTAGCTTGGCTTCCAGCTCCAGGCTTTTTTCGTAGTTCGATAATTCTAATAAGGGTGTATTGCCAATTAAATCGGTTAGATTTTTTGCAATTTTAGACATCTTCTTACCTCACTTTATTCTTTAAATTATTAATCAATTATTTTTTTAATTGCATTCTTTAAATCATATCATTTCGATATGATTAGCTAGGTTCATTATATGCCTGATGCTTTTCTTTGTCAACTAAAAAAGTGCCTACGGCACGTCAACACCCCTGCCCCTCAATCTTGAGGGGTTTTTTGGTTTTCTTTATCTTTGATTTGTTGTAAAATTAAAGCATGAGTATTTTACAGCATATTTTTTCTGATTATTATGACCTGATTCG
>JAHIQT010000200.1 GCA_018903255.1 Bacillota bacterium | reverse complement strand
TTTAATTTGCTCCGTTAATAGCGCGGTTTATTTAATCTGCCGAATCAGGTGTCAATAATGTGCCCGTATAACCGTATTTCCCATCATTTTGGTTAAAATAAAATGCTGGATGGTGGTGCTTATAATTTGACGGACTACACACTGGGCGCACAGTGCAAGCCGGAACGGATCATTACATGGCACTCCTGATCCAGATAAAAAGCGATTTCTTCGGGAACGTGATCTTCGATGTTAAAGGGAATAACACCCACGGTTTTGGAAGAATCCCTAGGGCCATATATTTCAATGCCGGGAACCTCACTTAAAGCATTTAGGGCGTAGTCCATTAGGGTGTCTTCTTTATGTCGGATTGTTTCCAGGCCTTCAGCTTCTAGAAATGCCAGGGCAGCGCCCAGACCGATAATTCCGCTAACATTCATGGTACCGGCTTCGAGATGGTTGGGATAATAGTCGGGTTGGTATTCATAGGCCGAATCACCGCCAGTACCGCCAGAGATGAGGGGATCGATATTGGCATCGCAATTTACGATCAAGCCGCCGGTACCCATTGGCCCTAGCAGGCTTTTATGTCCAGTAAAGGCCAGTAAGTCAATGTTCTGTTCCTGGACGTCTATCGGAATAACTCCAGCTGTCTGGGCAGCGTCAACCAGAAAAAGTATGTTTTTCTTTCGAGCCAATGCGCCGATTTCAGCAATTGGTTGAATCGTGCCTAGCACATTGGAGGCATGGGTGAAAACGATCATTTTTGTAGTTGGAGTAATAGCCGCTGCCACATCCTTGATATCAGTTTCGCCTTGCTCGGTAGCTGGAACAACTGTAATATGAATCCCCTGATCGCGTTCCAGCGTTTTTAGGCATCGCCAGACGGCGTTATGTTCTAGAGAACTGGTCACCACATGATCGCCGGGTTTTAAGATGCCTTTAAGGGCAAGGTTTAATGATTCAGTAACCGATGAAGTAAAAACCACTGTTTTAGGATCATCGTGGTTAAAGAGTTTGGCCAGGCTTTTTCTGGTCTGGTAGACCAGACCATCAGCTAAAATGGCCTTTTCATAGGAGCCTCGACCGGAAGTTCCGCCATTATTAACAATATAATCGTAAATTGCATCAGGTACTGCCAGCGGTTTAGGAAAGCTGGTTGCAGCGTTATCTAAAAAAATATCCATAAAACACTCCTTCTATAATCAAATAATAATATCCTTAGTTGTTACTTTTATCATAGACGTTAATCCTAATTTCGTCAATATAATTAACAGGTAGAATTTGGGTTGAATAAAATCGAATCATCGTGATTTGGGACAGAAAGAAGACAAAAAAATAACAGTTGACATATTCATATGAATGATATATCATATGAATTGATAGTTATGTGAGATGTGAGATGAAAGTGAGAACTGTGCAATCAGGGGGGCGCAAATGAAAAATAAACCGATGATTGGGGTATTGCCTCAATATAATGCAATCGAGAACAAAATCTATATCGCCCCACCGTATATGAATGGCATTATTGAAGGTGGTGGTTTACCGGTGTTGTTGCCCTTTGTAAAAAACAAAAAAGATATCTATACATTGGCGAAAGAATTCGATGGTTTTCTTTTTACCGGGGGACAGGATATCAACCCTAGTTTATATGGTCAGCCTTTGTGTAATTGCTCGGATGAGATCTCACCGCGCCGTGATGACTTAGAAATAAATCTTTTCAAAGCGATTATAAAAGAAAACAAACCGGTATTTGGTATCTGTCGGGGAATGCAATTGATTAATGTGGCATTAGGTGGGACTTTGAAACAGGACATTTTAGGGGTCCGGGAAATAGGGATGACTCTTCAACATTTTCAAAAGACACCCTTTGATATTCCTGTACATGAAATAAATATTGAAAAGAACACTTTGCTTTATCGAATTTTAGAAAAAGACAAAATATTGGTAAATAGCATTCATCATCAAGGGATTGGCAATCTGGCTAAGGGACTTTTGCCTGTAGCAACCAGTGTCGATGACCTGATTGAGGCGGTTGAAATAAAAGCTTTGGACTTCGGAATTGCCGTTCAATGGCATCCTGAACAGCTCTTAAAAACCGATAATAATGCGCGGAAATTATTTGCTGCTTTTATAAATGCAGCAAATAGTAACTGCAATAAAAAAGTGATTTGAATGGAAATAGAGATAGCACACATTAAAAAGTGCGCATTAATTTTGACTAAATTACATCATGCAAGGAGAGACAATGAAAATTACGATTATTGGTGCTGGCCCGGGCGGATATGAAGCTGCTATTATGGCAGCTAAGTTAGGTGCAGAAGTGACGGTTATTGAGAAAAGCGAGGTCGGCGGAACCTGCCTTAATTTCGGGTGTATTCCGACTAAGGCTTTGCTGGCTTCTAAAGATGTTTTAACAACATCTTTAGAAGCCGAAAAATTTGGAGTTTTTAATGACCACACAACTACGGATCTAAAGCAAATCATTGAACGAAAAGATAAGATAGTATCTGGTTTAGTTAAGGGAATTGAATTTCTTTTCGAATCGAATGGCATTAATTTGGTTCGCGGAATCGGAAAACTGATCGATTCAAAAACGGTCGAAGTTCAGCGCCTTGATGGCAGGGTTGAAACCCTGGTGAGTGATAAAATATTATTAGCAACCGGTTCAGTGCCGATCTGTCCAGAAATGTTTCATTATGATGGTAAGAAAGTGATTACTAGTACCGAGGCTTTGGCTTTAAAAACGCCACCAAAATCGATGATTGTTGTTGGCGGGGGCGTTATCGGCTGTGAACTGGGGCAGTTTTTTGCTCAAATGGGAACGAAGATAACGATTGTGGAAATGGCCGACCAGATTTTAAGTAGCGAGGATGAAAGTGTCGCGAAACAACTCGTGCGACAATTTAAACGGGAAAAAATAAAGGTAT
>JAHIQT010000199.1 GCA_018903255.1 Bacillota bacterium | reverse complement strand
ATTTAATTCTCTTAAATGATCCTTCACATCATGCACTCTTGTGTGTGGAGGAACCGGAAAACCAACTTTACCCACAACTCTTAAGTGAATTGGCTGAGGAGTTCAGATTGTATTCTGTCAATGAAGGACAGGTTTTTATATCGACCCACTCACCGGATTTCTTAGATGCAGTTGAACTTGATGAACTCTATTGCCTGGTTAAAAATAATGGTTTCACTGAAATAAAAAAAGCATCGAACAATGATTTGATTAAGTCATTGTTTGAAAGTGGGGATCTTCTGGGTGATTTATGGCGTCAGGGTTTGTTGGAGAAAGTCTTATGATGTTGGTGTTTTTACTGGAAGAAAAATCAATGGCTGAACTTCTGGAAATGCTGCTCCCTAAAATACTGCCGCCAGAAGTTGGCTTTATTACGATTCCGCATCGAGGAAAAAGTGATTTACAGAAATCAATACCGAACAAACTAAAAGGATGGAATGATCCGTCAGCAAAATTTGTAATTGTACATGATCAGGATAGTTGTAATTGCATGGAATTAAAAAGACATTTAAGAGGCTTATGTCAGGGTTTAAAAGAGGATGTTCTAATAAGGATTGTCTGTCGTGAGCTGGAATCCTGGTATTTTGGAGATTTGGTAGCTGTATCAGAGGCCTATGGTAAGAATGTGCACAAACTAGCGGCTAAAAATAAATACAGAAATCCTGACACAATCGGAAATCCAAAGGACGAACTGAGAAAGTTGCTTCCAGAACATCAGCAAGTTTCGGGGGCCAGAAAAATCGGAGAATTTATGGACGTCGAAAGAAATACGTCTCTAAGCTTCAGATGTTTTGTCAATGGAATTAGAAAACTGCTCAATAATTAAGGTAAATCTTTCAAATTGAAGTAGCCCGTGCCTGCCAACAACTTATAAACTTAAAATCATTGGACAAATCAGCTTAAATAAGTGCTTTGGTGGTGCCACTGCCTGATTGAAAAAAATCAGGAAGTGGCATCATTATTTCAAATATCATTTTAGTTCTTGAAAGAAGTTTTGGCGTGATCCGGTCATGATTATGACAATAATGAAAAGTTTAATGAAAAAATTAGATAAAAGTTAAAAACGATCGGTGCCTGCAGCTAACATAGGCGTGATAGGTGCCGAGACAATTAATAGGATCACCATTGACTACATAACAATATTCGGGTATAATTTTGTTATACAAGGAGGTGCTTACCATGCCAACAATCAAATCCAGTGCTGAACTGCGCAACAATTACAATGAAATCTCAAAATTCTGTCATAATTATTCGGAACCCGTTTTCATTACCAAAAACGGAAAAGGTGATCTTGCGGTAATGAGTATTGAAGCCTACGAGGAAATGAACAGCCGTTTTGAATTATATGGACTGATAAAAGAAGGAATGGATGACATTGCAAACAGCAATACCCGATCCTTCTCTGAGGCAATCGCAGCCATCCGGAACAGCCGTAAAAAATGACCTATGAAATTTTCATTACAGCGGCCGCAGAACGAGATCTTTTAAGAGCCTCCGATCATATCGCATTCGTTCTCAAAAATCCCCAAGCTGCCGACGACCTGCTAGACGAAGCTGAAGCACAGATCAATTCCCTTGCTGAATTTCCTGAGAAATTTAAGCTGGTGGATGATCCGGTTTTAGCTTCCTGGGGAATCCATTTTGTCATGGTGAATGGCTACCATGCTTTTTATGTCATATCAGAAGCAACATATCGCGTTATCATTGTGCGTTTTCTGTTTCAGAAAAGCAACTGGACAGTGATCCTGCGTCAAGGTTTTTCATTGCTGTAAAAAAAAAGAGCGCCCGGATCAGGTTACTCATCTACCAGTGCCTCTAATTCTGCCAGCGATTTGACCACTACTTTGCCCTGTCTGACTTGCTCGATGCTGCGATCAATCATATCGAGATACGCGGCATTTTTGGCTGTTCTCATGATCTCGTTGTATTTTACGAGACTCATGATGACAACATTCTTTTCATCTTTACGGGTCACAATGACAGTCTCATTTTCATCTGTTGCTTTATCACAATAGTCTTTTAGTTTGCTACGAAACGTTGAATAATTTACGGCTAACATTTTTTTCACTCCCTCGGTTTTATTTGTACCACTATTGAGGTCGCTTGTAAAGCACCGGCTTCTCTATGACACCGAAAGAAGGCGCTCGGGTCTGACCCCTGCTACTAACTTATATTTGTTGGCGGCGTCATACCATTAGAATCAAATGCATATACAAGGTGCCTTAAGTATTTCTTCCGATTTGTAGAAAAAATTAAGCGAAACCTAGTTGATGTCATTGAAAAATGTGTGTTTGGTGTGTATGATATAATTGTCAGAAGGATGCTATGAAACGTAGAGACTTGATAAAGAAGCTGGAAAAATTGGTTTTGAGTTTGATCGTCATGGCGGGAAGCATGATGTTTGCCGGAGAGGTAAAGATTTAGAAGAAATTCCACGACACAATGAAATCAATGAACGTCTAGCAAAAGCAATCTTGAGGAAATGGGGCTTATAAAAGCCCTGCTTCCAATTGTACGATAAACAAACCAGGAGGATAAACAAATGAAAGCCATCTATCCCGTGATTTTCACACAAACAGATGATATTGTTTTGGTAGAGGTGCCAGATTTGGAAGTTCTGACAGAGGGAACCGATATGGCCGATGCCATTGATATGGCTCGTGATGCGATTGGATTAAAGGCGATCACGATTCAAGACGATGGTGAAGAGGTTCCAGAGCCTTCAAAATTCAATGAAATTGATCCATTAACGGGTACCTTTGCCACTGATGGGAGAGGGATTGTGTCGTTTGTTGATGTGGACTTTTTAGAATACCGCCGCCGATTTGATAATAAAACAGTTAGACGGAATGTAACTTTACCTAATTGGTTGAATCTTGAAGCAGATAAAGCAAACGTCAATGTTTCCAGAGTATTACAGGATGCACTTATGGAAAAGCTAGACGTTTCCAACCGAAGGTAGATTTTGGTGCTTGCCACCAATCTATTCGGAAAAAACTTTTTCGGCTAAGATTTTGATGTTTACCATGCCAACAATCAAAAGCAGCCGTAAAAAAGGGTAACCATCAACCGCCGCATCAAATTTAATAGTATTTTAAAGGTCAATCAATTATAATGATGACAAAAGATGAATGTCTGAGAATAATTGGAGGTAATAATGAAAAAATTAGAAATATACGAACCAGCCGGCTGTGCCAGCGGCGTTTGTGATCCGATGATCGAGGCCGATTTAAACCGCTTAGAGCGAATGATCGTCGATTTACGGGAACGCGGCGTTTCGGTGTCGCGCTATAACGTGATTGATGATATGCCAGCCTTTATGGAAAGCTTTGTGGTTAAGCAAGCCATTGCCACCAAAGGGATCGAGTGTCTACCACTAACGATTGTCGATGGCAAGATAGAATTGACGAGCGAATACCCGACTGATTTTGCCCTGGCCAGATGGGTAGGCTTACCCTGGAGTGATTTAGAAATTTATGCGGAACGGGAAAAACGCGAAAAAACAGTATTATTTGGCTTTAGCGATGATGTTAGTAACAGCGACTGCGACGACAGTGACTGTTCAGGGGATTGTGATAGCTGCGGCTGATTAGTAAAATAATTCGTGAAAAAATATGAAATGCGCAAGCATTTCTTTTTTTTGCCTTAATTTATCGCAAGAATTTATTATCGCAATTGTATAATTATTAACAAGTAGAAAATTGGCGAATGAATTTGGTTGAAACGGGGAAAAAAACGCGAAATACGATAAACCGCATGCAAATATTTATATTGAAAAAGTTTGTATTTTACTCTAATAAAGTGGTAGAATAATATGCAATGTGAAAAGAAGGAGAATTTAGTATGCAATTTGACCGAAAGCTTCAGCTGGCAACAGATTTATACCAATTTACCATGGGAAATGTATACGTTCAAGATGGTAAGGAGAATGAAGAAGCTGTATTCGACGTTTTTATTAGAAACAACCCATTTGAGGGCGGTTATACCGTTGTTGCCGGGTTAGAGCAGGTTATTGAATATATCAACGGGATCCGCTTTAGCAAAGAAGATACGGCATTACTGAAAAAGAATCATCCTGAATTTTCACCCGCTTTTTTAGCCTATCTGGAAAACTTCAAATTCGAAGGGGAAATTTTTGCCATTCCCGAAGGCAGCATTATTTTTCCGATGGAACCGATTATTCGCGTTAAAGCTCCGCTGATCCAGGCGCAGATTGTTGAAACCACGATTCTCAGTATTGTCAACCATCAAACCCTGATCGCCACCAAGGCATCGCGGATTATCGAAGAAGCCCGCGGCGATTTGGTCATGGAGTTTGGTTTGCGCAGGGCTCATGGAACGGAAGCCGGTTTTTATGGGGCACGGGCGGCGGTTATCGGTGGCTGTGCGGGAACCAGTGTGGTGGAAACCGAAGCAATGCTCGATCGCCCGGCCATGGGAACGATGAGCCACAGCTTTATCCTCAGCTATGATAGCGAACTGGAGGCCTTTGAAAAATATGTAAAATATAACCCCAACAATGCCACCCTTTTAGTAGATACTTACAATACCCTCGAAAAGGGTGTCCCCAACGCCATCACGGTTTTCAAAAAAGCCTTGGCCGAGGGCAGTCTTACCGGACGCTTCGGGATTCGGATCGATTCTGGAGATTTGGCCTATTTCAGTATTGAAGCCAGAAAAATGCTCGATCAGGCCGGTCTCGAAAAGGCCGGGATTGTGGCATCATCAGATCTTGATGAACATCTGATCAAGGATTTAAAGAGTCAGGGTGCCAAAATCAATTCCTGGGGGGTCGGCACCAAGCTGATTACCGCCTATGATTGTCCGGCTCTCGGTGGGGTTTATAAATTGTCGGTGATTTCCGGCAAAGCCAAGCTCAAGGTATCGAATGATCCGGAAAAGATCACCAACCCCGGATACAAGAAAGTTTTCCGGATTTATGGGAAAAGCAATGGCATGGCGCTGGCGGATTTAATTACCCTAGAAGATGAAGTCATTAATGAAGCCGAACCGCTGACAATTTTTCATCCGGTTTATACCTGGAAAAAACGGATCATCACGGACTATTATATTCGCGAATTACTGGTGCCGATCTTTGTTGGTGGGAAATGCGTCTATCAATCGCCGAGCATCTCAGACATTTCGCAGCATTTAAAAGATGAAAAGGAAAGCTTGTGGCCAGCCTTTAAGCGGATGGTGAACCCTCACGTTTATCATGTCGATTTATCCCAAAAACTGTGGAACTTGAAACAACAACTGCTCAGCGAGGCCGAATGACAAAGTGCTGGTGATAACGGATTAAGAATAGTGGAAAAAAATGAAAACAAAAATTATAAATATCGAAAATCTTGATGATGCGGCATTACGTGAATTAGCAGCAGCAGCCGTTTTTATCAAAGCTGGCGGAACGGTTGTTTTCCCAACTGAAACGGTTTATGGGCTGGGGGCTGATGCCCTAAACCCTGAAGCGATCAAGAAAATATTTGTGGCCAAGGGGAGGCCGGACGATAATCCGCTAATTGTTCATATTGCCGCTTTGGATGAGGTGGCGCCGTTGGTTGCCAATATTCCTAAAAAGGCACAAAGACTGATGCAGGTTTTTTGGCCAGGACCCTTGACAATTATTATGAATAAAGCAGCAACAATTCCGACAGAACTAACGGGTGGACTCGATACGGTAGGCGTTCGATTTCCAGATCATCCGATTGCCCAGGCCTTTATCAAGATGGCGGGATGCCCGATTGCCGCACCCAGTGCTAATCGATCAGGTCGTCCCAGTCCCACCCAGGGAAAGCATGTACTGCTCGATCTTGATGGTCGGGTCGATGCGATGATCCTTTCGGCAGATACCGAATTGGGCTTGGAGTCGACGGTGATCGATCTAACAGTTGAACCGCCGGTGGTGCTAAGACCAGGCGATGTCACCCTGGCAGAACTTCGCGCGGTTTTAGGTGAGGTCGCGGTTTCAGCTCATGTGACCGACAATGTCGTGCCGGAAAAGGTCTCATCCCCCGGGATGAAATATACGCACTATTCCCCACAAGGAGAACTGGTGGTGGTTAAGGGGACGCCGGCCGAGATTCGCGAGAAAATTACCAAGGCATTGTCGCACCACAAAGGAAAACCGATGACCATCGGGGTGCTGGCTAGCGATGAAACGATGGATTTTTATCACGAAGGTCTGATTATTTCATTAGGAAGCCGAAATGATCCCAAAGAAATGTCGAAAAACCTCTTTTCCCGGCTCCGCACCTTTGATGAGCTTGGGGTTGAAAAAATCTATGTGGAAGATATTCCGCTCAATAATGAAACCTTGGCCTTAATTAATCGGCTCTATAAAGCGGCTGGTTATGCCTTTATATAATAAGGAAGGAACACAGATGAAAATTGCAATTGGTTCAGATCATGGTGGCCTGGCTTTAAAAGAAGTCATCAAACCATTTTTAATCGAACAGGGACATGAGGTTGTTGATTATGGTACTGCAACAACGAATTCTTGTGACTACCCCATTTATGGGGAACGGGTTGGTGAAGCGGTCAGCTTTGGTGACTGTGACCGGGGGATCGCGATCTGCGGAACCGGTCTGGGGATCTCGATGGCGGTTAACAAGGTACCGGGAATCCGGGCAGCTTTGTGTACCAATGAGTTTATGGCCGAAATGTCTAGAGAGCATAACGATGCCAATGTATTGGTATTGGGAGCGCGGGTATTAGGAGAGGGTCTGGCGATGCGGATTGTTGCGATTTGGCTGGCAACGGAGTTTGCCGGAAACCGTCATCAACGGCGTATTGATGGGATTACCGCGATCGAAAAAAAGTATTCAAAATAAGCCAAAAAAGAGATTTGTTGTATATACAAGTATAAAAAATTGTGATACTATATGTAAAAGATTTCACAAAGAAAGATAAATATTAGTCTTCTCAATCAAACTGAAGATTATCTAAGATGTTGGTTGGCTAAAAAAGACAGATTCACAACAAAAAAATACTTAAATATTGGAGTTTTGATGAAAAGAGGAAAGGAAAAGCCTTATAAATACCTGGCGATGATCTCGCAGGTTGGGATTTCAGTGATTGTCCCGGTGGGGATGATGATTGTTGTTGGCAAAGTTCTCGATTTCTATTTTAATACCGGCAATCTGCTGGTCATTATTTTAGCGGTGCTGGGTGTTATGGCCGGCCTGAGAAATTTGTATGTGATTCCGATGCGACTGAGTGAAAAGGCGCTAGAAAGAGACGCCGAGAACAAAACTGAGGAAGAGAAAGAACGCGACAAAAAACGCGCTCAAGAATACCGCGATCAGGTAAAAAAGGAAGATGATGAAAACGATAAAGATTTATAAGAACTTATCTTTGGAAACAAAAATAATGATTGATGGCGGAGTTGTCTGCCTGGGATTAATGCTGTTTGCTTTTTTCGCGAGTGATCCACTTTTCTTTGTGTTGGGGGTTCTCTTTGGAGGCGCTTACAGCATCCTCAATTTCAGATTTATGCAATTAACTTTTGACAAGGCAATGAAAATACCATCGGCAAGGGCTCAAAAATATGTTCAGACCAGATATTTTTTGAGATACTTATTAACCGGTGTTGTTATATATGTGGCAATTATTAATCCCTGGCTAAACATCGTTGGTGTGATCCTCGGTTTAGTTGCCGTAAAGATTTCAGTTTTAATCAATACAACAGTATCAAAAGCATCAAAAAAAAACGCCTTGATTAATAAGGCGTAAAAATCCAAAAACACAATAGGCGGTTTAATCAAATAAAGCGCCTGGACAATGAGGTGAAAAAACAATGGAAGGCCCCAAAATTTACGGGGAGCTCTTCGGACTCCCAATTACGCAGACGCTTGTGAACACCTGGATAGTCATGGCGATGATTCTGGTGATATGTGCTATTTTAACAAAAAATATGCAAAAACGTCCAGGTAAAGCCCAAGTCATTGCTGAAACCATTGTCACGGCTATGGACAATTTGGTCGGACAAACGATGGGAAAAGATAAAATGGGATTTGCTCCATACATGCTGGCGCTAGTCATGTTTCTCGCGTTTTCGAACACGTCTGGAATCTATGGTCTGAGATCTCCGACAGCCGATTTAAACTGTACCGTTGGCCTGGCTTTGATGACATTTTTTATGACCCAGTTTTTTGGTCTAAAATCAAAAGGCCTGGGCGGCTACCTCAAGGGATACCTTGAGCCAATGCCATTCTTGCTACCGATTAATATCATCGGCGAATTGGCAAACCCGGTTTCGTTATCGTTCCGTCTTTTCGGAAACATGTTAGGTGGTTTAATCATCATGTCGTTGCTTTACACGGCGTTAACGGGATTTATGTTTTTCGCGGCAGTTATTCCGATTCCATTCCATTTCTATTTTGATATTTTCTCTGGATTATTGCAAAGCTTTATCTTTACAATGTTAACCATGGTATTTATTTCAATGGCGATGGATTGATGAGAAAGGAGGGGGATAATTATGATTGGTGATATGAATATCGTAGAGTTCTTGATACAGTTTTTGAGTCAGTTCGAACCTATCGATGTTATTAAAAGCTTCTCCGCACTTGGTATCGGTATTGCCATGGTTGCTGGAGTTGGACCAGGGATCGGGCAAGGTTTTGCAGCTGGAAAAGGTGCAGAGGCAGTTGGGAAAAATCCGACTAAATCCAATGATATCACAATGATCATGCTTTTAGGATCAGCGGTTGCAGAAACATCCGGTATTTTTTCATTGGTAATCGCATTGATACTGTTGTTTGCGAATCCATTTATCAATGCTACCGGTAGTATGTGGGTTTTGGCTGCTTCAGCCATGGCTTGTGGGATATCGATGATCGCAGGAATTGGGCCGGGAACCGGTCAAGGTTATGCAGCTGGAAAAGGTGCAGAAGCAGTTGGTAATCGACCAGAAATGAAGAGTTCGATTCTACGGGTTATGCTGTTAGGACAGGCGGTTGCCCAGACAACTGGTATTTACGCATTGATTGTAGCGTTAATTTTAATGTATGCAAACCCGTTCTTATAAAAGATCGCTTTTGTGTATTAACTTAAGAGGAGGAAAACATAATTATGGAAGGTATCGATTTAATTAAAGCGTTTTCGGCTGTTGGAGCTGGCATCGCCATGATCGCCGGGGTAGGACCTGGGATTGGTCAGGGATTTGCAGCTGGTAAAGGCGCCGAAGCAGTTGGACGTCAGCCGGAAGCACAAAGTGATATTGTCAGAACCATGCTTTTAGGAGCAGCGGTCGCTGAAACAACCGGTATTTATGGGTTGATTGTGGCGTTAATCTTATTATTTGCAAACCCATTTATTTAATTTACACATAAAAAATTATCGATTGATAAAAGGAGGAACGTATACAAATGGAAGGTATCGATTTAATTAAAGCATTTTCAGCGGTTGGAGCTGGTATCGCAATGATCGCCGGGGTAGGACCTGGGATTGGTCAAGGATTTGCAGCAGGTAAAGGTGCAGAAGCAGTTGGACGTCAGCCAGAAGCTCAAAGTGATATCGTTAGAACCATGCTTTTAGGGGCAGCAGTCGCTGAAACAACAGGGATCTACGGTTTGATTGTGGCGCTGATCTTACTCTTTGCTAATCCCTTTATTTAAATGAGGTGATTTTGTAATGAAATACTTCAAAGCAGATGAATTTAGAAAGGGGGATATAACACTATGATAGAATACGCTGGCTTAGTTGGAATAGACTTACAAGTTTTATTGGCAACAGTCGTAAACTTTATTATTTTCTTTATAATCTTGAAACGTTTCTTTTATGAAAAGGTTAAAGATATTCTTGCCAAAAGACAAGATGATATTTCTGCTGAAATCGCAGGGGCGAGTGAAAAGAATGCTGAAGCAGCAAAGCTGAAACAGGAATATGAAGGTTTGCTGGCTGATATCCGTTTGAAAGAGCGGGAAATTATCCGGGATGCAAATGTCGAAGCGCAGGCTCAAAAGCACGAGATCATCGAAAAAGCGCATGGTGACGCAAAATTAGTCATTGAAAAAGCGATGCAGGAAATCGAACTTGAAAAACGTAAGGCAATGAACGAAGTAAAATCTAACATTGTCGATCTTTCGCTCTTTGCGGCTGAAAAAATAATTCACGAATCGATGGATCAGAAACAACACGAAAAAATGATTTTAGACTTTATCGATAAGGTAGGGGAAGCTAAATGAGTTTAGTTGCAAGAAAATATGCCCAGGCTTTATTTATGGTGGCTGATGAGCACAATCAAATGGAAGAAATACTTGCGGATTTTACCGCTATTGTTGATTTACTTCGATCGGAAAAAAACCTGTTAAATCTCATCTTAACACCGTCATTGAACAGTGATGAGAAAAAAGGGATTTTACTGCGCGTGTTCGAAACTGTTCCCAGTCAGTATGTAAAGAATTACTTGAAGATCCTTGTTGATAAAGGTCGATTTGAAAATGTTTTTGAAATTTATGATGACTTCAAAGCTCGGTGTAACGAGCATAAAAACCTTGTTGAGGCCCGGGTGTTAACCGTGGTGCCCCTAGACGAAGCCCTGCGGATTGCGCTGGAAGAAAATCTGGCCAAGCGCTTTAGTAAAAAAGTGCTTCTTGAAAATGTCATTGATACATCAATTCTAGGCGGTGCGGTGGTTTATGTGGGGGATCAGGTTATTGATGGGAGTATCAGAAATCAGTTAAATCAAATGAAAATACAAATGAACAATATAAGACTACAATAAAAGAGGTGAGTAAAGTTGAATCTCCGACCAGAGGAAATAAGTCAAATTATTAAAAATGAAATTGAGCGTTATGAAGATAAGCTTGAAGTCGTCGATGTCGGTACGGTCATTCAAGTTGGAGACGGGGTTGCCCGTGTTCATGGTCTTGAAAATGCTATGGCAGGTGAGCTTTTAGCTTTTCCTAACGAGGTTTACGGGATGGTGCTCAATCTTGAAGAAGACAATGTTGGTTGTGTTCTTCTTGGTTATGATGATGACATCGTTGAAGGCGATATTGTTCGGTGTACCGGTCGTATTGTGGAAGTGCCAGTCGGCGACGCCATGATTGGCCGCGTTGTCAATGCGTTGGGTTTTCCAATTGATGGAAAAGGCCCGATTGACACAGATTTCCGTCGTCCGGTTGAGGTTAAAGCACCGGGTGTTATTGAACGTGAATCAGTTAATCAACCGATTCAAACCGGATATAAAGCGATTGATTCGATGATCCCGATCGGACGTGGTCAACGTGAGTTGATCATTGGTGACAGACAAACAGGGAAAACAGCTTTAGCGATTGATACCATTATTAATCAAAAAGGTGAAGATGTTATCTGTATTTATGTAGCCATTGGCCAGAAAGAATCAACTGTTGCCCAGATTGTTGGACAATTAGAAGAAAATAATGCCATGGAATACACCATAATTCTTTCAGCTGGAGCTGCCCAATTGGCGCCACTGCAATATTTAGCACCATACGCAGGGGTTACCATGGCTGAATATTTCATGAATGAACAACAAAAAGATGTGCTGATCATTTATGATGATTTATCAAAACATGCGGTGGCTTACCGAGCCATGTCGCTGATTCTTCGTCGTCCACCAGGACGTGAAGCCTACCCAGGCGACGTTTTCTACCTCCATTCACGACTTCTTGAACGTGCCGCTAAGCTTAAAGCAGGTGGATCGATCACCGCCCTGCCAATCATTGAAACCCAGGCGGGTGATGTTTCAGCCTATATCCCAACCAATGTAATTTCGATTACAGATGGTCAGATATTCCTTGAAGGTGAACTTTTCCGTTCGGGTATTCGGCCAGCAGTTAACCCGGGTATCTCGGTATCCCGAGTTGGCGGATCGGCTCAAATCAAAGCCATGAAAAAGGTCGCCGGACCACTCCGTATTGAGTACGCTCAGTATCGTGAGTTGGCATCTTTTGCCCAGTTTGGTTCAGATCTTGATGAAGCCACCAAGGCGCAGTTAGCCAAAGGGGAACGGATCGTTGAAATCCTGAAACAGGATCAATATGACCCAATGAAGGTTGAAGAACAGGTTCTGATTCTTTTTGCTGCAACAAACGGCTTCTTGCTGGACATTGAAGTAAAAGATATTCGTGAATTTGAAAAAGGGCTAATGAAATATGCTCAAAAGAACTACCCTGAAATCATGATCAAGGCTAAAGGTAAAGACGGCCTTTCAGATGAGGTTGTCGCAGCTTTTGGGGAATGTATTGAGGCTTATAAAAAAGTTTTCAGTAAATCTGTATAGATTGTCAGCGGAGGTGATTTCGAGTGGCAGAAAATGTACAAGATATTAAACGTCGGATAAAAAGTGTAAACAGTACTAAGCAAATCACCCATGCCATGGAACTGGTGGCTTCGGCAAAGTTGCGAAAAAGTCGTGAGCTTGCCGAAGGTCGTCGCCCTTATTTTGAGGCCATGATTGAAAGTATGGGACGTATTGTCGAAAAAAGTGGAAGCACCAGAAATGTTTTCATGAACCAGCGTGAAGTCAAAAAAGTTGCCTATATCGTCATAACTGGGGATAAGGGTTTAGCCGGTGGCTACAATGTGAATGTTTCCAAATTGGTTGAAGATCATATTGCTAATAAAGAAGATGCTGTTATTTATACGGTCGGTTCCCGTGGTCGCGATCACTTCAGAAACCGCAATTATAATATCCAGGGTGAATATCTTGGGATTTCCGAACGACCCACGTTTTTTAATGCAAAAGAAATCACTGGGGTTGTGATGGAAGGTTTTAAAAACGGCGACTATGACGAAGTGTATATTGCCTATACTAAATTTGTTTCAACACTCTCGCAACAGGCACAGTTGATGAAGCTGCTGCCAATTAGTGCTGAAGACTTAAAGCCTGAAGAAAAAGACGAAGTGAGAGAAGTGGCCGTGATCGAATCTGAATTGACGATTATGGCTTATGAACCGGAACCGGAAGAACTGCTAGCTCTTTTGATTCCCAATTTTGTCAGTAGTACGGTTTATGGTTCAATGATTGAAAGTGCTGCCAGTGAACAAGGGGCACGTCGAACCGCCATGGAATCGGCGACGACTAATGCTAATGAGATGATTGATGGTTTGACACTTAAATACAACCGGGTCCGTCAAGCGGCGATTACTCAGGAAATTTCTGAAATTGTCGGCGGAGCGGAAGCACTGAAATAAAAAAATGCATCAGGTAGGATCACAATTCCTGCTGGGACAGAAAATTATGAGTGCAAATTAATTTGCACAAGGAGGTTATAGGGAATGGCCCAAAATATAGGGAAGGTTGTTCAGGTTATTGGTCCAGTTGTCGATATCAAATTCCAAAAAGACCAACTGCCAAAATTGAACAATGCAGTAGATATTGAACTTAAAGGACATACCCTGGTAGTTGAGGTAGCTCAACAACTTGGGGATGATATTGTCAGATGTATTGCCATGGACTCGACAGAGGGTCTGGTCAGAAACCAGAAAGCTGTCGATACCGGAGCATCGATTCAAGTGCCGGTAGGGAAAGCAACCCTTGGCAGAATGTTTAACGTTTTGGGGGAACCCATCGATGGGAAACCCTTTGATACAACTGGTGTGACAATGCACCCGATCCATCGTCACCCACCAAGTTTTGAAGAACAACAAACACAACCAGAAATGTTTGAAACCGGAATCAAGGTAGTTGACTTGATCTGTCCTTACGTTCGCGGTGGTAAGATTGGTCTATTCGGTGGTGCCGGTGTTGGTAAGACGGTACTAATCCAGGAATTAATCAATAATATCGCAACCCAGCATGGTGGTTTATCCGTTTTTGCTGGTGTTGGTGAACGTACCCGTGAAGGAAATGACCTTTACTACGAAATGATGGAGTCTGGGGTTATTGATAAAACATCCCTTTGCTTTGGTCAGATGAACGAACCCCCAGGAGCTAGAATGCGGATCGCCTTGACAGGACTGACGATGGCAGAATATTTCCGGGACAATGAAGGTCAGGATGTCCTCTTGTTCATTGATAATATATTTAGATTTACCCAAGCTGGTTCTGAAGTTTCAGCACTTCTGGGTCGAATGCCAAGTGCGGTTGGTTACCAGCCAACGCTAGCAACTGAAATGGGTGCCCTGCAGGAACGAATTACATCAACCAGCAAGGGTTCAATTACCTCGGTTCAGGCTGTTTATGTACCTGCGGATGACTTAACGGATCCTGCTCCGGCGACTACCTTTGCCCATCTGGATGCCACCACGGTACTTAACCGGGCAATCACAGAAAAAGGTATCTATCCAGCGGTAGATCCACTGGATTCAACTTCGCGTATTCTTGATCCCAAAATTGTTGGTCAAGAACATTATGAAACAGCGCGTGAAGTACAAGAAATTTTACAGCGTTACAAAGAATTACAGGATATTATCGCAATTTTGGGGATGGACGAATTGTCTGATGCCGATAAAATTACGGTATCCCGTGCCCGTAAAATTGAACGCTTCCTTTCCCAACCATTTTTCGTTGCCGAACAATTTACCGGTACAGGCGGGGTTTATGTAACGATTGGCGAAACCATCAAGGGCTTTAAAGAAATTCTTGAAGGAAAACACGATGATTTACCAGAGAGTGCCTTCTTAATGGTTGGCACGATCGAAGACGCTGTTGTAAAAGCAAAAAAAATTAAAGGTTAGTTGAGGTGAGTTTTAATGGCTGAAACGTTCAGATTAAAAATCATTGCGCCGACTGGGATATTTTTTGACGATGAGATTGAGCGTATTGTTATCCGGGGAACAGAAGGTGAATTGGCTGTTCTTGCAGAGCATACACCGCTGACCACCACCGTGGACATAGGCACCTTTAATATTATTTTTGCGGATAAGAAGAAAAAGTGCGGTACCCTTTTAGGGGGTGTTGCGACGATTAATCCCAGAGAGACGATTATTTTAACCGATGCGGCTGAATGGCCGGAAGAAATTGATCTTAAACGGGCAGAAGAAGCAAAAGAACGGGCACTTAAGCGTATTCAGGATGAAAAATACGATACCGCCCGGGCTCAGGCAGCCCTTGAAAGAGCAATTGCTCGTATCAATTCAAAAGAAAATAATTAACTATAAAAGAAAACCGAGATTCCTAAGAGAATCCCGGTTTTCTTTTTTTATTGAGGCAAGTGTTTTAAAGACCCTTCTTCTGTGCTATAATTTAGGTTGAAAGACAGGGTATTGTGTGTCACTCGATGAATGAAAAATTCAGTTTAAATAGCAATAAGAAGGTCAATGAAAGAACGTGGCCATTGTAAACGGAGGATAAGGAATGAATATTTGTATTATCGGACTAGGGATCTTAGGGATTACCTACGGGTCTATTTTGTCAGATTCGGATGTTACAGTCATCTGTGTTGACACAGATGATCAAACAATCGATATGCTCAATGAGGGCGAACTGCCTATCTATGAGCCGGGATTAAAGGCGTTAGTTTCGACTTCGGTATCAACAGGTCGGTTGTGTTTTAGTTCAAATATTCAAAAAGCCATTAAAGATAGTGAAATTATTTTTATTACCTGTGAAGTACCGACTAATGATCACGATTTTCCCGACCTCCGCTTTATGAAACCGATTGCCCAAAGCATTGGGAATCATATTGAAAAAGATGTAACGGTGGTAATTAAATCAACTGTTCCCCCGGGAACCTGCCAGATTATTAAGCAAACGATCCAAAAAACCTTGGATGAACGTCAAGTGGAGATTCCCTTTGAGGTGATCAGCAATCCTGATTTTGCCCGCAAAGGTTCAATGATCAAGGATTGTCTGGTGCCCGATATGGTTGTCATTGGATCGGATTCACCGGCGGCGGTGGAGCGTTTAAAAAGCCTTTATGACAGCCTTCATGTCAGAGAAGAGAATTATGTGATTACCGATCCCCAAAGTGCCGAAATGATTAAATATGGCGTTAATGCCTTTCTGGCGACAAAGCTCTCATTCATCAACGAACTGGCGCTGCTTTGTGAAAATGCCAATGCCAATATTATCGACGTTACCAATGGCATGAGCCGCGATGAGCGGATTGGCAAAGGGTTTATGGAAGCTGGCCCAGGCTACGGCGGCAGTGATCTGCCCAAGGATTCTAAGGCGTTGGTCGAGATTGCCAAAGCCTATGGCGAGGATTTTAAGGTGCTCACCGGTGCGATCCGGGCCAATGAGAAACAGAAGCTCAAGATGGTCGAAAAAATCAAACGGATCATGGGTAATCTGGAAGGAAAAACGATTGGCGTTTTAGGACTCTCTTACAAACCCGAAACCACGGATATGCGAGAAGCGCCATCGATTATCATTGTCAAGGGGTTGGTTGCTGCTGGGGCTAGAATCCAGATTTACTGCCCCGAAGGAAACCAGGAAGCCAAGTGGCGATTCCATAAGGAGAAGGACGAAATCAGCTACTGCCACGACGCCTATGAAGCGGCACAGGATGCCGATGCCCTGGTACTGATCACCGGTTGGCGAGAATTTAAGGGGATTGATCAGGAGCGGCTGCTGACTGCCATGAAGGATCGCTTTTTCTTTGATTTTAGAAATCTGTTTCATGACGAACCGCCAAAAGGCTTTATTTATTCAGGACTGGGAATCCCAGAAAAGGAGATAAATTAGATGAAAAAGGTACGCAAAGCAGTTATTCCAGCAGCCGGATTAGGCACCCGCTTTTTACCAATCACCAAGTCAATACCCAAAGAGATGCTGCCGATTGTCGATAAACCGACGATTCAATATATTATTGAAGAGATTGTGGCATCGGGGATCGAAGAAATACTGATTATAAATGGCCGAAATAAAGAAAGTATCATCAACCACTTTGATAAGGTACCGGAGTTAGAAGCGGTCTTAAAAGCGGCCGGAAAAACCGCAGCCTTAGAAGAGGTAGAAGCGATCACCAATATGGCAAAAATATTTGCAGTCCGTCAAAAGGAAGCCAAAGGGCTGGGACATGCAGTCCTCTGTGCGAGGGAGTTTGTCGGCGACGAACCCTTTGCAGTAGTGCTGGGGGATGATATTGTCTATAACGATGAAACCCCGGCCCTTAAACAAATGGTCGAGGTTTATAATACCTACGGCGCATCGGTAATCGGGGTGCAGCAGGTTCCCGAGGATCAGGTCAATAAGTATGGGATCGTTTCCGGAAATGCCGTTGGCGACCGGGTCTATCAGGTCAATGATCTGGTTGAAAAACCGGCAATTGGTGAGGCACCGTCGACGATGGCGATACTCGGGCGATATATCATCACCCCGGCGATATTTGATGTGCTTGAGCATACTGGCAAAGGTGCCGGCGGGGAAATTCAACTCACTGATGGACTAAAAACACTGGCGTCGATGGAAAAGATGGTTGCCTATGATTTTATCGGTAAGCGCTATGATGTCGGCGATAAACTGGGTTTTCTTGAGGCCACGGTGGAATATGGTTTGCGGGATAACAAACTGGGAACAGCCTTTAAGCAGTATTTGGAAAGCCTGTTAAAATAATCGCGATAAAAGTTTCGATAGCATCGGATCCAAACAGCCTTCCCCTCAGTTAAGCGGATAAGCGGCAGGATTTTGCGCCTGCTTCGATAAGATTGACATTTTAGAATTATTTTGATCAAAGGAAAGGAAACATCATGGACTATAAAAAAAAATATAAAAACTGGTTAGCACAAGTGGATCTGGAGCCAGAACTTCGTCAGGATCTGGATGCGATAACGGATGAAAAAGAAATTGAGGATCGTTTTTACACCGACCTCGAATTTGGCACCGGAGGGATGCGCGGTAAAATGGGTGCTGGCAGCAACCGGATGAATGTCTATACGGTCGCTAAGGTCACCTATGGCCTAGGTAAATACCTTTTACGGGCAGATATGGCGAATTGGGAAAAGGGGGTGGTGATTGCCTATGACTCCCGCCACAACTCCCGCAAATTTGCTGAAACAGCAGCTGGGGTGCTCGGCAAAATGGGCGTTGCGGCTTATCTTTTTAAAGAACTGCGACCAACACCGGAACTGTCTTTTGCAGTCCGGAATTTAAAAGCGGCTGGTGGCATTGTCATTACCGCATCCCATAACCCCAAAGAATACAACGGCTATAAGGTCTATGGGCCAGATGGTGGCCAGATGGTAACCGCTTCGGCCGATGCCTTGATCAAAGAAATTGAGAACATTACTGATATTTTTGATATCCCGACGATGACATTGGCTGAAGGCCTCAATCAGAGGATTATTACGATGGTCGGAGAGAAGATGGATAATGCCTTTAGCGATGCCGTTACCGCCATCTGTTATCCCAATCCCGACAGTCAACTAAAGGTAGTATACACCCCGCTTCATGGTTCTGGCAACACCCCGGTTCGGCGAGCATTGGCTGAACTCGGTTATCAGCATGTGTTTGTTGTCCCCGAGCAGGAGTTGCCGGATGGCGACTTTACCACTGCGCCCTATCCAAACCCTGAGGATCCGGCAGTATTTGTGCTGGCAATGGCACTGGCTGAAGAAAAAAAAGCTGATATCATTATTGGAACTGATCCTGATGGTGACCGGGTTGGTGTGGTTGGCCGCAATCAAAAAGGTGAATTTGAAGTATTTTCTGGCAATCAAACCGGGGCGCTACTGGTTGATTACTACCTGAAAACGCGAAAAAACCTGCCGGAGAATAAGGTCGTTATTAAAACAATTGTTACCAGTGAACTGGGCGGAATTGTCGCAAAATCTCATGGGGCAGCGGTACTGGATGTGCTGACCGGTTTTAAATACATCGGCGAGTGCATGACAGAATTTGAGAAAACCGGCGATTACAGCTTTGCCTTTGGATACGAAGAAAGTTACGGCTATCTGGCCGGCGACTATGCCCGCGATAAGGACGCCGTAGTGGCCTCAGCACTGATTTGTGAGATGACCGATTATTATAAAAAACAGGGCAAGACCCTTTATCAAGCCCTGATTGATTTATATGAAAAGCATGGTTATTTTATTGAAGATGTGGTTGCCCTGACTCTTGAAGGGATTGAGGGAAAAACAAAAATCACCGAAATTATGGAAAAATTCCGAAGCATCAGCTTTCATGGTTTTGCCGAGGCCAAGCTGGTTTCCTTTAATGATTATGAAGCGGGTGTCAGCAATGACATCGCTTCAGGAAAAAAAGCCGCAATCGATCTGCCCCGCTCGAATGTCCTGAAATTTGTTTTTGATGACTACTCCTGGTTTGCCTTACGCCCCTCAGGGACAGAACCCAAGCTTAAGATCTACTTCTCGGTTACCGGAAAAACCCGGGATGAGGCGATGGCGAAAAAAGACTTGCTGAAAAAACAGGTAACCGGTTTAATCGAAGTCTAAAAAACGCTTAGATCGTGGTTGAAAAAATAGTGGTTAATATAAATAAAAGGCATCATTCCGCTAGTGGGAATGATGCCTTTTGGTTTTAATCGCTGTCGGGATCAGAGCCGGAATCAGAGTCAGTATCAGAGCCAGAATTTGAATCAGAACCAGAATCTGAATCTGAATCAGAGCCAGTATCAGTGTTATCTGATCCGGATCCGGAGCTGGAGTCTGAACCAGAAGAACTACCCCCGCTACTGGAGTCAGATCCAGAGGAGCCGTAGTTACCGGAAGAGTCAGAACCAGTTGATTCGGTATTTGTATTCGAAGAGCTGGAATCATTGCTATACGAATAGTTGCTATTGCTTTCGGTGGTGGTTGTTTCATTGTAGGTATACGATGAACCGGTGCCGGCGTAGTAGGCAATCGCATCGCTTATTTCGATGACCCGGGCAGATGGGACATAAGCCTTATAGGTGGTCGACCCCGAGCTCGTGCCGGTACCGCCACTAGATGTTGTGTTTGAAGTTGAACCGCTAACGGGACTGCTGACATTGGTTCGGTTGCCACTACTGGTTGAGGGGCTGTCGGTACTGCTGCTATCAGTTGTCGTAGTTGAACTACCGCTGGCAGGGGTGCTATCAGTTGCTGCTGTTTGGACAGGTCCATAAATAAAGGCATGCAGGGCAATGACATTATCGGCAAGGCTGGTCGGCACCACATAGGAGACGCTATTGAGCATCGTGGTCGTTACATGGGTATCGGTGGGTAGTCGGAACTCCAGAAACTGTTTGTCAGGAGATTCTAAAAAGGCCTTGGCATAGGTAGTGATCTCACTGATTGACAGGGTTGTTTTGATATAAGGATAAACCTTGCTTAGCAGGCTGATGCCGGTACCCATATCAATATTAAAGGCCTTGGCGGCGATTTGACCAACAACCTCGCGTTGGCGCTCGGTGCGGTAAAAGTCATCATCGCTGAAGCGGTTTCGGGCGTAGGCCAGTGCCTGGACCCCGGTGATCGTTTGAACGCCAGTTGTTTCCAGATAAGGATCGGCCTTGCCAACCTTATCATTGACATCATCGATATACTTATTGGTCCAGTCCAAAACATCTTCGTTTTGGACATTGACCTCGACCCCGCCAATCGCGTCGACCGTATCGACCATCGCGTCAAAATTGACGATCACATAGTCTTTGATGTTTAAATCAAAATTTTCATTAAGGGTTTTTACAGCCAGCTCTGGACCCCCATAGGCATAGGAGGCATTGATCTTATCAAAGCTTTCGTAGGTATCCTTGGTTTCGGGAATTTGGACTAACAAGTCACGCATCACCGAGGTAACCTTGATGTTGCCGTTTCTAAAATCCATTGAGAGGATCATGATCGTATCGGCGCGATCACCATCGATGTCGCTGCGGCCGTCGACGCCAAAAACAGCGATATTAATGGTTTCAATATCAAGATCGTTATTTACTTTTAAATCAGCCGCATTCATTTTTGGTTCGGCAACCATTTCATTGATCTGGCTGATGGTATTAAAACCATATACAAGTCCGGTGCCTATTAGTGAAACAATCAAAAATAGGATGACTAAGGTTACTTTCTTTTTCATAGAGATTCCTTTCGATTCACGAGCTAAAATCATATCAAATAATAATACCATAGATATACTTAAAAAATCATTGAATTAACGGGCAGAATCGAATATTTGATCAGAAAAGTTTGTTTTTATTTAATTGGGATTATCTTAATAAGCTGAAAGAATCTAGAAAAAAATAGACTTTTATGGGGATATAAAGTATAATGACAATGAATTTTTATGGGGTATCGCTTTAAAAAATGGAAAACAGAACAGATAAATACTTAAAAGTACGATGAAATAAGGTGAAGTATGAAAGTTTTATTAACCGGTTCGAATGGGCAACTGGGTCGAGAGTTAACCCGGCAGCTTACGAAAAAAAAGATTAACCATGTTGGGTATGACATTCCCGAATTTGATATTACCGATAAAGCGAAAATGACGGGGATTATTGCCAAGGAGCAGCCAACCGTGATCATTAATTGCGGGGCGCTGACTAATGTCGATGGTTGCGAAACCCAGAAAGAGCTGGCGATGGCAATTAATGCTGCCGGGCCAAAATCTTTAGCTGAGATCGCCCGGGATCAGGATATTGTGCTAGTTCAGGTTTCCACCGATTATGTTTTTGACGGTGGTGGGATTACGATAAACGGTGCCTTACGTCCTTATGTGGAGAGCGATCCGATCGATCCCAAAACGGTTTATGGCGAGAGCAAAGCGGCCGGTGAAAAAGCAGTTTTAGAAATTACACCAAAACATTTTATCATCCGAACCGCCTGGCTGTATGGCGATGGCAATAATTTTGTCAAAACAATGCTCGAGCTGGCATCAAAGCATCCCAAACTGACGGTTGTCAATGACCAGGTCGGTTCGCCCACCAGTACCGTCGATTTGGCGGCAGCGATTATCGATTTGATCCACACCGATTATTACGGCACCTATCACGGCACCTGTCAAGGACAATGCAGCTGGTATGACTTTGCGCTGGAAATTTTTAGATTATCAGGGATTGAGATCCCGGTTCAACCGGTAACCTCCGAGGAATTTGTCAGACCGGCACCGCGCCCTAAATACTCGGTGCTTGAAAACAAGGCGCTCAATGATTTAAAAATGAACAATTTCAGACCATGGCAGATTTCGCTGGCAGAATATCTAAAAGATTTAAAATAGGCACTCAAAAATAATCCTTTAAAAGAGTGGGTACTGCCAGCTTTGATGTGAACCCATATCAAAGCTGGCAGTAGCGCTTAAAATGAGTAAATAATTTTCAAGAGAAGAGGCAAAGATGAAAGGTATTATATTAGCCGGAGGTTCCGGCACACGACTTTATCCGATCACTCGGGCGGTGTCCAAACAATTACTACCCATTTATGATAAACCAATGATTTATTATCCACTGGCAACCTTGATGTTGGCTGGGATTAAAGATATTTTAATTATTTCGACACCCCACGATCTCCCAATGTTTGAACGGCTATTTGGTTCAGGGGAAGAATTGGGGTTAAATTTTTCCTATGAAATTCAGGATGCTCCCAATGGCTTGGCCGAGGCTTTCATTATTGGCGAAAAATTTATTGGCGATGATAATGTGGCACTGGTCTTAGGCGATAATATTTTCTATGGTCATGGCTTTACCGAGACAATCAGAAAAGCAGCTGAGCTACAAAGCGGGGCGGTGATTTTTGGCTACCCGGTGACCGATCCAGACCGCTATGGGGTGGTTGAGTTTGCCAAAGACGGAAGAGTTCTTTCGATCGAAGAAAAACCAGAAAGTCCTAAATCCAATTTTGCGGTGCCTGGTCTTTATTTTTATGATAATACAGTAGTCGAAATTGCCAAAAATATTAAACCGTCAGCGCGCGGCGAACTGGAAATCACCACGGTTAATGAAATTTACTTGAAACAGGGTAATTTAAGGGTAGAACTGTTTGGTCGGGGAATGGCCTGGCTGGATACCGGAACCCATGACAGCTTGATTGAAGCCTCTAACTTTGTTGAGACGATTCAAAAAAGACAGGGTCTTTATGTCGCCTGCATCGAAGAAATTGCTTATTTGCGTGATTTCATCGATCAAGACCAACTGTTGAGACTGGCAGAACCGCTAAAAAAAACAGCTTATGGACAATATCTGATCCAGTGTTCTAAAGTCAAGTAGGTGACGTGATGGCAAAGATCAATGTAATAAAGACGCGTATTGACGGATTGGTGATTATTGAACCATCGGTTTTTGGCGATCATCGCGGTTATTTTATGGAGTCCTATAATGAAGAAGAATTTCATAAAGCCGGTTTAACGATGCGGTTTGTTCAAGACAATGAGTCTAAATCCTGTCAGGGTGTTTTACGGGGACTTCATTTTCAGACCAAGTTTTCCCAGGGAAAGCTGGTTCGGGTGACCAGCGGCGAGGTTTATGATGTCGCTGTTGATTTGCGAAATGGCTCACCAACCTATGGACAATGGGCAGGGGTATTGTTAACAGCCGAGAACAAGACCATGTTTTATATCCCGGAAGGCTTTGCTCACGGCTTTTTAGTGGTATCAGAGGAAGCCGTGTTTAACTATAAATGCACCAACTTGTATGCCCCTGAATACGATGGCGGAATTCGCTGGAATGACCCGGAAGTTGGGATTGAGTGGCCGCTGGAGACAATCACAGAAGTGCTGCTTTCCGAAAAAGACAGCCAGCTGCCCTTTTTAAGTGAGATCAGCGCTAGCCTAAGATTTGAATAGAGAAATTCGATATAATAGAACTTGGATAGACAGAACTTGAATAGATAGAACTTGAATAGATAGAACTTGAATAGATAGAAATGGAGTAATCATGAAAACAGTATTAGTCACCGGTGGAGCCGGATTTATTGGCTCTAACTTTGTAAAATATATGCTCAATGCGCACCCGGATTATAAAATAATTAATGTGGATGTATTAACCTACGCCGGAAACTTGGAAAATTTAGCAGATATTGAAGGTAATCGCAATTATGTTTTTGCCAAAGGCGATATTGTCGATCGGCCTTTTATTCAAAAACTTTTTGATCAATATCATTTTGATACAGTAGTCAACTTTGCGGCTGAATCCCATGTCGATCGCAGCATTGAAGATCCCGAGATTTTTATCAAGACCAATGTGATGGGCACCCTGGTACTATTGGATGAAGCGAAAAATCACTGGCAAACTGGCAAAGACGAAAATGGTTATCCGACCTATCGGGACGGGGTGCGTTTCCATCAGGTATCGACCGATGAGGTGTATGGCGCGCTGGGAAAAACCGGCCTGTTTACCGAAGCGACTCCGATTGCCCCGAACAGTCCCTACTCAGCCTCCAAGGCCAGTGCCGACTTATTGGTGCGTTCCTACGGACAAACCTTTAAGCTGCCAACCACCATCAGCCGCTGTTCTAATAATTATGGCCCCTACCATTTTCCCGAAAAACTGATTCCGCTGATGATTTCCAATGTGGTAGCCTTAAAAAGCTTGCCGGTTTATGGCGATGGGATGCAGATCAGAGACTGGCTGCACGTTAAAGATCATTGCAGTGGCATTGATACCATCCTTGAAAAAGGGGTGGCTGGCGAGGTTTACAATATTGGCGGTAATAATGAAAAAGCCAATATCGAGATTGTCAATTTAATTATTGAGGATGTCGGCGAAATGCTCCGCTCTGGTAAATATGATATTGATAATGACGGTTCAAAAATCAGCAAAGACCTGATTACCTATGTCGAAGACCGCTTGGGCCATGACCGCCGTTATGCCATTGATAATTCAAAAATCACCGCTGAGCTGGGTTGGGAACCTTCCTATACCTTTGAAGAGGGCATTGCTGAAACGATTGAGTGGTATTTAAACAATCAGGAGTGGCTGGAGCAGGTAAAGTCGGGCGATTATCAGCAATATTATGACAAGATGTACTCAAAAAAGTAGAATAGCTGTAAAAGAAAAAGCACAGTTTTTGTGCTTTTTCATTTAAGAATAAGAATGAGGTGTCAGTTTGTACTTGTTTAAAGATTTAATGGATTATATCAGAGATTTGTATGCAAATCGGAAACTGATCCGAAAATTTTCGATCAATGATTTTAAATCCCGCTATGCGGGGTCTTTTTTAGGTATTATGTGGGCCTTTATTCAGCCGACGGTCACCATTGCGGTCTACTGGTTTGTTTTTGACGTGGGTCTGAAGTCTTCTCCTACTGGCGGGATACCCTTTATTTTATTTTTAATCACCGGGATCATTGTCTGGTTCTTCTTTTCCGAGTGTCTGGTAAATGGCACCAATTGTTTTCGGGAGTACAGTTATCTGGTCAAAAAAGTAACTTTTAATATCAAAATATTACCAACGGTTAAGATCATCTCTTCGTTATACACCCATGTCTTTTTTATTGCCTTTGCGGTGGTGATGATGTTCTTATATAGTCAGCCGATCACCCTGCATCTGGTTCAGATTATTTACTATCTGATCTGCTTGATTGTCTTTTTAACCGGTTTGACCTGGGTGACTGCCTCGCTGCAACCATTTTTTACGGATATTTTGCAATTTATCAATGTCGGGATGCAGGTACTTTTCTGGGGAACACCGATTCTTTGGGACGTCAATATCTTTCCGCCAAGACTGCTGTGGATTTTAAAGCTAAATCCGCTATATTATATTGTTCAGGGATATCGCGAGAGCTTTTTTGGAACCGGCTGGTTTTGGGAGCACCCGGCGATGACAGCATATTTTTGGGGTTTTTCATTTGTAATGCTGCTAATCGGAATTGCCGTGTATCGAAAACTAAGACCGCATTTTGCTGATGTCTTATAAAGAAATGTTGATCACAGATCAGTGGAGGGAATTATGTCAGATGTGGCAATAAAAATAGCAGAAGTGACAAAAGTATACCAACTCTATAAACGGCCGATGGATCGCTTAAAAGAATCAATGAGCCTGATCCGAAAAAAAGAATACCATCAAAAGTTTTATGCCCTTAATAATATCAATTTGGAAATTAAAAAAGGTGAATCGATTGGAATTGTGGGTAAGAACGGATCAGGGAAGTCAACCCTGCTCAAAATCATTTCCGGGGTACTGACCCAAAGTAAGGGTCAGGTTTATGTGGACGGGAAGGTGTCGGCGCTTTTAGAGCTGGGCACCGGCTTTAACCCGGAGTATACTGGCATCGAAAATATCTATGCCAATGGTCTGATCATGGGCTATAGTAAGGAAGAAATGGATGAACGGTTGGATGATATTGTCAACTTTGCCCAAATTGGCGAGTATATTTATCAACCGGTTAAAACCTATTCCAGCGGGATGTTTGCCCGGTTGGCTTTTGCCACCGCCATCAATGTCGATCCGGAAATTTTAATTGTCGATGAGGTGCTGGCGGTAGGGGATGCAAAATTTCAGATTAAATGCATCAATAAGATGGAAGAGTTTAAAGCATCGGGAAAAACGGTACTCTTTGTATCGCACACCCTTGAACAAATCAAACGTTTTTGCAGCAAAGGGATCTGGATTGACCAGGGCGAAATGCGGATGTTTGATGAGGTGACCCATGTCATAGATATGTATGAAAGCGAAATGCTCAAAGAAGCCATGGAACAAAAAGCCCTTGATGAGGGGAATCCGATGGCAAAAATAATGGAAATCGATGCCCATCTGGGGAAAATCACCGCCGTCAGCTGCAACACCGAAACGCTTAAGACCTTTGATGACTTTAGTGTCGATATTGAATATGAGTTATATGATGATGTAAAAAGCGAACCGCTGGTGGGAGTAGCCTTTTATACCATTGACCGCCAGTATATCTTTGGTCCGAACACCCACTTGGATGCGTTCAAGATCCCCAAAACAAAGGGCATCCATAAGGTTCGTTATGTGGTGCCAAGCTTACCGCTGCTGGGCGGGAAATACGAGGTCGATGTCGGGCTTTTTGCCAATAAAAGCATTGTCAATCTGGACTACGAAACAGCTGCCTTTGTGATCTCGGTGGTGGCCGATTATTTCACTGAGGGTCTGGTACATATGGAACATCAATGGCAAATAATAAAGGATTAGAGAAAGGTTATTGGGATGGAAAAGAAATCAGTTATTGAACAAGAAGAAATAAAATATTTCATCGATAAAATTGTCAAAGACGAAGCGAGTCGCTGTGCCACGGTTCAGGGATGGGCCTTTAATACCAAAACCAAGGAACCGGTTGAATTGTATTTGTTGGGCAAAGAAGCGGTTGGGGTTCAATTCAAACGGGATTTTAGAATTGACGTCAATAACAAGTATGTTTTACCGGATGATGCCAAGGTCGGTTTTATTATTGAATTCGATGAAAATACCTACGGAGAAAAGCTGAAGCTTAAATTAAAAGATGACAATAATATCCGTATCGTGCCAGTAAATTTGAAAAAAAACTATGACTATTTAAAAAAACCGAATCTCTTTAATGCCAAGCGGCTGGCCGGCGTGACAACCCGAACCCTGGGCTATCTCGGCCGTAATGGACTAAAGAACACGATCCGCAAAATAAAGTTTGAACTGAAGTATAAAAACCAGGAAAACTATGATTTCTGGATTGATGTCCATGAAGATTATGATCGAAAAACAGTCAGCGAAGAAATTAGAAAATTTTCCTATAAACCTAAGGTATCGATTGTTATGCCGGTATATAATGTAGAAGAACAATGGCTCAGAGCCTGTGTTGATTCGGTTTTAAATCAGTTTTACGACAATTGGGAATTATGTATCGCTGATGATTGTTCTACCGATATCCATATTAAGCCCTTATTGGAAGAATTCAAAAGCTTGGATTCCCGGATCAAGGTGGTTTATCGGCAAGAAAATGGCCATATTTCAGAGGCTTCAAACTCGGCGTTGGCAATTGCCACTGGCGAATTTGTCGGGCTTTTGGATAATGACGATACCCTGGCCGAGTTTGCCCTCTACGAAGTGGTTAAATTATTAAATGAACACCCGGAAGCAGATCTAATTTATAGTGATGAAGACAAGCTGAGTGAAGATAATAAACGCAGCCAACCCTTTTTTAAAACCGACTGGGCTCCGGATATCCTGCTGGCAACCAATTATATCTGTCACTTTGGGGTTTACCGCAAAACCATTATCGATCAAATCGGTGGCTTTAGAAAAGGCTATGAAGGTGCCCAGGATTATGATCTGGTACTACGCTTCACCGAGAAAACCGATCGGATTTTCCATATCCAAAAGATCTTGTATCACTGGCGGATGATCAGCAATTCGACGGCGGTCAATCCGGAGTCAAAAGGTTATGCCTTCGAAGCGGGTCTTAAGTCTCTCGAAGATGCCCTGGCAAGAAGATCGATCAAAGGCACGGTTAGTCATGGGGCATTTCCCGGGGTTTATAATATTGACTATGAGATTGTCAATGATGGCTTAGTCTCGGTGATTATTCCAACCCGCGATAATGCTGTGGATTTAAAAGGCTGTATCGATTCGATTTTTGAGAAAACGATCTATCAGAATTTTGAAATTATCGTTGCTGATAATGGTAGCGAAAAAGAAGAAACCTTCAAATTGTTTGAATTCT
This sequence comes from Bacillota bacterium, assembly GCA_018903255.1. Taxonomy (GTDB): domain Bacteria; phylum Bacillota; class Clostridia; order Eubacteriales; family Eubacteriaceae; genus Acetobacterium. Next base: position 1,384 of record JAHIQT010000199.1, on the reverse strand, counting down.
ATACCAAAAAATACAAAGATCAGTTTAAGGTGGTAAGAATTGATATCCCCTTCAACTTTTCACAAATAAATAATCTTGCTGCTAAAGAAGCAAATGGCGAGTATCTGCTGTTTCTCAATAATGATATCACCGTGATCACTAAAGGCTGGATGAAGCGGATGGTCAGCCTTGCGCAACAGGATCATGTTGGTGCAGTCGGGGCAAAGCTTTATTATCCTGACAATACCATCCAGCATGCTGGCGTCTTACTGGGAATGGGTGGCGTTGCCGGACATGGCCATGTCGGCTATCCCCGCGGTGATTATGGTTATTTTGGTAAACTGGTGACCACCAATAATTACACATCGGTGACAGCGGCCTGTATGATGGTGAAACGGGAAGATTTTGACCGGGTTAACGGCTTTGAAGAAAAACTGACAGTCGCCTTTAATGATGTCGATTTGTGCCTTAAACTTTATGAACTGGGCAAATTTAATGTCTGGCTACATAATGTCGAACTCTACCACTACGAATCTAAATCTCGCGGCGCAGAAGACACCTATTCAAAATATAAACGCTTCAACAGCGAAATCAAATATATGAAAGACCATTGGTTAAAATATATTAAGAATGACCCCTATTATAATCGAAACCTAACCCGCGTTGATGGAAACTATGCAATAAGTGTCGATATCGTCGGTTATGTCAAGGGAAAAACCAAGGAAGATGCAGAGAATGATATTTAACTTAAGCGTTCATAAGATGTAACGAATAAATTGACGATGTAAAATAATTATGATATTATCGTTACAACTATAAGGATTATGACAGCAGGTAGTATTTAAAGAAAGGAGGAAAATAATGGAGTCGATTAAAAAAAGAAGAAAGCAAATTGCTTTAGTGGGGGTAGGCATCCTTATCTTGTTTACTTTCTTTGCAAATTTCAGCCTGACTGTTAATGCGGCAAGCACGACGATTATCATAAATCCGGGGCATTTAGACGGGGTTGATCCTGGAGCGGTGAACAAAAGTACGGGGATTCGCGAGGTTGATCTGAATAACGCCTTGGCAATCAGGATTGTTGCAACCCTCAGAGCGAGTGGCTATAATGCAATGCTGAGCCATCCGGTTCCTGGCAATCCAGGCTTACCGACGATGCTGCCAAGCGCGCCGGTTTATTCATCATTTTCGACAACGATCTGTAATAAAGCAAATCAAATGAATGCCGATCTCCTGCTTAGTATTCATCATAACTCCGGCGGTGCGACTGCCAGCGGTTATGAGTTTTATTGGAGCTCTTATCATCCCACCGTTGATAACAATGGGATTTACCAGAAAGCCGGATTATGGGGCAATGGATCACTTGCAGATTTGGATGCAACGCCACCAGCTATTGCATTAATGT
>JAHIQT010000213.1 GCA_018903255.1 Bacillota bacterium | reverse complement strand
GCCTTTTTCGCGGCGGATCGCTTTTAAATTAATTGAGATATTTTTATTTAAGTAATCCATCATCTTCGCCTCACATCTTTCTCTAAGGCTTAGTTTAACTTAACCACCAGCTAAAATCAACGACTAGCCAAAAATCTTTGGTGGGATGCTCAGCTACCGCACCGACCAATGACCAAGGGTCGGTACTAAGCTGATCTATAGACTAAACAATGTTACTACTACAGCAATTAATAAAGTTTTGTGTAAATTTCCAGTACCTGTTGGCGGTTCAGGGGGACGTAGTTGTTGGCCATCAGCCGGCTTTGTTTGGTCATGACGGCCTCGGTAAAGGTTTCGAGATCGGCTTTGCTGACGCCGTAGTCGCGCAGCGCTTGTTTAGCCAGGATATGGCTAAACAGCTGTTCGATTGCTTGGTAAACGGCGTCCGTTTGGCAGCCGAGAATTTTGGCCAGAAAGCGGTTCAGCTCTTTGATGGGGCCGTCGGGATCAAGCGCCTGATAGGATTTGTAAACTCCGGTCAAGAGGGCGTAGTTGGCCTCGCCGTGGGGGACATGGTAAACCGCTCCGAGTGGATAACTCATCGCATGGACGGCGGCGCAACCGGCGTTGCCAAAGGCGATTCCGGCAAAGGTTGCAGCGATCATAAAGTCCGCCAGCAGCGGTTTGCGGGCATCGGCGCCGGCGGTGGCGATGGTCTGATAGCCACTAAGAATCATTTCCATGGCCTTTTTTGAATAAAGCTGGCTAAAGGCACTGGCCTTGGGACTGGTGTAGGATTCGATCGCATGAATAAAGGCATCAATCGAGCTGCTAGCAAAAACGCTCATCGGCAGCTCATTAAGTAGTTCCGGTATCAAGACGGCATAGTCGGCATAAAGCTGATCGACTGCCAGCCCAAATTTTGATTGGATCGCGGTCAGTTCCAGAATCGAAATATTGGTAACTTCACTGCCGGTGCCGCAGGTGGTGGGTATCAAAATCAGTTGCTTGTCTTTGATAATATCCAATTCTTTGTTAAATAAAGCAACTACCGGGACGGTCTGTTTCAGGGCGAACAGCTTGGCGACATCTAAAATCGTCCCGCCGCCAATGGCAAAGACACGGCTGTACTGGTAGTCTTTGATATCGGCAGCAATCGCCTCGACCATCACATCGGTGGGCTCGCCGCTGACATAGCTGCGGTAGTTAAGCCGAAGTGCCTGGTCACTGATGCTGTCTTTAAAATACTGTAAATAGGTCCGGTCACTAATAAAAACCAGGTCGCCTTTGCCGATCTGAAAATGCTCACCCACCTCATGGCAGTGGTCAAATTCCAGAATCTTGGGGGTAATTCCAAATTGTTTCATTGTCGCTCCTTTGTGATCGTGCGTTAAGCCGGCAATCGGCGTATCTTTTTTCTAGGGGTTAGCTACCGACTAGCCTAGCGACCAATTGTTAATCTATTGTCCGCTACTAGTTTTGACATTTAACGATCGCTTTATTGTAAATTATCGCCGGATTACTCAATGTTTATTTAATAGATAGCCAATTGATCCGGTTTTACACACATTTTTTAAGTGCTTTTTCAAAAATATCCAGACCAGCATCAAGTTGGGCGTCGCTGATCACGAGTGGTGCCAGAAAGCGGATGACATTGCCGTAGATGCCGGCACTCTCAATGATCAGGCCCGTCTTGACGGCTTCGTCGACAATCGCTGAGACCAGTTCCGGATATGGCTCTTTGCTAATCCGGTCTTTGACAAATTCGATCCCGACCATCGCCCCAATCCCGCGGACATCTCCGATTTCGAGGTATTGGTCTTGCCAGCTATTAAAGCGGTCAAAGATGATCGCACTAATTTCTAATGCCCGCAAATCAAGGCGGTCGCGCTTCATGATCTCGATCACTTTGAGCGCCGCCGCGCAGGCGACCGGATTGCCGCAATAGGTGCCGCCGATGGTACCGCCCCGTACCGCTTCGATAATTTCTGCGCGTGCGCTGATCGCACTCAGGGGCAAGCCGGCGGCGATTGACTTGGCGGTGGTGATGATATCCGGTGCCGCCCCAACTTCTTGCCAATATTCGGTGGCAAACATTCTGCCGGTACGGCAGAAGCCGGTTTGCACCTCATCAGCGATTAATAAGATCCCTTTTTGATCGCAGATCTTGCGAACTGCCTGAATCCATTCCAGCGGTGCAGGAATAAAGCCGCCTTCGCCCTGGAGCGGTTCGACCACAATTGCCGCCACGTGCTCAGCCGGCGACGCTTCTTCAAAGACCCGCTCAAGACTTTCGGTATAATAGTCAATCGCGTCTGCGGACTTGATCCCCGCCGGCTTGCGATAGAGATAGGGAAACTGGGCCCGGTAAATCCCATCGGGAAATGGCCCCAGGCCATGGGCATAAGCTTTTTTGGCGGTCATCGTCATGGTCAGCATGGTGCGGCCGTGAAACGCGCCAGAAAAGACAATAATATTGGGACGTTTGGTAAAGGCTTTGGCAATTTTCACCGCATTTTCATTGGCTTCGGCACCACTGTTGGCAAAAAAGGTCATCTTCTTATCACCGCGCACCGGCACCATTGCATTCATCGTTTCCGCCAGCTCAACATAGCCCTCATGGGTAACAATATTGAACATCCCATGAAAATATTTGTCGGCCTGGGCTTTCACCGCTGCCACCACTTCGGGATGGGAATAGCCGATGTTGAGCACCCCGACACCGCCAACCCAGTCGACAAAGTGGTTGCCGTCAACATCTTCGACCATCGCCCCCGCGCCCCTCTCAATAACCAGTGGGTAAACACATTTGATTGCATCGGGAATGGCCGCGGCTCTTCTCCCTATAATCGCTGCCGCCTTGGGGCCGGGTAGCTGTTGGGTAATGATTTCTGGTAATGCATCTTTTAACATGACTGATCCTCCTCTTTTTGTAAATCGATCCGCACCAGACCGCTAAGCGCTAAGCACTGATCCGATCTAAAGCTAATAAAACGAATAAAAATAGTATCATCTTAAAGCAAAAACCAAACTGTTTAATTAAAAATTTACTGTAGGTGAGACCCGTGATGACCAAGGGGTCAGACCCTCGCTCGCACCCTGTGCAATTGTCAGTTCCATTTTTTAAATGCTTTAATTCGACTGGTCTAAAAACAAAAAAAACAAGACCGGGAATCGACTTCCTTGTCTTGTGTATGGATGCTATTATAGCACAACTATAGCCAAGTTCAATGGCTGGACAGCCCAATATTTTCGCCATACTTTGTGCTGAATAAACAAGACCCTGGACGCGCAGCCAGCTCAATTTAAAAAAGTCCGCTTTCCAGCGCCGCAAAGCGCTGGGAAGCGGACTTACTAATTGTTGGCAATTTCTTTAACCGGTGTTAGATTTCTGCTGAGCTACCGCTAAAATCACCCGCCTCTGCCCAGTCGGGGGTAACCACCGGCATCAGCCGAAAAGCATTTAAATATAACTGAATCCCGGTCATGACCAGCAGCAGCACAATCCCCACCAGGGCGGCGATCGCCAGTGATGGGTAGGCTCCTTGAAAACCTTCGGCCGCGTTTAAAGACTGGTAAATACCAAAATAACCCCAGGCAACCGGAAGCGGTAGAATCGCGTTTTTGGTGACCCGGGTGACGACCACCGTCACCGCCACCGCGACCATCAAGATAATAATTCCCCAGTACTCGGCAGCCAAGCCAAAACCCTGCCAGTTGATACTAACCAGCCAGGAGGAGATATTCACCACGGTGGCAATGAGCAGCCACCCGGTATACATCCCAAAGGCCGCCGGCAACAGCCACTGCTTGCCCGTCTGGATTGTGCTCAGCTGTAAGATCAGCAGGGTCAGGGTAATCGCAAAAGCCAGGATCACAAGCGCCGATATCCCAATTAAGGTATAGGAAAAGCAGATAATCCAGAGCATATTCAAGCCACTGGTCAGCCAGAACAGATAACTGATCTTATCAATGGCTTGGACATAGTAGGGATCCTTGTTTTTAATAATCATCACAACCGCAGCACCGATTAACAGGGCATAAATTAAACTCCAGATACTGAAGGTTGATGGTGCCGGTGTGATCAGGGTCATATAGCGGTCAGATAAGTCCCGTTGGGACAGGCCATTAAAAAAGCCGAATGCACCAAAACTGTTGACTACCAGGGTGCCAATTAATAGGATCAAGCCGATCCACGATTTTGTAAGTCGATTCATTGTCTTCACCTCTTCTGTTTCTATTTTATGTTATTAGTCACTTTTATACCCCTTTTTTGGTGAAAACACAATAAATCAAAATTTTTTTACTGCTTCTTTTGTTCGGTGCTATCATGTCCGCACAGCTGCACTGCATCAATTTAAACAAACGAACAGATTTAGTTTGTATCCCTTGTGCTGGACAGACAATCAGCCATTTAGTATACTATAAGAAAACGTTTTTTAAAATTTTGTCCATATAAATGGTTAGAGTGCCAAAAGTAATCTCGAGCGACTTTTCATACAATATGTTGAATGAAAACATCTCTTGAAATCAATATATTATACACTCAAAGGCTTGAATTAAGTTCGACACCTCAACCATAAATTCAATTCCTATAAAATCAAGTTTTAAACGAGGTATCCGATGTCGATTATCCTAGCCGATTTATTTTTTGCTACCAAAAACACCTACCAGCTGCAGCTGGTCGCCGGCGCAGCTGGCCTGAGCACCGCCATCGATTGGGTGCAGTTTACCGAGGACATCGCCACCACCAGTTTTCTAAAAGGCGGCGAGCTGATCATCACCACCGGCATGAGTGCCGATTCAGACAGCTGGCTCGATGATTTTATCACCCGCCTGATCGATCAAAAAACCGCCGGGCTGATTATCAATACCGGTCACTATCTGTTTGATGACGCCATTTCCGAGTCTCTTCTCACTTTGTGCAACCGCCATCAATTTCCACTTTTTACAATGCCCTGGAAAATCCATCTGGCCACCATCATGCAAGACTACTGCAACCGCATCTTTACCCAATCCTATCAGCAAGACCGCACCACGATGGCCTTTCAGCGGCTGCTGCTACACCCCGATGATCCCGAAACCAGCCTCGATACCCTGACTAGCCTTGGCTACGAGACCGACCTTCCCTACCTGGTATTGGTCTGTCAGGCCTCCGCCTTGCCGGCACGACTGATCCAGCAGTTTAGCACGATCGGCACCCGAACCTATCACTTGCAACTGCGCGAGGCTGATCTTGTTATTTTTCAAAACCCTAGTCTGAGCGCCCTCGATCAGGCCATGTCCAGCCTTGATGGCTTGGCTTTGCCGCACTCAGAGGCGCCTCTTTACTTTGGCAGCGGCGATCCGGCCGCTTCCCTGGTCACCCTTAACCGCAGCTACCAACAGGCGCTTTTTGCCCTGAAAGTAGCCCAAGCCCAGCAGCGCCGCTATATAAACTTTAATGATCTGGGACTCTTTAAGCTCTTTTTTGCGGTTCCCGACAAAGCCGTCTTAGCAGCACTGGCAAACGACAGTCTGAGCCTGCTAGCCGCCGATGATCAAAAGGGGCAGTCCAGCCTGATCGATACCCTGCGGCTTTACCTTGAGCATGACGGCAGCATCCAGGCGGTCGCCGCAGCCGCCTTTAGCCATCGCAACACGATCAACTACCGGATGAAAAAAATCCGCCAGCTCTTAAACATCGATCTGATCACCCCGGAAGAAAAATTTAAGCTGCAACTGGCATTTTTGATTAAAGATTACCTGGAACTGTGATATCACTTGATGTTATCACTTATGTGATCGTTCGATTTTATCATTCGATGATTAAAAACAGCCGTTCGTCACGGCGTTTTGACCAAAATATTTTTAACTGGCCGAACAGTTTTTTTAGCGTTCGCTGGCACATCACTTAATTCAAAGGAGACCCATATGAAATCACCGATCACCATCATTCCCGGCTCAGCCCCAAGTCAGTCCTTAGCCAATAACTTAGCTGATAACTTAAATAAAAACTTACCCCCAATGCTGTCGTCGGCGGCGCTGGCCGATGTCCGCCACTTCCATCAATCGCTGCCCCACTACCAGCCGACGCCGCTGCTGGCGCTGCCTGACCTGGCCGACAAACTGGGGGTTGCAGGTATTTTTGTCAAAGATGAATCACACCGCTTTGGTCTGGGCGCCTTCAAAGGTCTGGGCGCCGCCTATGCCATGGCGACCATTATTGCCCGCTATTTAAAGCTGACCGATGGCAATCTCGATTATACAATTCTGAGTGCTCCGGCGGTTAAAAAACAGCTTAAGCAGCTGGTCTTTATCACCGCTACCGATGGCAACCACGGCAAGGGCGTGGCCTGGGCGGCCGCCCTCTTTGGCGCTCAGGCGATCGTGCTGATGCCCAAGGGCTCAAAGCCCTGCCGCGCTGAGGCGATCCGGGCAATTAATCAAACCACGGTGACCATCACTGACTTAAATTACGATGATGCCGTCCGCCGCGCCGCCGCGCTAGCCGATCAACACGGCTATATCTTAATTCAGGATACTGGCTTTGACGGCTATCAGGAGATCCCCAACGCCATTACCCGCGGCTATACAACGATGACCGCCGAAGCGGTCGACCAACTCACCGATCTCGGCATTTCCAAGCCCAGCCATGTTTTTCTCCAAGCCGGGGTCGGCTCAATGGCTGGCGGCGTGCTGGGCTATCTGGCTCATTATTACCAGCAAAACCCACCACTCACCACGATTGTCGAACCCGACACAGTCGCCTGTATCTTCAAATCGGCCGACCAGGGCAATGGCCAACCACTCGCGATTGGCGGCAACCCGGAAACGATTATGGCCGGTTTAAACTGCGGCGAACCCAACCCCCTGACCTGGCCAATCCTGCGCGACTATGCCAGCTTTTACGCCAGCTGCCCGGACTGGGTCACGGAGCTGGGGATGCAGACCCTGGCTCATCCGCGCGGCTTAGACCCGGCGATTGTCTCCGGTGAATCCGGCGCGGTCGGCCTGGGTCTGCTGGTGTCATTGTGTCAAGACCAACACCTGGCTGCCTTAAAACAGCAGCTAAAGCTTAATCACACGTCAACCATCCTGCTTTTTAGCACCGAAGGCAATACCGATCCAGCTGGCTATGACGCGATTATCAAGCGTGCTGATTTAGGATAAAAAGATCCACGATATCCTTCAGCCGTGCTTTCTTATAGCCTTGTCATTAACAAAGATCAAGACCTGATAAACAGCCGCATTTTTTTTAGAAAATTAAATGCCTAAACTTTTTTTGACAACAGTGATATTTTTTGTTATTATGTTAACATCATCAAACAAACATTATGTGAAGTATATGTATTGAGTAATTCAATTTGTGAGCTTGTTTACGTATTTATCTGAATGTGGAAATAAGTAAGCTTATTATTAAAGCAATGAAATTTACATGGAAAAACATCCTGGATGGAACTGGGGCTTGTATAGGATCATCATGGTCATATACTATACTATTCTGCCTGATATTTGTTGGGCATAAAAATGGTATAAGGTGAGTTATCTTTAGCGAAACCTAGGCACTCTAACTCTGTGAAGACAGCGTTAGAGTGCCTTTTTTTATGGTTTTTTCCCAGCCACAAAGAAACTCTCAAATTGCCTATCCCTTCACCTGCCTTGTTTTTATTATGAATCTGAAAGGAACCGTAACATGCAAGAAGCAATCAAATTAACACAGAAACATCTGAATACTGACCAATCCTCAGACTATTTAATGGATAAATGGACTGACTGGCGTTGGCAATTAAACCATACCATTCGTACCGTCGAAACGGTTGAAAAAATTATGGGGATTCAATTTCCCGATCAACAGAAACAAGAAATTAAAAAAACCATTGAAAAATTTCCGATGGCGATTACACCCTACTATCTGTCATTAATCGATGACGATGATTATCAAAACGATCCGGTTTTTAGACAAAGTTTTCCCAGCATTGATGAGTTAATGATCACATCGATCGACATGGAAGATCCCCTTCACGAGGACAAAGATAGCCCCGTCCAAGGGATTACCCATCGTTATCCAGACCGGGTACTGTTTCATGTCAGTAATGTCTGCGCCATGTATTGCCGCCATTGCACCCGCAAAAGAAAGGTTGGCGATACGGATTCAGTGCCATCTGAAGCGATGATTTTAGCCGGGGTCGACTATATCAAAAATACCCCGACCGTCCGCGATGTGCTGCTTTCTGGCGGCGATCCATTCCTGCTATCGGACGAAAAGCTCGATTATATTCTCGGACTGATTGCCGCCATTCCCCATGTTGAAGTGATTCGGATTGGCTCCCGCACGCCGGTGGTGCTACCCTATCGGATTACTGACAAACTCGTCAACGTGCTCCGTAAATACGACAACCTGTGGATCAATACCCACTACAATCATCCCCGCGAAATTACCAAAACCTCGATTGCCGCATTGAAAAAACTATCCAGTGCGGGAATTCCCTTAGGCAATCAATCGGTTTTATTAAAAGATGTCAATGACTGTCCCCAAATCATGAAAAAACTGGTTCATAAATTAGTCGCGAATCGGGTTCGTCCCTACTATCTCTATCAATGTGATTTATCAGAAGGGCTTGAACATTTTCGAACCAACGTAGGCAAGGGTATTGAAATCGTCGAGAGTTTACGCGGCCATACCAGTGGTTTTGCCATTCCCACCTATGTGATTGATGCCCCCGGTGGTGGCGGTAAAATTCCGGTGATGCCAAACTACCTCATTTCCTGGTCGACCAATAAGGTCATCCTGAGAAACTATGAAGGCGTTATCACCACCTATCAGATGCCTGACAACTATGAACACACGGCCTGCGACTTAGACTGTAAAAATTGCAATCTGCAATTAAAACTAAATAGTGAGGAAAGCAACCGTAAACCGATTGGTATCTCTAAACTGCTTTGCGACTATGAAGAAACGATTACCCTGATTCCGGAAAATCTTGAACGTGACCAAAGAAATTTCATTGAAGAGGTCGTCGTATGACCGATATTATTGAAACTTATGGTAAGAGTCTTATTCAACACGGAAAAAATAGCGATCGCATCTATTTGATGAAATGTGATACAGCGGCACCCGACCAAATCATCACCGATATGAACCAATTAGCACATGCTAAAAATTATTCAAAAATTGTTGCTAAAATTCCCAAATCGCTCGATCCAATCTTTAAAGCCGATGGTTATCAGGAAGAAGCCGAAATCCCAAGTTTTTATCACGGCAAAGAAAGCTGTAAGATGCTGGTCAAATACCTCTGTCCAAAAAGAAAAAATCTTGCCAACGAGATTAAATTAAAGCAAATTCTTACTTACGCTATTGCCAATAAAGACAATCCGGTCACTAAAACCCTGCCCCCTCAATACCAGATCAGGCGATTACTCGAATCCGACATTCCTTTACTCGCCCAGCTATACAACAAGGTATTTAAAAGCTATCCCTTTCCTATTTTTGAGGCCAGCTATCTGCGTGAAACGATGGCCGACCAGGTTTTATACTTTGGCGTATTTCTCAGTGGTCATCTGGTTGCCGCATCTTCTAGTGAAATGGACCCCGATAATCTGAATGCTGAGATGACTGATTTTGCGGTGTTGCCCAAGTATCGTGGTCAACAGCTGGCCCTTCATCTCCTCCATGACATGGAAAAATATATGACGCGTAGCGGCTTCTGCCTGCTCTATACGATTGCCCGCGCTGCTTCCTTTGGAATGAATACCACCTTTGCCCGCGCCAATTATCAATATGGTGGTACCCTGATTAATAATACCCAGATTTCCGGCTCAATCGAATCGATGAATATCTGGTACAAAGAACTGGCCAACGTTCAATAAACTTTTAATAAGTTTTTAATAAACGTTCGGTTCGTTATACCTGCGCAAGCCGACAACAAGCCCTTGATTGCTTTGACAATCAAGGGCTTGTTGCTTGTTTTAGGTTTTATCGGGTATTGTCAGATTTCAATGTCTTATCATAACTTGCAGTAGTTTTTTAACCGACCAATTTATGACCATTCTATGTTTTTTATATCCGACTACGTATGATATTAATCAATCAATCAGATCATTTTGGAATCTGGAAAGATGTTCATAGGGAAGAATCAGTCTGCCGCGAAAGAGGCCGCAACCATCGTTGATCAGCGAATTATCCATCGCTGAAAACATATTGACATCCAGTTTTGATAAATCAAGCTGCTGTAAGCGGATCCCTCTTTCATAGGCATTATCAAAATAAATATTTTCCCCTTGGGGAATGGCCTCTCGTCTGGCTCTTTCACTTTCCTGCCGTTTTTCATAACCTAAATGATTGGCCGGACCAATCTCTGCAAAATCGTCCATTTCTTTGGTGCGAAGCTGGACTTCCACATAACAACGGGCAATGTTATCATAAAAGGTGATATGCAGTGAACGATAGCCATTCGGCTCTGCATCGGCAATATAATCCCGATAATAGGGGCTGACATGCTCTTTTAACAAGGGCGATTTTTGCTGACCCTTTAAAGAAGATGGTTCAGCGGTAAAGCCCCGTTCCTCTAGAAAACCAGGCAACTGGTTGGCGACATCATAGAGATAGTTTATTTCTTCATCCGCACAAATCTGCCCTTCTCGTAGATGACATTTGGGAAGCGAAATCACAATTCGGTATGCAATCAGATCGCGAAAACAATTTATTGCTTTTTTTAGTTCCGGCAGAGACGGGTAATTGCCGTGTTTTACATAATGCTCATAAATACATTCGACAATGTATCCGTTGAATTTTGATTCGGCGCGAATCAGCGATTTAATTCGTCCCCTAAAAGTAAAAGCCAGAAAGGGATAGTCATTAGCCATCACTTTATAAAATTCGCGAATCCGCTGCGACTGCGAAGTCAGGAAATCATTGTGCTGCAACAGTTCGGCAATTTGCAGCAGAAAATTACAGTGCCAAAGATCAACCTGATTATCGGAATCTTTGGCCGACTGTTTTAAATCATCAGAATAGCGTTGCAAAATCTTAAGCACGGTATCACCGGAGTATAAATAATCATTGAGTTTTTTCACAGATGGATATTCCTTTCCAAAGTGCTGATAATGTATAATAAATTTGCAAATGCTAATATGAAAGTTGACTATGCATTTTAATACTTTCAGCGCAAATCTAATTCATATTATATCACGGCATCTGCTTTTTGTATGCCTAAAATACCCCCTGCGGCACATGCTCTTGAGCCTTTCCACTGGAGCCGATTCCACAACTCGCTCTGTTAAGAAAAATTCAAACATGGTGGTTTTTCTTTTTTTCAATAATCATTAAAGATCACTTGTGAAGTGACAGTTAGACTTCTAAAAATGGCTATCTCTAAAACTTGTCCAATATGCTGTATTTTGTTTAACGAAGCATTACTATAGCGGTTAAAATTTTGAAACTTTTTAATTTCCCGGAGCTTTT
>JAHIQT010000198.1 GCA_018903255.1 Bacillota bacterium | reverse complement strand
GCCACAGCTGCATGTAAGCTGGTGGAACTGAAGAGCATTAAGCGTCTGATCATATAAAATTTGCGAAATGGGATTGCAATTATCCGTAAAAATCGTTATCATATAAACTGTTATAGCGAGGCTACAACCTCTCTGTGATGTTATGAGTGGCAGATGGACTTTGTTAGGGTTGTTTCTGCCACTCAATCAAAAATAATATTTTCATGATAACACAAGAAGGTACCGGATCAAACAATCTGACGCATTATGCTGCAGAATATTTTATCCGGTACCTTCTTTCATTTTGACTGATAATGATAAATTTTGAAGCGTATAATTTGCTGAATAACACCAGTGCCCATCGTCTGATTGGTACGGTTACCCGAGGAACTTGTCGCATCGGCATCGGCTATTTTAACGAAACCGCTGATATTGATGCCCTGGTTAACGGATTAAACTCATATCAAAAGGAGAATAACTAATGTATTTACCTGTAATCAGTCTTATTTATATCAAGCCCTGTACTACCGGTGGTGGACGGATTAAATTTCGTGCCAAGCTGAGCAATCCGGTGCCGGAGGTCATGCCTTACCTTAATACCGTAATTAAAACCGGACTTTATATTCCGACAGCTAAGACATTTACTTACAAAATCGGCAGCCACATTATCAACATCCATGATAATAAGCTTACCTGCACCCAGTTGACCAATGAAGCTCAATGCCATGAAATGATCGATCATATCCGAGATCTTATCAACGAGACCTGGGAAAATCGCGATAATATCACTCCAAATGAGGAAACCCGCGAACGCCCTAGTGCGATTCAGCTTTACAAACTTCTGCCAAAAAAGCTTGGCTGTAAAGTTTGTGGCCAGGGTTCGTGCATGGGTTTTGCCTCAAAGTTAATCTTAGGCACCTGTCGACTAAACCAGTGCACTCTGATGAAGGAAGCAGCGTATGCACCCAATTATTTAAGCCTGGAAGCACATTTGCAGTTAATGGGTTATGAAACCGACTAAGTACCAGTCTTGAAAAAATTTACACAAGGCAAAAGCCAGATCTTCGCATTAAGATGATCTGGCTTTTTTCATTATTTTGATGGTTTATTGTTTTGCCAAAATCTCATCAAAGATTTCGCAGGTTTTAGCAGCCGTTTGATTTACATATTCCATATGTAAATCGGTGATATAACGTGTTGACAAAGGTTTTTCAAGAGCCTTAGCTTCGCCAATGATCTCGGCCACATCGATACTGCCGGCAACTGCGCTACTATATTTTTCGATGGCTCGTTTGGCACAGCATTTTGAACAACCATCTACAGCAATGGTGGGGTATTTTTCGGCAAACTCCCGTTCTCCGCCATCACCAGCAATAAATAACGGCAGACAAAGGGTTGAAACCATCCCGGGTTTGAGTTCTTCCATCATTTTTCGCACAGCTAACCGAGAAATCGTTCCACCCAGACACTCTTCGCCGCTACATGAAATAACGCCAATTCTGTTTCCTAACATCTTAGTTCACCCCTGCTTTTATTTCTTTGATATCTTCAACCATGATTTCTGCCAGTTCTTCGGCATATTTCCAGCCATCGTCTGTGAGATAGGTTCCAGTGCCATGTTCTTCGCCGCGATGGGCTTTGATATAATCTGGCACCTTGTGGCTTTTTACGACGATGCCACCGGTTTCTTCGACACTTTTCTTGGCACAGTATTTGGCACAACCATCCATAGTGATGCAATTTTCACCGTTAATTTTTCCCACTACTTCATCATCTCCGGTAACTACATGAGCCAGACAGAGGGTTTCGCACTCATCGGGACATTTCTCCTCAGTTACCATCAGCACCGACTCCCGGGCCAATAGGCCAAATACTTTACCAATGCCACTACAGGGTACTATTTTTATCTTAGACATCAATTTGTTCTACCTTTCGCTTTAAAAATTCAAAATAGGCCGGGCAATCATGAAGAAGATCCTGATCTTCTTCGAAATCGCTTAGACGAACTTCCACAAGCCAGCCTTTTTCATAGGGGCTTTCATTGACCTGTTCCGGAGCATCACTTAAACCAGCATTAACCGCAACTACGGTACCGGCTACTGGTGATACAATTTCAAATACTGCTTTGCTGGATTCGATGCTGCCTAAATCGTCAAACTGTTCAAATTCATCGCCGATTTCCGGTGGATCGACATAGAGAATATCTGACAGATTCTGTTGCACATAATCGCTGACACCAACCCTGGCCATATTCCCTGATACTGTCACCCAGCAGTCATTTTCATTGAAATAATAATTGGCTTTTGGCACCTTGAAAATAAACTTACCATGAGAAAAAGTATTATATTCGACCGATTCGGGTTCAACAAATTCCGATTCAACCTGTTCTGCGGCTGAACTATTTATTTTTCCCAGCACTGCCTGAATCACTGCCTGGGTGTCCTGATCTTCCCGGATTTCTATACCCAGCTTGATATCCAGCGACTTGGCCACCTCGCTGACATTAACTTTTTCTTTGATGGCAAGTTCTAAATCTGCGGCCAGTTTGCTGGCACAGCGAGTATTGCAACCGTCGATCACCGTTAAGCTGCCTGCTTCCAGGGCTTTTTCGTACCGGCTTTTGTTCTGATTTAGTAACACCGGACAGATCAGTTCGACTTCTTCCGACTTTGCCATTTCCTGAGCAACTCGTCGGGATAGGTCGCCGGCGCATTTATCTAATCCATTACAGGGTAAAACACAAAGTGAATCACTCATCGGTTGCAGCCTCTTTTTCTGCCTTACGAATGGCTTTAATCATCTTGGTCGTTTCTGGTTTATCAGGAAATGTAATTGCATCCGGTCCACAGGTTTTACTACAGGCGCGGCAAAAAACAACACAATTATTGGGATTTTTCACCTTAAGTTTTGGCTTGGCATTCTCATCCACTTCAAAAACTTGATGGGGACAAAATTCCACACAGTCCATACAATCATTGCATTTCGTAAAATCAATTCGGGGAGACCAATC
>JAHIQT010000197.1 GCA_018903255.1 Bacillota bacterium | reverse complement strand
GAGCCTTCTACCTCGATAACATCTTTTTTGGCCATTGATCAAACCTCCTCACGATTCTCATCCCCAATACCAACAGGCATGTGATAGGATTCGAGTATTTTTCTTAACTCAGCGTTAGTTATCATTGTTCCATTTAATATTTTATCACGAATATCTGCGGCAATGTGATTCGTCTTCGCCAAGTGTTTGACCTTCTTTTTCTTTGGATTACTCACTTTACGAAGCTTTCCATTCGATACAATGGTGAAATGGTCGTCCACCACCTCAATAACCACCATAAACTGACCCTTATCACGGCCAGCTGTAGAACGAACCACTTGTCCAATTTTAAATTCATTCATCCAGCACCAACTTAAATGACTGTCAAAAGTTCAGGCTCACCGGTACCGGTAATCAGAACTGTATGCTCATAATGTGAAGAGAGCTGACCATCTGTCGTTACCACCGTCCAGCCGTCTTTTAGAGTCATCACGTCATAGGTTCCGGCATTCACCATTGGTTCAATGGCCAGGGTCATCCCCTGGCGCAGCCGTGGACCTCGTCCTTTGGGGCCATAATTAGGAATCGGTGGGTCTTCATGCATTTGCTTTCCAACCCCATGACCAACATAATCACGGACAACGGAAAATCCGTTCTCCTCAACATAAGTTTGAATAGCATTTGAAATGTCTGACAACCGAAAGCCATCCTTCGCGTAAGCAATACCGCGATAAAATGACTCCCGGGTAACTGCGATCAGTCGTGCGGCTTCATCGGAAATGGTGCCGACTCCATGCGTAACGGCAGCATCGCCAACGTAGCCCTGGTAGGTTGCGCCGATATCAACACTGACGATGTCACCTTCTAGCAACCTTCTCTTTTGCGGAATACCGTGGACAACAACCTCATTAATTGAAGCGCAGATCGAATTTGGAAATCCGCCATAGCCTTTAAATGTAGGTATCGCCTCAGCCTCCCGAATGTACTGTTCAACTGCCTGATCGAGTTCTTGTGTCGTTACCCCAGGTTTGATCATTTTTGCTACTAAGGCATGTGCGCCTGCCACAATTTTTCCGGCATGACGCATTAGATCAATTTCCTTATGGGATTTTATGGTTATCATCTTTTCTTAACTCCACTAAGGATTTCTTGAATGTTTGCAAATACATCATTCATGTGCTGCAATCCATTAATATTGATGATCTTTTGTTTGTCTTCGTAAAATTCAATTAATGGCTCGGTCTGATCCTGATATACTTGAATCCGTTTCTTAACTGTCTCAACCTGGTCGTCATCGCGCTGGTATAATGGCGTGCCGTCTAAATCACAGACACCTTCAACCTTAGGCTTGCTGTACTTAATATGATAGGTTGCATGACAGGTCGGACAGATTCGCCTTCCTGAAACACGTTCAATCAAAATGTCAAATGGCACCTCCAGGTTAATTGCAAAATCGAGCTCGCAACTGCGCGTGGCATTGATTCGACATAAGGATTCGGCCTGGTAAACAGTCCGTGGAAATCCATCAAGTAAGTAGCCATAGCCAGCTGTCTGTACATCATCATGGGTCAAACGGTCAGCAACCATATCAACAACTAGTTCATCTGGTACTAAAAGGCCTTGAGCCATATACTCTTTTGCCTTTTGTCCAAGCGGTGTATCTTTACTCATGTTTTCTCGAAAGAGATCGCCGGTTGAAATATGTGGGATCTTATAGGCCTGACAGATACGCTTAGCCTGAGTCCCTTTGCCTGCTCCCGGAGGTCCTAATAATACAATTTTCATTTTCACTTAACTCCAGTTCATTTTAAGATTTTAAAAATCCCTGATGGTGTCTCATCATCATTTCTGCTTCAATCTGCTTAACCGTTTCAAGGGCTACCCCAACAACAATCAGCAAACTTGTTCCGCCGAATTGAAGATTGACACCCATAAAATTACCTACAAAAATAGGAATAACAGCAATGATCGCTAAGAAGACGCCACCAAATAATGTTAATCGGTTCATAATTCTCGACAAGTACTCTACGGTTGGTTTCCCCGGTCTGATCCCGGGAATATAACCGCCTTGTTTTTTGATATTTTCTGCAATATCAAACGGATTGAATGTTACAGCTGTATAGAAATAGGTAAATGCAATAATTAAGGTGATAT
This sequence comes from Bacillota bacterium, assembly GCA_018903255.1. Classification (GTDB taxonomy): domain Bacteria; phylum Bacillota; class Clostridia; order Eubacteriales; family Eubacteriaceae; genus Acetobacterium. The sequence goes on along the minus strand of JAHIQT010000197.1, from coordinate 130 downwards.
AAATAATATTAGTAAGCCAGGATCCCCAGGCTAAATAAGTTGAAATAAAATTAGCAAAGGCTGAAGTCGGGAAAAAACTGGCAATGGTGGCCGGGAATAAGGTCAATGAACTTGCAAAGATGACCGGAAT
>JAHIQT010000196.1 GCA_018903255.1 Bacillota bacterium | reverse complement strand
TGATCCGTTAAATTAATCAGCCCGTGGAGCACTTGCATAATAAAGGAGAAACTATTGCAATTTGAAAATTTAAATATTATACAGCCAATTCAGAAGGCTTTAAAAGCTGAAGGATATACAGAGGCCACCCCAATTCAGGAAAAGGCCATTCCGTCTTTACTGGAAGGCCAAGATTTATTGGGTTGTGCCCAAACCGGAACTGGAAAAACTGCCGCCTTTGCGATCCCGATTTTACAGGGACTCTCATATGAGCAGCGAAATCTCAAAGGAAACCGACCGATCAAAGCCCTGGTGCTTGCACCTACTCGGGAGCTGGCACTGCAGATTAGTGATTCGTTTAAAGCCTATGGCAAGTTTTTAGGACTACGCACCCTGGTTATCTATGGTGGTGTATCGCAGAACCCTCAGACTAAGGCCTTGGCCGCCGGAGTTGATATTCTAGTGGCAACCCCGGGTCGGTTGCTGGATTTGATTAATCAGAAATATATCAAACTTGGTCAGATCAAACACTTTGTTCTTGATGAAGCGGATATGATGCTCGATATGGGGATGCTTCAGGATGTCCGAAAAATAATCAAGTACATGCCCACCGAGCGTCAGAATATGCTGTTTTCAGCTACCATGCCGATCGAAATTGCTAAACTGGCGGGATCTATTCTAAAAAACCCGATCAAGGTCACGATTACCCCGGTTTCATCAACCGTTGAAGTGATTGAGCAGAATGTTTATTATGTCAATAAAAGCAATAAGGTCAATCTGCTAATCCATTTGCTTAAAAATAAGGAAATTGTTTCAGCCCTGGTTTTTTCCCGAACGAAACATGGGGCGGATAAGATTGTCAAGCATCTGGAGCGTGCCGGCTTTAAGGCACAGGCGATTCATGGTAATAAATCTCAGAATGCCAGACAGTTAGCGCTGAATAATTTTAAGGAGCGCAAAACCCGGATTCTGGTGGCTACTGATATTGCCGCCCGCGGTATCGATATTGAAGAGTTATCGCATGTCTTTAATTATGATTTACCCGAGGTGCCAGAAACTTATGTGCATCGGATTGGTCGTACCGGACGTGCCGGCTTTGGTGGTATCGCAATAGCATTTTGCGATCAGGAAGAGATGCCATTATTGGAAGGCATTGAAAAACTGGTGTTAAAATCAATTCCCGTGGTCGAGATTCATCCCTTTCCGATGGTTGCGATGCCAGCTGAACTAAAAATTGCGTCGTCCCGTCGATCATCGGCACATCAGACCGCTGCCCCCCGGAATCGTCGCGGAAGCGGCAGTGGCGCAGGAAAGAGTACCGGCGGAAAAAAAGAGCGTGATCGTTTTTATTCAAAAAATAAGAACAAATAGCATTTTTCAGATTCAGAAATAGATCAGGTTATTTAGTAGACTTTCGGGGTACGAATCATTCTATAAGATTTAAACAAATATTACTTGACGAAGGCTAAGGATAACAATTAGAATTAAGAAACAGGAATTTTTCGATTCGATTAAAAAGGCGGTGGATTTATGGAAAATATTAGAGTGATGATAGTAGACGATTCAACTTTTTCAATCGCAGTCCTAAAACGGATGCTTCAAAAAGATGGGATAGAGATTGTTGCAACGGCACTGAACGTGAAGGAAGCGATCCAGAAAGCCCAGGAGACCAAACCAGACCTGATTACAATGGATATGACCTTGCCAGATGGTGATGGAATCGCGTGTACAAAAGAAATTCTAAAACATTTGCATGATACTAAAATCATTGCCATCAGCGCAATGATGGACGAAGAAATTATTCAACGCGCCAGAAAAGTTGGCATCAAAGGTTATTTGCAAAAACCAGTCGATCAGACCGATCTTGATGCGGCCATTGAACGACTCTTTGAAGGCGAAGAACTTTATGGAGTTTTAAAGAATAATTTTGAAGAAGCCTTTAAAGAATCGATCTTCAGTTTTTTGAAACGGGAAATCGGCGGTCAGGTTGTCATTGAAAAGGTAGTCGAACATGCGATGACTACCGTTTCTTCGGGGGTTTCGGTAGCGATTGGAATCATTGGCCGCCATGACGGCCGCTTAATTATGGATATGTCCGAAAGCACTGCCTTGGGTATGACCCGAAAAATCCTCCAGGATGAAGGCCAGCAGATTGATGATGCCATTAATTTCTTAAGTGAGTTTACTAATGTGATCGGTGGTAACGCCTGTTCGCTGTTAAATGGGCTTAATCGTTCCTTAGGTCTGCGGGTTTCACCGCCGACGGTTTTCCGGGGAAAAGATATTACCATTTCGATTGGCGATATTATGAGCGAGTCTTTTGTAATCAAAACCGATCTGGGTGATGTCTTTATGAATGTTGGATTTCAAAAGGGGGATGTCGAATGGATGTAGCAATTATCAATCCTTTCATTGCGTCAGTTACCGATATAATGCCGCAGTTGGGCTTTGAAAATATTATTTTGAAAGAACAAAGTGAAAAGTCAAAGAAAATTGTAGCCAGCGGAATTGTCTTGACATTGGGGATCGTTGGCGATAAAAAGGGCAATGTTGCCTACGCCATCGATACCGAGGGCGCCAAGCAGATTGCCTCAATCATGATGATGGGGATGCCGGTCGAAGAACTCGATGATATGGCCAAGAGTGCGATCTCCGAGCTGTCCAACATGTTAACCGCCAATGCCGCCATCAATTTTTCAAACGATAATATCACGGTTGATATTTCGCCGCCAACGATGTTGACAGGAGAAAGTATTGAACTGAGCATGAGTCGGGAACAGGTGATGTGTGTCGAGTTTGATGTCGATGGCATTAAAATTGAAATAAATGTAGCGTTGGATTAGAGCGGTTACCAATAAATTTGCCTACCGATACTAAAAAGGACATCGTTTTTAACGGTGTTTTTTTTAGTGTACGATAAATAATAAAGATAAATGATAAGCGACCCCTGCAATACCGGTTTTTAGGCGGTGCTGCCGGGGTCGTTTTGGTGATTGTGGCTGTTTAGTGGGTCAATTCAAATTTACTGACCATGTTTTTAAGCAGTTCCGCCTGGCTGTACAGTTCTTGACTGGCGGCGGCGCTTTCTTCGGCGGTCGCCGAGTTAGTCTGGACAACCTGAGCGACTTGGTCAATGCCGACGTTGATCTGGTTGATTGATGCAGTTTGCTCATTGGAAGCGGTATCAATTTTGCTAACCAGGGCAGCAACCTTGGCGACACCAGCAACAATTTCAGTGAGCGAATCGGCGGTACTATTAGCAATCACGGTGCCTTCGGAAACCTTGGATATTGAACCTTCAATTAGTTCGGTAGTTTCTTTAGCCGCTTCGGCACTGCGTCCAGCCAGGGTTCGAACCTCTTCGGCGACGACCGCAAAGCCCTTGCCTTGTTGGCCGGCACGGGCAGCTTCGACGGCTGCATTTAAGGCCAGAATATTGGTCTGGAAGGCGATGTCATCGATGACCTTGATGATATTTGAAATCTTTGCCGAGGAAGCATTGATTTCTGTCATCGAGCGGAGCATTTGCTGCATTTGGGTATTGCCGTTTTCAGCGTTTTGCTGGGCGATCCGGGTCAGTTGATTGGCCTGGTCGGCGTTGACGGCATTTTCACGGGTTTGCTCAGCGACTTCATCAATCGAAGCGTTGAGCTCTTCCATCGAGCTGGCCTGTTCGGTGGCCCCCTGGGCGAGTGCCTGACTGCCATCCGATACTTGTCTGGAACCAGAAGCGACCTGATCGGCTGAATCGTTGATACTGCCGAGGATCCCATTGAGTGAGTTCATGGTATCATTTAGAGAGTTCTTAATAATGGCATAGCTACCCAGATAATCACCCTTCATTTTGTGGGTTAGATTGCCGTTGGCCAGCTGTGCAAGAACGATGGCGGCCTCATTGATGGGCTGTTCGATGGCATCTAGGGTCTGATTAAAACCATTAACGATATCCCGATAACCACCCTCAAAGCGGGACGCATCACTGCGGATTTCGAGCTTACCGTTGATCCCGGCCTGAGCCAGATTGCGGGCTTCTTCAATCAGATTATCGATCGTTGACAGGGTCGCAATGATTGATGGGATCAGTTTATCATTGTCAGAACGCTTGCCAATCGCAACGAAATCATTGATTCTGCTGGTATCGCCTTTTGAAATTTCAATAAAAGCTTGCTGAATATTGAGTAGTCGGGTGTGAACCAGGTTGATTTCATCTGCGAATTCTGCCATATTTCCCTGATAGTCACCAGCCATTGAAAGGGTATAGTCATTGGTGGCCATTTTAGTCATTACTTGACGGGCTTCATTAATAGGAGCCAGCAGCGAGTTTAAGGTATTGTTAAAGCCCTCGATAATTTTTCTAAAATCACCGCTGTGCTTGGTGGCATCAGCCTGAATTTCTAGCTGGCCGGCGGTGGCTGCCTGAGCCAGCATATCAACATCGGACACCAGCGCATTGATATTATCGATACAAGCATTCAGATTTTCTTTGATGGTATTAAAGTCGCCACGATAGATGGCGGTGATTTTTTCAGGAATTTGACCGCGGCTGATTTTATCGACATAGTCAGCTGACATATTGAGCGGCTCGACGACAGCGTTTAGGGTATTATTGATACCGACGACAATATCACGGTACTTGCCCTGGAACTTGTTGGCATCGCCGCGAACCGACAAATGACCATCGGTGGCCGATTGGGTCAGCATTTCGACCTCGGATTCGAGGTTCTTGAGGTTTTCAACTACTTCGATCAAACTCTTAGACTGAATATCCTGATCGGATTTGACATCGACCGCTACTTCGAGATTACCCAAAGAAATTTGTTCCAGGGTAGCGATATTTTCTTGAATATTCTCAGATAGTTTCTGGAAGGAGAGACCCAGTTGACCCAGCTCATCCTCTCGACTGATGATCGTTTCAGGAATTTGACTGTTAAAATCTCCCAATTCAGCCTTGTGGAAGAGTTCGGTAATTAGCACAATCGGGTTAACGACACCCTTGACCTGTCTGACAATGATAAAGCTCAGGACGACCAGGGTTAATAAAAATAAGCCGACCAGCTGAAAAATCAAAGCCATAATCGGGGCATTGAGCTCGCTTTGGGGCTGCATTATCGCCAGCGTCCAACCGGTTTCCGGGATCGGGGCATAGTAGATTTTATTCTTCCCAGCGTCATTGCTAAATTCCCCCGATCCGGTTCCGCCGCTGAGCATATTATCGCCCAGAGCGGCCAGGCTGGCATTGGGATCTTCGAGCAGATTGACACGCATCGCCTTGTCAGCATCGGCATCAGCAATGTAGAGGCCGTCTTGATCGACCAGAAAAGCGTGACCGGTTTCGCCGACCTTGATTTCGCTGATCAGTTGCTGGAGATTGGAAAGATCGATATCGCCAGTGACCACGCCGCGGAAGTTTTTGCCGGTGTCGTAGGTGGCTGCGGCAGCTGTAACCATCGAAATCCCGAGGGCCTCATCTTCAAATGGTGCTGACCAAGCTATTTCACCACCAGCATTTTTACCAACCGTGTACCATTCCTGATTAGGATAATCATAATCGTCAGTACTAAAAAGCGCTTCTGCATAGGCGATACTCGAATTCTCCCGGTAGGCATAGGGGCCAAAATACTTAAGTTCGGGCTGGTAGGCATTGTAGTCGTAAAAGACTCCCATGCCGTAGGTATCGTCGGTTAGACCGACATATTGGGTTAGCAGATCGCTGTATTCCGGGGCTGTCATTTGAGTACCAGTAACGCCGATGGTTGCGCTTAAACTGCTGACCGCCTTGCTATGGTTACTGAGAACCTGTTCTATCTCGTTAATGGTGTTACTGAGCTGAAGACTCATCTTTTCTTCGATGCTCCGGTTTTCATTGTTAATGCTTAAAACCGTAACAGTGAGACCAATTACCAACAATGCCAGGGCTACAAAAATGATCACCATCGAGGTGATTTTATTGCCGATTGAGTTCTTGTTAAAGATTTTCATGTTGATTTCCGCCTTTGCTTTTTTTAGGTGATTGAGATTTGCTCGGGTGCTGCTGTTTTTGGAATCATTCGTTTATTAACTTATATACCACATTCTACAGTGTTTAAACCGACAACACCATAAGGTTATTGTAAATAATACGTTAAATGAAGCACCACGTTGATTATCCAGTTTAGCCTATTCTAAGAAAAGCGATGGAATATCGGGTTTAAATGTAACTTAATGCGATTGTGTCTGCAGCTGTAAAAAATTTTGACTCGGGGTATTGCCAATGTTAGGCAGCCCGATGCCGGTAAACAGGTCCATCAGAGCCACCCAGTAGGGTGGGTAAAGATCTCGACCCAGGGAAATCACCGTGTCCTGATTATTAATCATGATTTTTACATCCCAGCCAAAGATACTTTCAAAATTTTCTGGGGAAACCGCGATTTGATACTCCGCCTTCCAATCCAGGACATAAAGCTTATAAAAATCTGCTAGTAACTGCTGCCACTGTTGCTGATTGATGTAAATCTCTGGCAGATCGGGATAATAACAGAGAAAGGGCCCTTCGATAGTGGCCCCGGAAGCGGTTTTGGTAAAGGTCAGGTTTTGACTGGCGGCTCCCTTTTGATAGGTGTTTAGGACGATCTTGTTGGTGTTTGCGATCAGTTCATGGTGATCGCCACCAAACTTACACTGGCAGTCACGGCAATCAATTTGGGAAAATGTCGCCGGGCTGGTATTGGCGCCACCACATTTTGGGCAAATAGCTAGGCTCATATGGGCCTCCTTGTATGAAAAATTTAAACTTAGTACCGACAATTGTTACATCATGTTGTGACCAAGGGGTCAGACCCTACGCATCGGAGCGAACAGGTTGGTAAACCTGTACGATTCCGCAGCGAACAACAGATTAACAAGGGTCTGACCCCTCGGTCATTGGTCGGTACGATAGCGGAGCGAAAACTTTAAGCTTGCAGCAATCAATAGATGCGGGTGTCGGTGGTTACTTCTTCAATGCACTCATTGAGCCATTCAAGGTACGATTTTTCGCGTTTAATGGCAGATTTCAGGACGATGTAGTCGCCGTATTCGGGGCTCTGGATTTTTGAAATATCCTTGCTGGCCAGCAACAGCTCCATATTATTTTGCAGTTTTGCCAATTTTTGCTGGCGCTGCGAAAGCTGATAATTAAAGTGAGCCAGAATTTCTTGATTGGTCAGCGACTCGATAAAATAAGCTTTAAGTCTAAAAATGTCTTTCGGCGTTGGTTCCAGCAAATCCTGCTGTAAGATCCAGTTGTGAAAATCTTGCTTTCCTTTTTCAGTGATCGAATAGCTTTTTTTGCGGAGTTTGTCACCTTCGGGCAAGATTTGATAGGTGATCATCCCTTCATCGGTGAGTTTTTTAAGCTCTGGATAGATCTGGCTGTGCTTGGCATACCAGAAATTGACCAGCTCCATATTAAATACCTTCATTAGATCGTATCCGGTCATCGTTTCCCGGTTGATTAATCCCAGGATAGCATATTTTAATGTTCTCATAGTGTCTAAGCCTTTCCTTATAGTCAAATAGTTATACCTCTCTATTTTATCTGATTTTTGACCAGATTGCATGGGTTTTCTTTGTTAGTTTGAAATATTAACATAAACAGGCAATTTATTTGCCTTGACGAGAATAAAAAGAATCATTTACAATACAGTAATACAACAAAAAAGGAGAAATATAATGAAGCAACGAGATCTGCCGGAAGCTTACAGCAAACAGGACGCCATTTTAATGGCTGGTTTTTGTTATCAGACCTACCCGTTTTTTGATCAGCAACAGCTGGCTCTGCCGGCCGGTTTTGAGCTGAAACTGTCATTTAATGGTAAGGCCGGAGTAACCGAAAAAATGGAAGAAAATTTCGGCTTTATCGCCGAGTCAGCAGACTGCATTGTCCTGGCTTTTCGAGGCTCCGATTCAACCCCCAATTTGGATTCGGATTTGGATCTTTTTCAGATTCCCTTTCCTTATGTAAAAAACGCCGGAGCCAGCCATCGCGGCGTCACCCGGGTTTATCAGTCGCTTCGCGAAGAAGTAATGGGGTGCATCCGTCAACAGCCCCTTAATAAAAAGCTTTATATCACTGGCCACAGTCTGGGCGGCGATCTGGCGATTATGGCGGCGCTCGATGTTGCTGTTAATATCGGCCGAAAAGATGTGCTTGTTTACACCTATGCCGCTGGCCGACCCGGTGATCGGGATTTTGTCGGACTTTATAATGCCCAGGTCAAAAATAGTTTCCGGATTTTTAATGTCCATGATTTTATCCCAACCCTGCCGGCGGCCGAATATCCAGCTCCATTTACTGAAACTGGCTTGGTCTATCAACACGTCGACGCTTCGGTGCCGATTGGTTTTCAGATGAACAATTTGTTCTTAAATCACCGGATCAATTGTTATTTCCAAAAACTGGGGGAGCAGGATATCAATTATATGAATGGCCTGCGGAGCAGCAGCCCGGGCTTTTGTCCGGAGCCGATAAACTTGCAGAAAATGGCTGATTCAATGCAAAGCAACTAGCGATTTGAGCGTCAAGCCTGATTGACATCGAAGGGGAGGTTCACATGATTAAGAAAATTGACAATACCGATTTAGCAGCTGCAGTGGAGCTGGCCAATCAGGTTTTTTACGAATTTATTGCCGATGGCTACACCGATGAAGGCCGCCAGACTTTTACCGATTATTTGGATTTTAAGCTCGAAGAAATGGCCGAGGATTTAGAAACTGGCCACAAGACATTGTGGGGTTATTATAAAGACGACCGGATTGTCGGGGTCATTGGTACCCGCGATTGCTTTCATGTCTCGCTGATGTTTGTCGATAAAAAGTATCACCAGCAGGGCATCGCCCGAGCCTTGTTTGAGATGGTACTGGCGGATTTAAAGCGTCAGCAGCCTAAACCTTTTGAATTGACGGTCAATTCGTCCCCTTATGCAGTCGCAGTTTACCAACGCTTTGGCTTTGTGGCAACCGCTACGGAACAAGTTAACAAGGGGATTCGCTTTGTGCCGATGAAGCTGAAGGTGGGATAAGCGATTCTTGAAATTCGATAATGATTGCGTTATCAGCAAAAAATAATTTGACAAAAACGCCAATATCGATTAAGCTTTATCTAATTTAATCGTTCAATCAAACCGTTGACGTGGAGATAACGGTGTATCGTGCAGTTACAGAGAGCGGGGAAGGCTGAGAGCCTCGCACGACGCAGAGCATCAAATGGACCACTGAGGGCGCAGTCAAAGGAAAGTAATCTTTCTGAGTATGCTGCGACGTGACGCATACGTCAGTTGCGAGGGATATGTTTGTATCCTGCAGAGTGTACAGGGGTTTTTCTCTGTAAATTAAGGTGGTACCGCGGGCTTGTAATTTTTGCGCTCGTCCTTGATTAATTTTTATTAATCAGGGGCGGGCGTTTTTTTATTACTTAAAAAGCGCATAAATTAACAACGACAAAACCAACCAAGGAAAGGATACGATTATGATTAAACCATCAATGGAAGACGCCAGAGGGTATTGCCGGGATTATCAGAGCATCCCGATTAGTCTGGAGCTGTTTTCAGATATTAAGACACCGATTGAGGTGCTTAAAGTTTTAAAAGGAACTGGCAAAAAGTGTTATTTACTGGAAAGTGTCGAAGGCGGCGAAAAGTGGGGACGGTATTCGTTTCTGGGTTTTGACCCGACCCTGGAAGTGAGTTGTCTGGACGGTGAGGTGGTGGTAAAAAACGGTAAGACCAAAGACATTCTGACCGATGATCCGCGGACGGTGTTGCGGGAAATTCTGGCGCAGTGGAAAAGTCCCAAGCTGGATTTTTTGCCAGTCTTTACCGGTGGCTTTGTCGGCTACATTTCCTACGATTTTGTTAAATACACCGAAACCAATCTGGTGCTTACAAATGAAAATGCTGAAAACTTTGATGACATGAATCTGATGCTTTTTGACAAGGTCATCGCCTATGATCATCTGCGTCAGAAAATTGTCGTGATTGTCAATATTAAAACCGATAACTTTGAGAAAAACTATATCGACGGGGTGATCGCGCTTAAGGAAATTGAAGCGCTGATTAAAAACGGCAGCAGCACCCTGGCTTTTCGGGGTCAGTTGACCTCGGAATATCGTTCGTTGTTTAGCAAAGCATATTATTGTGAGATGGTCGAAAAAACCCGCGACCATATTGTTCAGGGCGATATTTTCCAGGCGGTGATTTCTAATCGACTGGAAGCTGACTTTGAGGGCGACCTGCTGTCTGCTTATCGGGTGCTGCGAACGGTTAATCCCTCGCCCTACATGTTCTATATTGATTTTGACGCGATTCAGGTGGCCGGAGCCTCGCCGGAAACCCTGGTCTCGCTGAAAAATTCGCGGCTGTCGACCTTTCCGATTGCCGGCACCTGTCCCCGAGGTGAGACGCCCGAAGAGGACGAAGCCTTTATTGCCGAGTTGCTCAAGGACGAAAAGGAACTCAGCGAACACAATATGCTGGTCGATCTGGGTCGCAACGATCTCGGCAAGGTCAGTGAGTTTGGTTCAGTGAAAGTGGAAACCTATCAGGAGGTGGTCCGTTACTCCCATGTTGCGCACATTTCTTCGACCGTCACGGGCACCTTAAAAGCCGGGCTCGATCAGCTCGATGCCCTGGGGGCGGTCTTGCCAGCCGGAACCTTATCCGGGGCGCCAAAAAAACGGGCGATTGAAATCATCAATGCCCTGGAAGGCCAGAAGCGTGGCGTCTACGGCGGGGCAGTCGGTTATATCGACTTTTCCGGCAACATGGATATGTGCATTGCGATTCGGATGGCGGTTCGCAAAAACGACAAGGTTTATGTCTCGGCCGGCGCCGGGATCGTTGCTGACAGCATTCCGGAAAATGAATTTAGTGAATCACAAAACAAGGCCAGAGCGATGTTTGAAGCCCTGGATCGAGCCCAGGAGGTGGAATAATGATTTTACTGATCGACAATTACGACAGCTTTTCCTATAACCTGTATCAATATGTGGGGATCATCAATCCCGATATCCGAGTGATTAAAAATGATGAATTGAGTCTGGCTGAAATCGCCGCGCTGGCACCGGATCACATCATCGTTTCGCCGGGGCCGGGACGACCAGCCGAGGCCGGGATCTGTGAAGAGGTGATCACCACTTTCAAAGACAAAACTCCGATTCTGGGGGTCTGCCTGGGTCATCAGGCCATCTGTGAGGTTTTTGGCGGCAATATCATCTATGCCAGTACCCTGATGCACGGCAAAAGCAGCAACGTCCATATCGCCAACGGTAGTCCGATCTTTCGGGGTTTGCCGCCGATTATTGCGGCCGGTCGCTATCATTCGCTTAGTGCCGAGCGTAGCAGTTTGCCGGATGAGCTGCTGATTATCGCCGAGGATGACGCGGGTGAGGTGATGGCGGTCAAGCATCGCAATTATGATGTTTACGGAGTCCAGTTCCATCCCGAATCGATCCTCACCGTTGATGGCCACAAAATGATTGAAAACTTTTTAAAGATAGGAAGCGAAAATGATTAAAGCAGCGATATATGATATTGTCAACGGTAAGGATCTGTCGCTGGAGCGAACCCGCGAGGTCATGGATCAGATGATGAATGGCCAGGCCAGCAATGCCCAGATCGCTTCATTTCTGACGGCGATGCGGATGAAGGGCGAAACTATCGATGAGATTACCGCCTGCGCCATGGTAATGCGGGATAAATGCACCAAGATTTTCCCGAAAACCGATGTCCTGGATATTGTCGGTACCGGCGGCGATGAGGTCTCAACCTTTAATATTTCGACGGTGGCGGCGCTGGTGATTGCTGCCGGTGGGGTGCCGGTCGCCAAGCACGGCAACCGCAGTGTCTCGAGCAAGTGCGGATCGGCCGATCTGCTGGAAGCCCTGGGCGTCAATATTGAACTGTCGGCCGAAAAAAGCGCGGTAATTCTGGACGAGCTGGGGATTTGCTTTATGTTTGCCCCGACCTATCACGCCTCGATGAAATACGCTGGACCGGTCCGTAAAGAACTGGGGATCCGGACGATCTTTAATATTCTCGGCCCGCTAGCCAACCCGGCCGGCGCTAATATGCAGCTGCTGGGGGTCTATGACGAAAATCTGGTCGAACCGCTGGCCAATGTTCTCAACAAGCTCAAGGTCAAGCGGGGGATGGTCGTTCACGGCCACGATGGCCTGGACGAGATTACCCTGACTACCACCACCACCATCTGTGAAATCGCCGATGGCAAGATTAACAGCTTTTTTATTACCCCCGAACAATTGGGACTAAAACGCTGTCAATTGTCTGACCTGGTCGGTGGCGAAAAGGAAGAAAATGCAGTTATTGCCTTAAATATCTTAAATGGTGAAAAAGGCCCCAAGCGCGATGTGGTGGTACTGAACTCGGCCTTCTGCCTGTATATGTCCCACAACGATATCACCCTCCGGGATTGCGTCAGGATGGCCGAGGAGATTATTGATTCCGGCAAGGCCAAAGCCAAGCTGGATGAATTTGTCAAACGCAGCAATGCGCTTGCCTTTGAGGTGCTGGTATGATAGAGGTGCTGGTATGATACTAGATCAGATTGTCGAAGCCACCGCCAAACGGGTGGCGGTGCTGAAAGAAACCACCACGCTGGACGCCTTAAAAAGCCAGGCCAAACCTGCTAAAATGCCCTTTGCTTTTGAAAAAGCCCTAGCCAGAAAGTCAGCCGCCGGGGAAATCGCCTTTATCTGCGAAGTCAAAAAAGCCTCGCCGTCTAAAGGCGTGATTGCGGTCGATTTTCCTTATCTGGAGATCGCCCGGGACTATCAGGCTGCCGGAGCCGATTCCATTTCGGTACTGACTGAGCCGGAATTTTTTCAGGGATCTAATGACTATTTGACTGAAATCAAAGCCCAGGTAAGTATTCCGGTGCTACGTAAAGATTTTATCATCGACCCAATTCAGATTTATGAAGCCAGCCTGATCGGGGCCGATGCGATTTTGCTGATCTGTGCGATTTTAGATACCGACACGATCCGGGAGTACCTTGAGATCGCCGATGGGCTGGGGCTGTCGGCGCTGGTCGAAGCCCATGACGAAACCGAAGTTAAACAGGCGCTGGCTGCCGGCGCCCGGATAATTGGGGTCAACAACCGCAACCTTAAAACCTTTGCGGTGGATATAGAGAACAGCATTCGGCTACGCCAGCTGGTGCCGCCGGAAATCTTGTTTGTTTCGGAAAGTGGGATTGGCACCCCAGAAGATATTGCAAAACTGCGCGAAAATGGGACAAATGCGGTGCTAATTGGTGAAACGCTGATGCGAAGTGGCGACAAATTGGAGATGCTGGATCAGCTGCGGGGGTAGCAGCGGCTGTGCTGCGGGCGAGGGTCTGACCCCTTGGTCATCACGGATCGCCCCTACGAATTGATGATAGACGGTGCTGTTTAAATAGTATCCACCAAGGTGATGAGTTAGGTTGTAGGGGCGGACAGTGTCCGCCCGCAAGCGTGGATTCTATGCCAAACGTTTATTCTAAATTGAACAGCGTTCGGGCGATCACGGATCGCCCCTACGAATTGATGATAGACGGTGCTGTTTAAATAGTATCCACCAAGGTGATGAGTTAGGTTGTAGGGGCGGACAGTGTCCGCCCGCAAGCGTGGATTTTATGTCAAACGTTTATTATAAAATCAGCGGCAGATTGACTAAATAATGAGGAGAGTATCATGACTAAAATAAAAATCTGCGGCTTATCCCGCTTTGAAGATATTGCGGCGGTGAACGCCGCTCAACCCGATTATATCGGTTTTGTCTTTGCCGCCAGCAAACGCCAGGTCGATATGGCAACGGCACAAGCCTTAAAGCAAAGCCTTGATCCAGCCATTAAAGCGGTGGGGGTTTTTGTCAACCACCCGCTGGCCGAGATCATTGCGCTGGCCGAGGCAGGCATTATCGACATCATCCAGCTGCATGGCGATGAGGACGAAGCCACCGTGCGGCTGCTGCAGACCCAAAGCGGTTTGCCGGTAATCCGAGCTTTGCGGATCAGCAGTCCGGCCGACATCCAGGCCACCGCCGCCGATTACCGGCTCTTTGACACCTACGACCCCAGCCAATACGGCGGTTCCGGGATGGCCTTCAACTGGGAGCTACTGCAGGGTGTTACTGGCGACTTTTTTCTGGCCGGCGGCCTCAACAGCAACAATATCGCCGCCGCTATCCAGCAGGTGCGCCCCTATTGTGTTGATATTAGCAGCGGCGTCGAAACCGCTGGCAAGAAAGACCGAAACAAGATTATTGAGATTGTGAAAATGATCAGGAAGATTAGCTGTTAATAAATGATATGAGCTAAGCACTGAAATAAGCTCGCTGACGTAACGCATTATTCCGTAGGGGCGGTCATTGACCGCCCGCAAGCGTAGATCTTATGCCATGCGTTTATCTTAAAACCAACAACTTCCGGACGATCACGGATCGCCCCTACAAACCGAGGATAGACGATGCAGTCCAATAAAGGACGATACGAAAAAGGAGAAGAAAATGAGTAAAGGAAAATACGGGATCCACGGTGGTCAGTACACACCAGAAACACTGATGAATGCCATTATTGAAGTGGAAAAAGCCTATGCACACTACAAAAACGATCCGGCCTTTCAGGCCGAGTTAACCGAGCTGTTAAATGAATACGCCGGCCGCCCCTCGCGACTCTATCTTGCCAAAAAAATGACCGCTGATCTGGGCGGCGCCAAGATTTATCTCAAGCGCGAAGACTTAAACCACACCGGCTCTCATAAGATCAATAACGTCCTGGGTCAGGCGCTGCTGGCTAAGAAAATGGGCAAAACCCGGCTGATTGCCGAAACTGGCGCCGGTCAGCATGGGGTTGCCACTGCCACCGCCGCCGCCCTGATGGGTTTTGAATGCGAGATCTTTATGGGCAAAGAAGACACTGACCGCCAGGCCCTTAATGTTTTTCGGATGGAGCTGTTGGGCGCCAAGGTTCATGTGGTCACCTCCGGTACGATGACCTTAAAGGATGCCGTTAACCAAACCTTTAGAGAATGGACTACCCGGGTCGATGATACCCACTATGTCCTCGGTTCGGTGATGGGACCCCATCCCTTCCCGGAAATGGTGCGCGATTTTCAGAGCGTCATCAGCAAAGAAGCCCGGGCTCAGATTCTTGAAAAAGAAGGCCGTCTGCCCAGCGCCGTGATCGCTTGTGTCGGCGGCGGCAGCAATGCTATCGGCGCCTTCTATAACTTTATTGCCGATGAGTCCGTCCGGCTAATCGGCTGTGAAGCGGCTGGCAAAGGGGTCGATACCGAACAACACGCCGCCACCATCGCCCGGGGCAGTCTGGGGATCTTCCATGGTATGAAATCCTATTTCTGTCAGGACCAATATGGCCAGATTGCCCCGGTTTATTCGATTTCGGCGGGGCTCGACTATCCCGGAATCGGTCCCGAACATGCCAATCTCCACGATACCAAACGGGCCGAGTATGTGCCGATCACCGATGATGAGGCCGTCGCCGCCTTTGAATATTTATCGCGGACCGAGGGGATTATTCCAGCCATTGAATCAGCCCATGCGATTGCTTACGCCATGGTACTGGCACCGACCATGAGTAAAGACGAGATTATCATTGTCAATGTCTCCGGCCGCGGCGATAAGGATGTCGCGGCGATTGCCCGCTACAAGGGGGAAAATATCTATGAGTAATATAGTAGAAGCAAATAAAATAAAAACCAACAAAATCTCGCAAATCTTTGCCGATCAGAAAGCCTTTATCGCCTTTTTAACCGCCGGCGATCCCAGCCTCGATAAAACCGAGGAATTTATCTTGGCGATGAGTGAGGCCGGAGCGGATCTGATCGAAATCGGGATTCCTTTTTCTGATCCGATCGCTGAAGGGCCAGTGATTGAAGCCGCCAATGAACGGGCGCTCAGCGCCTCCACGACGACCGACAAGATTTTTGCGATGGTTGCCCGAGTTCGCCAAAAAACTGCCATTCCGCTGGTCTTTTTAACCTATATTAACCCGGTTTTTGTCTACGGGCTAGAACGATTTTTCAAAAGCTGTCAGGAAGTAGGGATCAATGGGATCATTATCCCGGATCTGCCTTTTGAACAGAAGGGTGAGATTTTAGCGATTGCACATGCCCATGACGTCGACGTGATCACCCTGATCGCTCCGACTTCCCAGGATCGGATTCAGATGCTGGCTCGGGAGGCGACCGGTTTTATCTATCTGGTCTCATCGATGGGGGTGACTGGGGTGCGCAGCGAGATCAAAACCGATCTTGCCGCGATTATCAAAGACATCCGCGCAGTGACCCAGACCCCCATTGCAGTCGGCTTTGGGATCGCCACCCCAGAACAGGCGACAGCGATTTCGCAGCTTGCCGATGGCGTGATCGTCGGCAGCGCGATCGTCCGGATTATTGCCGAGCATGGGCAAGCCGCCACCGAGCCGCTGAGTCACTACGTCCACAAAATGAAGGCGGCACTGGTTTAGGGGGATGGCATTAGAAACCGTATCGCCCAATGACCGAGCGGTCAGACCCCTTGGTCAGACATGAGCTAACAATTATCGATACTGGTTTTGCTTTCTAGGTATGCTTTCTAGATTTGCTTTTTGGGGGTTAATCTCACAATGTATCGGGCAGCATTAATCACTATTCAACCCATTTTAAACCACAATGAATTTACAAGCGCTTAACAAAAACTTTATATTATCAACCCAAACCCTATTGACGTAATGAATTTTTGCAGGTTCACTTGATTATTTTTAAGGAATCAGTCAAGTTCGTCCAAAAAAAATCACTTGATATCGTTTTTTTACATTCATAATGGGTAAAAACGTGTTATAGTATGGATTAGAGTACTAATAATGTTTATAGGAGGAAGTCTTATGAAAAAATTTATTAACGATGTAGAAAATGTGGAAAATGAAATGCTAGAAGGTATCGTTCTAGCCCATCCCGAGTATGTAGCTCGTGTAGCAGGTTTTGATGTGCTGGTGCGCGCTGATAAAAAAATTGGCAAGGTAGCTTTGGTCAGCGGCGGCGGTAGTGGTCATGAACCAGCGCATGGGGGATTTGTCGGCAAAGGGATGCTTGACGGTGCTGTCGCAGGATCTGTATTTACTTCTCCCACCCCCGACCAGGTATTTGAAGCGATCAAAGCTGTTGATGCCGGCCAAGGGGTATTATTAGTTATCAAGAATTATACTGGTGATATCATGAACTTCGAAATGGCCGCTGAACTGGCCGAAGCCGAAGGCATTAAGGTAGCCAATGTTGTCACCAATGATGATGTTGCGGTTGAAGATAGTCTTTATACCACCGGCCGTCGCGGCGTGGCGGGAACTGTTTTTGTCCATAAAATTGCCGGTGCCAAGGCCGAAGCGGGAGCCAGCTTAGATGAAGTCAAAGCAACTGCCGAAAAGGTCATTGCTAACGTCCGTACCATGGGTGTGGCGCTAAAGGCTTGTACTGTTCCAGCAGCTGGA
>JAHIQT010000195.1 GCA_018903255.1 Bacillota bacterium | reverse complement strand
GCGCTGTTTAAGAAAACAACATCCGCTCTCGCTGATGTTTATTGATGTCGATTATTTTAAAAACTATAACGATTTGTATGGCCATGTGGCCGGCGATGCGACCCTGATTAAAATTGGCAACACCATTCGCCTGGCGCTGTCCCGACCGACCGATATGGTCGTTCGTTATGGCGGCGAAGAGTTTATTGTGCTGCTTTCTGAAACCGGAAAAGTTGAAGCGATCAATAATGCCAACCGCCTGCTTAAAAAAATTGAAGCGCTGGCGATTCCCCATGCGGCCTCTCAGGTTAGCAACTACCTGACTGTCAGCATCGGGGTTGCCACGCTACTGCCGGATCACCAGTACCAGCATGAAGACCTCGTCAAGATTGCTGACAAAGCCCTCTATCTTGCTAAAACAAATGGCCGCAACCAGGTTGTTTATGAAGATACTGCTTCCCCGAACAACCCAGTTTAAGGGCTCCTGCCCTTGCTCAAAAACAAAATAATTCCCGTTACGAAAATATCTTGCAATTGATCCGTACATTAAATGACTGCTACCAAAAGACCCTGCCGCTTTGCCGGCAGGGTCTTTTGCCGTTACCCGCAACACTGGATCACCAAAAACATGACCCTTCATATCAAGTTGCTATTAATCTCCTGAGCCACAAAGCTCTGCTGAGATTCGTGACAATTGTTTACTTATATGTTTAGGGAACATTATCCTGGGTATATATAATTAAGGATAGATGTTATGTTTGGTCAAAATTCATTTCAATGTATGGTAATTGGAAACGGTAATTCCAGATAAAACATCTAAGTAGCTATCAATTATATGGCATTATTGCACCATTATTTCAATTGAACAAAAAAGAATGGGTGAAAAAAATGCTTTGGACTATTGCAATTATTCTCGTTGTTTTATGGTTGTTGGGGTTTATTACCTCATATACATTTGGCGGGTTTATTCATATTCTGCTGGTACTTGCGGTCATCGTGGTAATTCTTAATCTTATTCGGCGTCGATAGAATAAGATTTTAACCAAGTAAAATTTTCAAGGAGGTTTAAGTATGTCAAATGCCAAAGGTAAAATCGAGGCCACCAAAGATAAACTAGTCGGCGGTGTCAAGGAAAAAGTCGGAAAAGTAACTGGCAACGAAAAACTGGAATTAAAGGGTAAGCTCCAGCATAAAAAGGGTGAGCTCGAAGAAAAAACCATCGATATGGTTGATCAGGCCGGTGAAATAACCGACGATATCGCTGAAAAAATCAATGACACCATCGATAAAGACAAATAAGATAGCAAGCCTCTGCGATTCATAGAAGAAGTGCCCCAAACCAACAATGCGCTGGATTGCGGCACTTTTTTTAAGCCTGTAATTTATCTTATTTTGATGATCACCTTGACTGCTCTTGTGTCCAGACTGAAATCGATCCTGGGGCACAAAAAAATGTGCCGATGCCATCTTCATTGATGGTTACTGTTTCGTCACGATTCCCTAAATAGTCGCGATATTCTTTTCCTGCATGGTGCTTGCCAATGTACATATCCTTATAACCCGCATCACTATTTGTCAGCAAAACTGCCATCCCGCCAGCGTGTTCCTCGTCTCCCTCTCGGGTCCAGCCGATACAATTGGGATGATCAAGATAATCGTTTTGTTTACCATAGGCATAATTCATCCGTAAAAACAACAGCGTATCGATTAACTCCTGCTTACCCTGAATTGGATTTTCTCCACCAATACCATAATAGTCGCCATAAAAAATGCAGGGAAACCCGTTTTCGCGCAACAAGATCATGCCGTAGGCGAGCGGCTTGAACCAATCTTCAACCCAAGATTCCAGCGCTTGTGCGGGTTGCGAATCATGATTATCGACAAATGTTACCGCCTTGGTGGGATTTTTTTCCATCAAGGTATTGTCAAATATTTTACTCATCTCAAAACGATTTCCCGAGTGACTGGCCTCTGAGAATTTCATATGCAATGCAACATCAAACAAATCGACATTGTATGTGGTATCCTCAATATAATTTTCCAATACTGGGTAATTCTGCTCCCAATATTCCCCGACCGTATAAAAGCTACCCCCTATTTTTTCGTGGATGTTTTTGATAAACGCATCAATAAACTCGCCTTCAATATGTTTAACTGCATCCAAGCGAAAACCATCAACGCCGGTTTCATTGATGTACCACTCACTCCAGCCTTTCACCTCATCTTTTACATCGGGATGATCATAATCCACGTCGGCATTCATCAGGTAATCATAATTACCATATTCCGTGTCAACCTCGGTATTTTCAGCCCAACCTTTGGCAATTCCTTTAATCATGTAAATTGCTTTTTTGCCATTTTCCTGATTAAAATCGACGCCTGAAAAATGGGTCCAGTTCCATTGGAATTCGGAGTATTTGCCCTGTCTGCCGGGAAAGACAAATTTTGTCCAGCCTTCAATCTGATAGTCGTCGGAAACTTTTTTCTGTCGATCATCGGGATCGACTTCATAGGCCGGAAACATTTCCGATTGATCTGCGCCGGCTTTATGATTTAAGACAATATCGGCAATTGCCAAAATACCCTGATCATGGAGCGCCTTAATCGCTGCCAGGTATTCTTCCTTGGTTCCGTATTTTGTTCGCACTGCGCCCTTTTGATCAAATTCGCCCAAATCGTACAGGTCATAGATCCCATAACCAACATCATTGGTTCCGGTTGCTTTTGTTGCCGGGGGCATCCAGACTAAGCTGATGCCGATTTCTTTTAAGTGTTTTGCATCCTCTTTCAGTCTTTGCCAATGGTTACCATCATCTGGTAAATACCATTCAAAGTACTGGATCATTGCTCCATTTTTGCTCATTATAACCCCTCGTATTCTTATTCGCTATGTAACATCTACATAACCAAGAAAATTTTCGCTTTTGCTTTGCAATTTTTCCCTATGACTAATTAATACCCAAAACGACGTAAAATAATATCATCCTTAAGTTTTCAATAAAAAATACTCCCTTCATAGCCAGACCGTTTTTTAAACGGTCTGGCACGAAGGGAGCAAATTATAAGGCTCGACTAAAATTATTTAACATTTTATCTTTTCTTCTAAATCACTGTATTCGCAGCTGATTTAGACAGGTGCTACAATGGTGTTCTGAATCAAGGTTGCAGCTGTCTGGGTCAATAAGCGACCATTGATCGATGCTTGAGATTCTAGAGCGATGTTTGTCTTGGCAAGGACAATTCCCTCAAAATGGGCACCGCTTCCAATTGAAACGGTTTCTGATACCTGCCAGAATATATTTTTGGCTTGTACGCCGCCAGCTAGAATAACTTTTGTATCACTAGCTTGAGTGATTCCTTTGTCAATTTGGAAAATGAAAACATCGTTGGCATCGCCAGCAAGGGTAAGATCCGAATTTATTAAAACATCGTTATCCCATTTATAAACGCCTGTTGTCAGTGTTTGACCACTGAGGTCTCCGGTGAATACATTCGTATAATTGATCGCTCTTCCCGCCGCATCGGTGTAGGCCGTTTCCATGTCGCCTACTGCTGTGGTCAGGTTATCAGCAGTTGGAGCGGCGTAGTCTGCTGCGTATACGTTGCCAGTAATTTGTGGCGAAGTCGCAAATACGTTTGTGGCATCAGCGGTCAGCGAAAATCCGGTAATGGCAGCGGCTTCAATTGGGCTGACACCGATATCGCCAGTAATGGCAGAATCTGGCACTGTTGAAATGCCTGTTTTTGCCAAGATTGCATAATTGGCAGCTGTCCCAAGATTGACCGGCTCGGTCACGATTGGGATTGGTGTTTCTTCGACGGTGACGACGCTACTGGCGGTCAGACCGCCATCGACTGTTGTTACCACGATCGTAGCGATTCCGGCACTCACACCAGTAACGATGCCGTTTTCATCAACAGTAGCGACGGCATTATTGTCAGATGACCAGATGACGCTCTTATTGGTAGCATCCGCAGGTAAGACAGTTGCTGTCAGTGCTTCTGTCTGATCAACTAAAAGACTGGCTGTTTCTTTGTCCAGGCTGACTGATGTCGGATGAACCACAACATCGGTTTTGATGATTCTGATTTGCACGGCTTCTAATCTTAAACCTTTTCCTCTGGTTCCTGCTAATGCGCCATCAGCAAGCCAACCCTCGGTCCAGCCCTGATTTTGAATATGGACACGATACTCAACCGAATACCCAGGCATATTGATCAGATTAATGGTGATTGCTTCTAAACGTAAGCCCTGAGCTTCAGTACCGGCCAGTTCGCCATCCTTTCGAACGCTCTGGTCTCCGACATTTTGCACATGGACACTATATTCAATCCTGGCATCGACAGGCGCATCAACCAGTTGAATTTTTAGTGCCTCCATCCGAAGACCCTGACCTTCTGTCCCCGAGATTGCGCCATCAGACACCCAGTCAAGCCAACCTTGATTTTGAACATGGGTTTGGTAGGTAACCCCAACGTCACTTGTTGCCTCGGTATTAAGCTGATCTTCCTGTGCAAAAACGTTTCCAGCCAGAAATAAATTAGCAACTAATAGCATGGTTACGAATAACCAGGCTTTACTTTTTTTTAAATTTTTCATTTGCTTCTCCTTAGAATTTTTTATTTTAGTCTAGTATTCTAGTCTTGTATTTTAGTCTTGCAAACATGAAAAGACAGTGATTATCCCACTTTTTTATGATAGAAAACTATCTTAACTTTTCCGGAT
>JAHIQT010000194.1 GCA_018903255.1 Bacillota bacterium | reverse complement strand
TCTCCCAGCGGTCGGCATAGCCACAATACTCAAAGGCGTAATCCCGGTGTTCCGGCGAATAGTCAAAAAATGTACCGAGTAGCGTATTATTATCATGGGTGCCTGAGTAGGCAACAGTGTTCGGAGTATAATTGTGGGGCAGATGGATATTATTAACCTCGTCAATAAAGGCGAATTCCATAATCCGCATGCCGGGAAATCCGGTATCAGCTAACAGTTTGACCAGTTCGTGATCCTGTAAACCGAGATCCTCGGCAATAATACCGGGATTAGGAAAGGATTTTTTCAATTGGCTAAAAAAATCCATTGCCGGGCCGGGGATCCAACGACCGTTTCTGGCTGTTTCTTCACTAACCGGTACCGACCAATAAGCAGAAAAGCCGCGAAAATGATCAATCCGCACCAGATCAAAGCTTGCTAGCGCTTTTTCTATTCGTCTCATCCACCAGCCGTACTGGTTATTTTTCATCACATCCCAGCGATACAGGGGATTGCCCCAAAGCTGTCCGTCTTCACAGAAATAGTCGGGAGGAACACCGGCGACTTCAATCGGACAGCCAGCTTCATCCAGTAGAAAGAGTTCCGGGTGACACCATACATCGGCACTGGTGTGCGCGACATAGATCGGCATGTCGCCGATGATTTCGATACCTCTGGTGTTGGCGTAGCTTTTAAGCGCTGACCATTGCTGATTGTAGGCATATTGCAGGAAGTTTTGAAAATCAATTTCTTCACGGTAGGAATGTTGCACCAAAGCAAGGGTTTCGGGACAGCGTCTGACCAGATCCTGATCACTCCACTTACTCCAGTTTTCTTCCGAAAAATGCTGGGAAAGAACCGTATACAGGGAAAAATCTGGAAGCCAGTCATTGTTGGCATCACAGTAATCCTGAATAGCTTTTTTTAATTGAGTAGATAGTCGTGAATAGGCAAGTTTGAAAACCGTGTCACGATTGTGGATGAGGTTGGGATAGTTAATAGAATAGGGCGGGTCAGCTGATTGGTAGGCAGTCAGCTCATCCGTAGTTAACAAACCCCAGCTTGATAAAAGCTCGAGGTCGATTAAATAAAAATTTCCGGCAAAAGCCGAGGTGCTTTTATAAGGCGAGAAACAAGCATCTACCGGGCTAGCCGGTAGAATTTGCCAATAGCTAAAGCCCATTGCCTGGAGCCGGTCAATGAAGCTGCGAGCCTCTTGCCCCAGGGTTCCGATACCATAGTCGCCGGGCAAGGCTGAAACAGGCATCAGAACACCACTGGAACGCGATTTTATTGACATATCATCCCTCTTTTTCTGGAGCATCAAGATGATCCAAAATGTTCTGTAAATCTTCCGGAGAAAAGGAATATTTCTCTTTGCAGAAGTCACAGTTGACTTCAATATCTTCCTGATCAGAGATCATCTCGATGAGATCTTTCTTCCCAATTGATATCAGTGCTTTGGTGATGCGCTGGCGGGAACAATCGCAGATAAAACGGGTGATTTCTGTTTTTGATACCTTCAAATTAAGATCTTTAAATAAATCGTCCATGATGGTTTCCAGGGTTTTTCCTTCATCGAGCAGTCTGGTCAAAGAAGGTGCATGAGACAGAGCCTCTTCAAGGGCATCAATCACCTCGTCATCAGTATCTGGCATTAATTGGATAATAAATCCGCCAGCTTGCCGAACGGTACCGTCGTCGTTTAGTAACACGCCCAAAGAAACTGAGGTGGGAATCTGTTCAGATTGCGCATAGTAATAGGTTAAGTCTTCAGCGAGCTCACCGCTGATCAGCGGTGAATAACCAACATAGGGGTCTTTCAGGCCGATGTCTTTCAAAATATTTAAAGCACCTTCACCAATGGCATCGGATACAGGTATGGGAGATTCCAGGGTATCTGAAAGGTCATTAACATAAGGATAACCTTTGACATTGCCTTTGGCATCTGCGGTTACCAGTAACCCGCTTAAAGGTCCGTCGCCAGCAATTTTTAAAGTGATCAGTTCATCTGCATTTTTCATCATCGAACCCATCAGAGAACCTGCTGTAAGTAATCGGCCTAGCGCCTGGGTAACGACTGGGCTAGTTTGGTGAAGCCTCCTGGCAGTTTCGACGAGTCCCCCTGTTGTAGCCGCAAAGACCCGAATCTGTCCGTTTCCTGCGGTCGCTTTTAGTACATAGTCCGGCATGTTTTACCTCTCCAACTTATATTTGAATGCTTTATTTATGGTAG
>JAHIQT010000193.1 GCA_018903255.1 Bacillota bacterium | reverse complement strand
CAAAATCCCGTTGCGAAGGGATTTTTGTTCTAATATTTGTTTGCTCGTTGTTTGCATCAGAGTATCTATTGGTAAAAAGGCAAGATGATAAAGGGCAATGAAGTCTGGCATGATGAGAATTTCTCTGAAGTGCAGACGGATGTGGAAGGTAAAAAGCTGGCGGTATTGACGAAGATATGAAGTATGCTATTTAAAAAAGTTTGAAAAGGCCAAAAAGAAAGACATCATCAAATTGATAGCCCCTAAATTATCCGATGTGTTAGATGATAAAAAGAAAGAGAATAAAGTTTGAAATTTGCTATCGGTCATGAAAACAGTAGGAATCATTGATACCGATTCGGATAACAAGAGAAGGGCAAATCGGATATTAATAAAAAAGATTAGATAAATCAAGTAGAGGTACCCAATAACTATCTAATAAATTATCTAATCACAAGTTGTCAATGAACGCAAAATGGTGGTGAATAGGCATTTGGAATTAGATAATAGCTAGCGTCATTACAAACTTTATCCTTGAATTTAACTCGATGGATTGAGCTAAGGGTTGTCGGGAAGAGCAATTGGTTCAAAGTAAACTGGGGAAAAACGATGAAAAGTTACGAAGAAAATAGAAATAATCATAGTCGAAAAAAAGAACAATTTGCGGTATTAACAAAATATATCAATGAATTGGAAGACGCAGAAGTATTTGGAGAATGGGTAGTTGATCGTAAAAATGATGGCTCTCCGGAACGCCCAATCCAATTTCCTTAAGGATGGAATGTTGATCGGGTTAAGTATTATTTGAACAAGCTGAAAACGAATGGCTTTATTAAGCGGGTGGGAAGTAGCCAAACCGGTCATTGGGAACTATTGGTTGAAGAACAGGAGGAAGTAAATACGTGGTTTGTCAAGTAAAATTAAAAAATCTCCATCATTTCATGCTATAATGACGTAGATAAAATTAAAATGAAGGAGATAGGCTGTAATACGATGAAAAACTATGACTTTCAGAATCAACCGAAGGCGTTATTGACTCCGGAAATTGTTGGATTATTGACGCAGATACATGAGCATAAAGGCCGGCAATCCTTGTTTATTGAGGCAAACCCCGATGTATTAAATACTTTATTGGAAGTTGCCAGAGTTCAGAGCACCGGCGCTTCCAATCGGATTGAAGGAATTTTTACGACCGATAAACGGCTTAAGGAACTAGTCAAAGACAAGGCAGAACCAAAGAATCGATCCGAACAGGAAATTGTCGGTTACCGGGATGTTCTGTCGACAATTCATGAAAGCTATGACTATATTGAGGTTACACCGAATATTATTTTACAGTTGCATCGGGATTTATATTCATTTTCTAATGCTTCGGTTGGCGGGCGCTTCAAAAATGCTGATAATGTGATTGCCGAAGTGAATGAGGAGGGAAAACAGAGCATTCGTTTTAAACCAGTATCCGCCTATGACACAAAAGAAGCGATTGATCAATTATGTCAGTCATTAAGAACTGCATTGCTCGATGGCACTTACGATCCACTGCTGTTGATACCGATGTTTGTGCTGGACTTTTTATGTACTCATCCGTTTAATGATGGCAATGGGCGGATGAGCAGACTGTTAACCTTGCTTTTATTATATAAAAATGGTTATATTGCAGGGAAGTATATCAGTATTGAGCTGCTCATCGAAAAGTCAAAAGAAACCTATTATGAGGCATTGCAGGATAGTTCTTATGATTGGCACGAGAACAAGAATAGCTATGAACCCTTTGTGAAGTATTATCTTGGGATTTTACTTAAAGTCTATTTGGAATTTGAACGGCGAGTTGAACATTTAAGAGTTCGAACGCTGTCAAAACCGGAACGGATAAAAATGGTCATCGACGGCAAAATTGGGAAAATTTCTAAAAGAGAAATCATGGAAGCATGTCCCGACATCAGTAAGGTTACCGTCGAAAGAACGCTGACCGCGTTAGTAAAAAATGGTGATATAAAAAAGGTGGGAGCTGGCCCTGGCACGGCTTATATTAAGGCAGAAAATGATTGAACATGTACAAAACAGTGGGTGACGTTTTGGCCGGGAGAGAAGACCACGCAAGATACTACCCAAGTGTCACTTACAGAACTAGCTATCTTTGTTAAGACAGATTCGAAGCAATCCATCAATGACGCAAAAGCAAATTGCAGAACAATTAGGATGGAATGTTGATCGTGTGAAGTATTATTTTAACAAGCTGAAAAAGAATGGCTTCATTAAGCGGGTGGGAAGTAGCCAAACAGGTCATTGGGAACTATTGGTTGAAGAGCAGGAGGAAGCAAATACATGGTTTATCAAGCCAGATTACCAAAGCTAACATCAGTATTTCTAATGTAACGGTTGAGTTGTTATATTAGAAATTTTAGTGTTAACTTAAGTAAGCATGATTAAATTTCAAAGATACCAAAAAGAACATTAAGTGGAAGGGAAGTAGCCAAATGGAAGAACTGTTTGCAGGAGAATCCAGGAATATTGAATATAAACGGGAAGTGCCAGGTAATAGTGCAAAATACATGAAGACGGTAGTAGCCTTTGCGAATGGCAAAGGTGGCAAAATTATTTTTGGCGTTGAGGATCAAACTGGAAAGATCGTTGGCATGGATAGGGATTCTGTTTTTCTGAAAATCGATGCCATCACCAATGCGATTTCCGATAGTTGCGAGCCACGGATTATTCCGGATGTAACTTTGCGGACCGTTGATGATAAAACCCTGATTGTTGTGGAAATCAGTGCTGGCAGGCAACAACCATATTTTATCAAATCCTTTGGCATTCGCGAAGGTACGTATATTAGAGTCGCCGGCACAACCCGTTTGGTTGAAGACTATATGCTCAAAGAGTTGATTCTGGAAGGGCAGAATCGCCATTATGATCAGGAGCCATGTGACGGGTTGACGGTTACGAAAGATGAGATTGATCAGCTTTGCAGGGAGTTAAAGGCTGTGGCGGTTCAAAATACACTGACCGATGAGTCAAAGTCACAAGTCAAAGATATCACTCAGAACACCCTGATTACCTGGGGTGTACTGGCAGAAAAAGAAGGGATGATCGTGCCAACCAATGCCTATGCTCTGCTTGCGAATAAGACAAACATACCGCCGGTGATACAATGTGCAATTTTTAAGGGAGTTGATCGATCTATTTTTGTGGATCGACGAGAAATAAGCGGGTCGATTCAAAATCAGGTCGAAGCCGTCTATCAATATGTTTTAGAGAAAATTAACCTTGGGGCAAAGATTGAAGGTTTGTATCGGCAAGATGTTTATGAATTCCCAATTGGCAGTATTCGCGAAATAATCGCCAATGCCGTGGCCCATCGCAGCTACCTGGAACCGGGAAATATCCAGGTGGCATTGTATGATAACCGTTTGGAGATCACTTCGCCGGGAATGCTGTTGAATGGGGTTTCCATTGAGAAAATGAAAGAAGGCTATTCAAAAATCCGCAATCGGGCAATCAGCAATGCATTTTCTTATATGAAGATCATTGAAAAATGGGGAAGTGGTATTCCCCGAATCATCAGAGAATGCCGGGAATATGGATTGAGAGAACCAGAGCTGATTGATCTTGATGGGGATTTTAGAGTAAATCTATATCGGGAATATCAGAATGGTGGCACCATTTCTGGCACCATTGGCACCATTTCTGGCACCATTGGCACCAATCAGAAGATAGGGATTGAGGAACAGCAGATTATCGCCATTCTCAAAACGAATCCAAAATCAACGCAGAAAAATATTCAGGAGCAGATGAAAATATCCATTCGTTCTGTAAAACGTATCATGGCTGATTTGCAGGGGAAAGGGGTGATTATTCGTAAGGGGAATAATCGTACCGGGGAATGGATCGTGCTAGAAAACGAAAGATATCAATAAGGTTAGGATAGTGAACAAATTTATGATGGAGGACACCACATGGCAGAACTGAACTTAAAACAAATCACCGATAAACTCAATGCCGAGTTTTCCGGAGAAAACCGGAAGCTGGTTTTCTGGTATGATGATCATGGCGATTTTGCGACTGAAATCGAGTCATTGGAGCTTACTGGTGCCAAGCTGTATCGGCTGGAGCCGGATAATCAGTTTCAGACCAAATACTTTCTGGAGCGGGTGGATACGGTCACCAGCTATCTGGTTTATGCACCTTTTCCCCGGCCTCTGGTTCGGGATAATCATCTGGAGGATACCATCCGTTATTCGAAGGTTTTTCATGCCGACCGGGTGTCCCTGCTGACTGTCGATCTGGGTATTGATGAAAAGTATAAACCGGTGATCCAGAAATATATCAAATTCTTTTCGGCCCGGGAACGGACCCAGCGCTTTTATGATCTTGAGATTGAGAACTTTACCCGGGAAACTATTGAAGTGGCACTGATGAGTGTGCTCTGTAAAACCCGGACTGCTTCCTTTGAAGAGGTGGTGCGGGTTGTTTTAATGGATGAAGGCGTTTCTGAAAATAGTTCTGAAGAAAATAGTTCTGAAGAAAATAGTTCTGAAGAAAATAGTTTTGAAGAAAATAGTTCTGAAGACAACCGCTTTGATCAAAATAAGATGTTGGGTGAGTTTGAAAAGCACGATCTGCTTACACCGTTCTGGGGGCTTTGCGAGGAACACTTTGGTTACAACGATGTCACCCCCAATCTCGAAAAGCTGGTCGTGACCCTATTTGTTACCTATACCGCCCGATATCTCCAGGCGGATCTGCCGGAAGGCTTAAAAAGCTTTGTGAGCTATAAATCCGGGAACATTATCGCTTTTCTGGACAGCTTGATGAACAACGTCCTCTATCGTCAGAAGTATGATGATCTGTCGGCCTATGTGGCCAGGGGTCTCAACGTCGGTGCCGTGTTTAAGGGCTATGATCCCGGAGCTTTAATGGCCTGTGATACCTTTGCCGTCATCGATGGGGTTATCATTGCCTGGGTAATGGAGCGTCTGCTGGCAGAGGATACCGGGGCAAAGCTTTCGGATCTCACCATTCCGGCGATTTGCGAAGAACGCCAGAAAAAACATTTTGCCAATATCTTTAAGACCAGCTATGGACTCCTTAACCATGCCTACTATCTGATTCTAAGCGCCAAGTATCAGTGTCAAAACACCTTTAAAAGCGTCGTCGATCAGTATCTGGAAGCCGACTACCGCATTGATGGTCATTACCGGAAATTCTATTACTATTTTGATCAGCTCAGTGAGACCGCCGGTTTTGAGAAGCTGCGGGATCTGGTTGAGAACATCTACACCAACGAATACCTGGCAAAGGCCATAACCGGCTGGAATGACGCCCTGGTCAGTGAAGGCATGCCAGCGGCTTTGCCGCTGCAGCGCCGGTTTTACGAACAGCTAATCAGACCGATCAAGGATAAGCTGGTGGTGATCATCTCGGATGCCCTGCGCTATGAGGTGGGTCATGAACTGTTTTTAAAACTTCAGGATGATAAAAAGTGTACCGCCAGGTTGTCGGGCATGTTAGGGGTATTACCCTCTTATACCCGGCTGGGAATGGCGGCTTTGCTTCCCCACAAGACGCTTACCATCTCTGGAGATTATAAGGTACTGGTGGATGGGTGCACTGCCGATGATCTGAAACAGCGGGAAACGATTCTAAAAAACTATGTCCCCAACAGCCGATGCGTTCAGTTTGATGAAATTAGAGCCATGAAAAAGGCCGAGCTTCGGGATGTCTTTACTGGCATGGATGTGGTTTATATCTATCATAACCAGATTGATGCCCGGGGCGACAAGCAAAACACCGAAAATGAGGTCTTTACCGCTTGTGAAGAAGCCATCAACGAAATTCACGGGCTGATCAAGCGTTTGACCTCAAATGCCAACACCACGCATTTTATGGTTACCGCCGATCACGGATTTATCTACAAACGGGATAAGCTTCAGGAAAGCGACAAGATCGGTAATGGTGCCAGTAAGGATGCCTTTGTCAATCGTCGTTTTATCATCCATCAGCAGGCGCTATTCGGGGATGGCATTGCTTCGATGCCGATGGGGAAGATCCTGGGTAATGATGACACCAAAACCGTGTCCTTCCCGGTGAGCTCCAATGTCTTTAAGGTCGCTGGCGGTGGACAGAATTTTGTCCATGGCGGATCGTCTCCCCAGGAAATGATCATCCCGGTCATTGATGTCAAAACTGAAAAAGGCCGGATCGAAACCCGACCAGCCCAGATTATGCTGGTGAGCATGGTTCAGAAGATCACCAACCTGATCGTTTTTCTGGATTTCATGCAGACGGAACCGGTGGGGGACGGCATCAGTATCACCAGCTACCGGATTTACTTTATCTCGGAAGACAATCAGAAAATCTCCAACGAACAGAGCTATACCGCGGATAATAAAGATGACAACGCCCAACAGCGGATTTTCCGTATGCAGTTCGCCTTTAAAAACAAACAGTATGACAAATCAAAACAATATTATCTGGTGGCCATTGATGAGAGCAATGGCGTGGAAGTGCTTCGGCATGGGGTAGCCATGGATCTGGCTTTTGCCAATGATTTTGGGTTTTAGATGTGGTTAGTGGGAAAGAATTTAAACGCATAAAACACAAGCCAGTAATACCAATATAGTCATGGGTGTTTTGTTATAATGCTCTAAGAAAACGATAGGGAGGTTTGCATGGAAAAGACAAAAATGAAACTCTTACGCGTCCTGGATATTCTGAAAGAAACGGATGAAAATCATCCACTTACAGCCAATGAAATTTGCGAAAAACTCCAATCCTATGGGATCGAAGCAGAGCGCAAGTCAGTTTGCCGGGATATCAATACCTTAAAAGAGTATTACAATAATGAAAGTGATTATGGATACGAGATCGAATTATCGGATGACAACCGCAAAGGCTATTACATGTGTAGTCGGAGTTTTGAGGATTGGGAGCTGAAAATCCTCATTGACGCAGTCTGGCAGGCCCGGTTTTTAACTGAGAAAAAATCGGAATCCCTGGCCAAGCGGTTGAGACTGCTGGCCAGTTCAGAAAGCAGAAAAGTTCTGCAAAATGTAACGCCGGTAAAATCCTATGTCAAAACCAATAAACTAAAGGTTGCCGAACACATTGATATGTTGTTGATCGCCATTCGAAAAGGACGAAAAGTAAGGTTCCAATATGAATATACGGATACAAATCTAGACCGACAGGTCAGGTTTGATGGAAAAGAATATCTGGTCAACCCCTATTCCTTGAAATGGCGTGGAGACCGTTATTATCTGATTGGGAATTATGATAAGTATGACAATTTATCCTTCTATCGATTGGATCGGATTGTCAATTTTTCCATTACTGATATGCCGGTTAAGCCAGCCAAAGAAGTGGTCGGTGACAACCCATCCAATAAAATTGAAGAATATGTTGCCAAAAGTCTCTATAATTTTGGTGGAGAGAAGATACACCTAGTTTTAAGAGTGAAACCAAACATGGTCGATGAACTGATCGACTATTTTGGCGAAAACATTGAGTTTAAACAAAATGGCTCGGATGAGTATGATGTCAGAGTTGCTGTCAATGATGGTGATGGTCTATATTTCTGGCTTTTGCAATATGGAGAAAATGTCAAGGTTGTTTCGCCGGTTCAGGTTCGTGAGGAACTGTTGAAACGGGTAAGAAGGATCAAAGACCTATATGAAAACGATTAATTTGGAATAGAACAGCTTTAGAGTGCATCAGTGGATAATTGTTCACTGACACAGGATTGAGAAACAAAAAACTAATTCATGTCATAAAATTGAGTTGGAGGAAATGTCCGTGAAATCAGCTTTAACATTTAACCAGTTTGTGAAAGATAATCCATTTAAAAAGAAAATGCTCATTGTTCCTAACTATACGGTGGGTGAACAATACATCAGACAGGCAAATGATCAGGGGATTCCCTGTATCAATCTGGAATGCAAAACCATTTATGATTTGGCTTCGGGTATCTGTCAAGTTCAGACCGCTTTAGATGGGGAAGTACTGAAGCTGATTAATCAGGACGTTGCCACCAATCTGATGATGGATATCATGCAGGATCAATTGCAGCAACTGAGGTATTTTGTCAATCCGGAGTGGATTGATATTCCCACCGCCAGCGAGCTTATCCATCAAATCGATGAGATCCGGATAATGGATGCCCAGGATGTGTTGAAGACCAAGGCGGATTCGCCAAAATTAATTGATTTGATGATGATCCTGGAAGCTTATGAAAATCGGTTAAAGCAAGACAGCTTGGTGGATTATGTTAGCCTTTTAAAAATGGCCATCGATCTGGTTAACAATGAAGCTGGTTTTAAAAATAGCAAGTTTGGCATTCTCGCCAATACCAATGCCATTGGCTTGGAGCGGGCATTGATCACTGCCTTTGCTGGAGCCGATATTGAAATTATCCAAACACCCCGGATTGAAGGCATCGATCAGCCAGAAACCTTTTATTCCCGAGTGTCTGAATCCTTTGAAGAGGGAAACGATCTGGTCCGGATCTATGGGGTGGAAAGTCAGCCGATTCAACAACCAGCCGTCGATTTTTTTCGATCCTATGGCCAGGTCAATGAATTCAAATATGTAGCCCAGGATATTCTGGAAAAAGGTTATGCCTTTGGCGATGTTCAGGTTGTTTTCAGCCACTATTCCTACGCTCTGTTACTTCATAATGTTGCTCAATCGATCGGTCTTAACCTAAGTCTGCCCGGAGGGATCCCCGGATATCACAGTGAAATCTACGCTTTTATACGAGACCTCTTCACATTTGTAAGAAATGGATATTTCGAAGAGGACTTAAAATCTGTTTTACATAATCGTTCATTAAAACTGGCAACCACTAAGAAATCAAATCGACGGCTTTTCGAAGACTTTAAAATCGAAGGGGTCGGTTTTGGCCGTAGCCGATATCAAAAAGTAATTGAGAAATTTCAGACCTTCCAGGATTCCGAGGATGAAACGGAACGGGATTATTTTGCGTTTGGAGAATTCTTAAGCAATTTATTGTCACTATTTCCGGAAGATCTGTCGAAAGCGGTTAAACTAAAAGGTTTTACCCTTGGTATCGCTGGTTTTTT
>JAHIQT010000192.1 GCA_018903255.1 Bacillota bacterium | reverse complement strand
CTGACACCATCAAGCCCGACGAATCCCCGGGGGTTTACCTCTACGAAAACTTCGGGGTTCCCTACAAACGGCTGAACCTGCCAATGGGGCTTCGGGATACCGATGCCTTAATCGATCTCTTAGCCGAATTGTCAAAAAAAGTCATTCCAGTAAAAATCACTAAGGAAAGAGGGCGTTATCTTGATGGCATGGTGGACTCCCATAAATATAATGCCTTGGGTCGCATTGCCATCTTCGGCGAACCGGATTTTGTCGTTTCGGCTGTCCGACTCTGTTGTGAAAATGGGGTGATGCCGGTGATCGCGGCTACTGGTTCCAATTGTCCCCAACTCAAAGAAAAAATTGCCGCCGAGCTTTCCAAACTGGCCGATGTTCTTTTTGTTGACAATTACGCGATCTTAAATGATGTCGACTTTGAAACCATCGAGGAAGAAGCCCTGCGACTTGGTGCTAATTTAATGCTGGGAAATTCCGACGGCCGTCGAATTGAAGAAAAACACGGGATTCCCTTGATCCGCTGCGCTTTCCCCATCCATGACCGCATCGGCGGTCAGCGGGTTCGAACCTTGGGCTACGAAGGCTCTCAGGTGCTCCTTGATCAGATCACCAACACCATTCTTAAAGCGGTCGAAGGCGGTTTTCGGGAAACCCTCTATAACACCTACTATAATGAAGGATCCAAATCCAAATACGGATTGGAGCCGGAAACGGACACAACCATGAAAGTGCTGGAAAATCCCAAATCAACGACACATACAACCATCATGACGATCGAAGAAAAAACCGCCAATCATCCCTGCTACAGTTGCGGCAGCGCTCAGAAAAACGCCCGGATGCACCTCCCCATTGCGCCGCAATGCAATATCCAGTGTAATTACTGTGTCCGCAAATTTGATTGCCCCAATGAGAGCCGTCCCGGCGTGACTACCGAGATTCTTTCCCCGGAAGCGGCCTTTGAAAAATATAAACTGGTTAAAGAAAAGGTACCCAACCTGACCGTCGTTGGGATTGCCGGCCCCGGAGATGCCCTGGCAAACTTTGAAGAAACGAAAAAGGCCCTGACCCTGATCCATGAAGATGACCCCAATGTTACCTTCTGCGTTTCTACCAATGGCTTAATGCTGCCCTACTATGCCAAAGAACTGGTTAAACTGGGGGTTTCTCACATTACCGTCACCGTCAATGCGGTTGACCCGGTCATCGGCGCAAAAATCTACAAACATATCGATTTCATGGGCAACCGCTACCATGGCGAGGCTGGTGCCTCAGTTTTGTTGGCTAACCAGCTTGCTGGGATCAAGCTTCTCATCGATGAGGGGGTGATTGTCAAAATCAATACCGTAACCCTGATGGGAATCAATGACACCCACATTGAAGAAGTGGTCAAGACGGTCAAAGCGTTGGGCTGTTTTATCTCCAATGTGATGCCGCTGATTCCAGTCAAAGGCTCCGCCTTTGAGGGCTTGCAAATTGCCACTAACCATGAAATCAATGCGATTCGGGATAAATGCGGGGTTCACTTAAAACAAATGTATCACTGCAAACAATGCCGTGCCGACGCCATCGGCAAACTGGACAGTGACATCTCCCTCGATTTTCGGGAAACTGAAGCCAAAAGCGAAGCGATGGTTCTGGCCGCGCCAAAGGGATTGCGCTTTGCGATCACCTCTAAAGGCGGGATGCTGGTGGATCAGCATTTCGGTCAGGCTTCTGAGCTTTATATTTATGATTACCTTGACGAAGAGGTCCAGTTTAAGGAAAAACGGGTGATTGGTAAGTATTGCACCGGCGAAGAAGAATGCGACGAAAAGGAAGATAAGATCGGCACCATTCTAAAAGCGCTAAATGACTGCGATGCTGCCATCACCATGCGCATCGGCGATCTGCCCACCAAACGACTGGAAAGCAAGGGCATCAAGGTCATCTCAACCTACGACCGCATCGAAGACGCCGTTAAAACAGCAGCCCAGGAAATCTTAAGGTCCGAACTGCGGACTGCCGGTAATTTCTAACATTACTAACTACCGTACCGACCAATTATTAATCATCATTCAAAAACTATTTATAAGCGATCAGGAGGAATTTAAAAATGGTTAGTCCTAAACATCATCTTTTTATCTGCACCAGCTGCCGGATCAACGGCACCCAACAGGGGTATTGTTTTCAACAGGATTCAGTAAAAATCCTGCAGACCTTTCTTGAAGAAATCGACGAACGGGAATTATCCGGCGACATCATGTTAAACAACACCGGCTGTTTCGGGATCTGTGACAAGGGGCCGATCGTGGTCGTTTATCCCGAAGGCGTCTGGTATGGCAAGGTCACCGTCGACGATGTCGAACGGATTATGGAGGAACACATCGAAGGCGGCAAGGTCGTCGAGGACCTGGTTATTTAGCCCTCTTGGGGTAGTGCCAAACGACCGTACCGACCAATTGTTAATCTGTTGAATGCGCACAATTCGTACAGTTGCGAATTTAGGAATACCAATTTATTATGTTATTGCTCCGCAACTGTTCGCCTTGAGGCACAGGGTCTGACCCCTAGGTCACAACATGATATAACAATTGTCGGTACTGGGCTAATCTTTTATTTTAATACTTCACCGATTGATGCTGCCCTTACATCGGCAGCATCATTTTAAAATTAAAACAAACGAAAGCGGGGTACACAAATGGTTACTATTATTGATCGGACACTGACAAGCTTTGATACGGCCGGGATGAGCACCCGGGATCTTAACCATTTCTGTGACCTGCTTTTTAGCTGTGGGGTCACAAAAATCGAATTGACCCCGGATTTGCTTGCCCGACTCGGTTTTCCGTCAAGTGCCGCCAGTTTAAGAAAGTGGCTGGGCGGCCGCAGTTTTTTTCTGACTCGAATTTTTCCGATCTCTTTAGATAGCTCTGGGATGACAAAACCCCAGCCCCTCTGGAAGCTGGAGCCCAATGATCTGGTGGAAAAAAATATTCCCGTCAGCAAATTAAAATCAGCTCTCTATCCGCATCAAAAGATCCGCATCACCGGGTTAGAAGACCTGATGAACCGGGACTATCCGACAATTTTCAAAGCCCTGCTAGGCAGCGGTGCCCAAACCCTGGATCTATGTCCCAGCAACCACCACCACTGTGCCGCCGCCATCGCCCTGGAATGGCTATTGGCCGGCGGAACGAGCATCAGCTGCGCTTTTGCCAACCACCATAATTTGGCACCTCTGGAAGAAGTCCTGATGAGTCTAAAGCTCCATCAGCCCGATGCCTTTAGCGGCGACTTATCAGTTTTAAGTGAACTACGCGGCCTTTATGAAAAGTGCTCCGGCCAGCCGGTGGCAAAAATGAAGGCCATCATCGGCGCCGATATTTTCAAGGTGGAATCTGGCATTCATGTCGATGGTGTGTTAAAAAACCCCCATACCTATGAGCCCTTTAATCCTCAAACTGTCGGCAACCAGCGAGAAATTGTGCTGGGCAAACACTCTGGTCGCAAAAGCCTATTGTATAAACTAAACGACCCCGGTTTATCCGAATCGACAGCTCACTCGATTTTAAAACAAATCAAATCCCGTTGCACCCAGTTAGGCCGAAACCTGTCTGATCTGGAACTGCAAACCCTTGCCAGCGAGGTGCAAAATGATAAAAAAATATATTGTTGACACCACCCTAAGAGACGGTGAACAAAGCCCCGGCATTGCTTTCACCGTCCGTGAAAAAGTCACCATCGCCAAATCGCTGGATGCTCTGGGGGTTACCCGGATCGAAGCCGGCACCCCCGCCATCGGTAAGGAAGAATGCCGCGCCTTTGAAAAAATCAAACTGGCCTGCCAAAATGCTCAGATTATTGGCTGGAACCGGATGAATCGCTCTGATATCAGCCAATCGATCGCTTGTGGTGCCGACATTATCCATGTTTGTGTCCCCGCTTCGGATCTGCTGATTCGCGAAAAGCTGCGCCAAAGCCGCTCCCAGGTGCTGGAAACCCTGAGCACCTGCGCCGCGGCCATCCACACCGCAAAAAGAGAACTGACCATTGGCCTGGAGGACGCCTCCCGGGCTGACTGGGATTTCGTCATCCAGCTGATTGAAACCGCCCGGGATCTGGGCGCCACCACCCTGCGTTTTTCGGACACGGTGGGAATCATGTCGCCGAGCTTCTGCAAGGCCACGATCAGCCAAATCCCTGCTAACATCGACATTGAGGTGCACATGCACAACGATCTCGGGATGGCCGTAGCCAATTCCATCCAAGGGCTCCGTTCCGGCGCCAAATATGCCGATTCCACCCTCTTTGGGATTGGCGAACGGGCCGGCAACTGCAACCTTGAGCATCTCCTGATCGCCACCCAGGGTCAACTGGACTTCGGCATCAGTCTGGATGAACTGCAGTGGCGGCAGGCCGATTTAAAATCGATCATTTATAAAAACGAACTGCTTTATGCCTGATCACACCAAATAGGTAAGTAAATATAAAGTCACCCACTAAAAAAACACCTGTCGGTGTTTTTTTGCCTTGACTTAATTTTTCTTTTCGCCAAATCCGCCGCCGATCAAAGCCACCAGGGTTTCCACTGCCAGCATTTCATCCTCACCCTCGGCAAAAATTTCAACCACATCACCTAGGCCAATCCCGGTTGTCATAATGCTTAGCAACGATTTTGCATCGCCCTCTTTGGGATCGTCCCCCAACTTCCTGATTCGGATATCAGCTCTAAATTCTCCGGCCCTCTGACAAAACTCCGCTGCCGGTCGTGCGTGTAAACCGGTGGGATTAATAATAGTAACTGTTTTCGCATGCATATTCCTACCTATTAATGAATCTTTCATTCCTTTCGGTTTATTCTCTTAACTTTTCGGTCATCTAGATTATGATCCATGTTCTTATTATCTTCCCTGTTTTTGATAAATTAAACAGTTTTATAAATAGTTGATCATTTCTTTAAGCGAGTCAAAGACACAGTCCGGAACCACCTGCGAGTTTTTTAAGTCCGCCATTTTGGTCTCCCCGGTCAATACCAGAAAACCCTTGCCTCCGTTATTGACGCCGGTGGCCACATCGGTGTAGATCCGGTCTCCGACAAAGGCCACATCTTCTTTTTTATGGCCGGTAATGGACAAGATCATCGCCATCGTTTCAGGAAATGGTTTGCCTAAATATTTTGGTTCCACCCCAGTAGATTTGCTAATCAGGGCACAGATGGAACCACAGTCGGGAATAAAACCGCTTTCCGTGGGACAAACTAAATCCAGATGGGTAGACAAAAATACCGCACCATTTATAATAAAGGTACAGATTTTTTCTAGTTTTTCGTAGGTCAGGGTGGTGTCAAAACTGGCCACCGCGACATCCGGCTGGTCTTCGACCAGTTTGATACCGTGTTGTCTAAAACTTTCTTCCAATAATGGCGTGCCCATCAGATAAACGGATTGTCCGGGATGATAGGTTTTTAGATATTCAATGGTCACATCTCCAGAGGTAATGATCCGGTCTGCTTCGACAAAGCAGCCCATTTTTTTTAGCTTTTCCTGATAAAAGCTGGATCCCCGCGATGAATTGTTGGTGATGAAAATGAAATCTCTTTGGCGCACTCGCAATTCATCGATAAAGTCCAGGGCTCCGTCGATTAAACCATTGCCCAGATAAACCGTGCCATCCATATCCAGGGCAAATAGTTTAATATCTTTGAGGGCTTCTGTTTTTGGCATGATCATTTTTTGACATTCCTCTCGGATTCTGCATCGATCATTTCATTTTTTGTCACCATTTCAGAGGCCTGATCAAGTTCCAGCATTTTTTTCCCACATTCCACATCAGTAACCAGGACATTAATGAATCCGCCAGTGATGGCTCCCTGAATGGCCCGGGCTTTCTCGGAACCGCTGGCAACACCAATTGAATGCGGAACCCGTCGCAACTTTTTAATATCGACCCCAATCACGCAGTTGTCGCCCTCAAAGGCTTCAGTGCTGCCATTGATATCGAAAAACTGCATACAAACATCACCCACGACATTTTTTTTGCGCATCGTTTCCATATCCTTTTCATCATAATAGCCGGTCGACATAATCGCCGAGCCGCGACTAGGAACCCCGATCCCAACTACCGCCACATCCAAACCATCGCCCATTTTGATGATCCGCCGGATATCTGCTTCCTTCATCAATTCTTCTTTGATCTTGATCCCAGAAACCCGCGCCGGCGCATGGAGCAGAAAGGAATCCCCGCCAAAAGCCTTGGCTAATGCTTCGACAATGGTATTCGAATGCAGTTCCATCCCCAGATGGCCGATCCCGCCGATCAGCGGGATAAAGGTCACCCGCTTAGAGGTTCCCTTAGATACAAAACGATAGATCTGACCAATCGAAGAACCCATTGAAACCCCGATAATACTGTCATCTTTAATCAGTCGCTCCAGATAATTGGCCGTCGCCTTGGCCAGCTCATCCTTCTGATCGCGGCTATCCTGTTTGGTATCGACGATAAAAACTTCTTTTAAACCATAACGGCTCTCCAACTTTTTTTCCAGATCGACATAGTTGTTGCCAAAAATAGGATCGATAATAATTTTGACAATCCCCCGCTCCCTGGCATTCTGAAGAATCCGGGATACGGTTGGCCGCGACAGACCCAACTCAGTCGCAATCAGCTTTTGATTGATATCCTGGTTATAATACATCTCACAAATTTTCACCATCAGTCGCTCATCATCCACTACCTTCTTCATCCGTTCACCCATTTCTTGCTTTATTTTGCCATTATGATACTCGATAACACTTTTTGCAATTATTGTTATAATTATATGTTTTTTTGTGAAAATGTCAATCTTTTCGTTTCATTTTGTAAAAAAGACCAGTTAAAAGAGCCTTATATATTTACAAGTGTAAATATATAAGGCTCTTTGCAATTCAACGACCATCATTTATTGTCCTGAAGTCACTACCACATCAATGGTCTGCATTTGACCATTCCGTTCAAAGGTAACCGCTACCTTATCACCAGCACTAACGCCATAGAGAATTTCTTTCATCTTAAGCATGGTGTTTGTCTTAACCCCGTTGATTTCTTTGATAATATCTCCGGTTGTCAGACCAGCATTGGCGGCGCCACCGCCCTGTTGCACTGATGCAATATAGATCCCCTCATTAAAGTTTACCTTGCTGTCGGTGATGTAATAATCGGCAATCGCCCGATCATAAGCTGTGATCCCCATCACTGTCGGCTCAAACTTACCGGTAGCGACAATCTCATTAAGTATTGGTTTTAATATATTAATCGGAATAGCAAAGCCCATTCCTTCACCGGTAGTCAATTTATAGGTATTGATACCGATCACCTTGCCGTGTTTATTGACTAGCGGTCCACCGCTGTTTCCCGAATTGATCGACGCATCGGTTTGAATCAAATCTTCCGCCAAGCCGGTATCCAGAGGAATACTACGGTTGATCGCCGAGACGATTCCGGCCGTCACCGTTCGCTCAAAGTTAAGACCCAGGGGGTTCCCCACTGCAACCGCCAGTTCGCCGACGACGACATCGTCTGAGTCGCCCAATTCAAGCACTGGCAAATCAGTCGCATCGATCTTAATGATCGCCATATCCAAGCTTACATCCGACCAGACCAGTTTCGCATCGTAGCGATTCCCGTCAGCAAGCGATACCGTCATGCCGGAGATGCCATCCGATGCGACATGTTGATTGGTGGCAATATAACCATCACTGGTCAAAATAAAACCGGAACCAACGCCTGATGCTTCCTGGGGTCCGTAGACCGTCATCGCCACGCCGGTTGTTTCAATCCCCACCACCGATGGTGGCACGGTTTGAGCAATCGCCTCGATGACAGTATCGGCCGTCCCCTGGCTGACGACTATTTCATTTTTAGCGCCCTGAATTACGGTGCTGTTGTCGAAAAAAAAGTTGACGCCAAGAAATAAGGCACCGACAATCACGCCGCCAATAATTGCACCAAGCATTCCAATAAACAGAGAACTTAGGGTTTTTCCATTTTTCAGATCGTCATTCATTGTTACTCCTCAATCTTAGTTGAAGATCTCACAGATTAATTATCTCACTGGTACTATTTCTTTTTGCCACACAAAGTTTAACATCCTTATCCAGAACCATCCCCGCTTCGCTTAAGATCCGGGCGGTGGTTTGATAAGCCAATAGCGGATAATTGTTTTCCTGGCTGAGATGTGCTAACACCAGTTGCCGGGTGCCTTTTTCTACCAGCGCCTGCGCTAAATCCCCAGCGGTCTCATTGGACAAGTGACCAAAGTCGCTTTTTATCCGTTGTTTGAGGTAAAAGGGATAGGCTCCAGCTTCCAGCATCGACACGTCATGGTTGGATTCTAGTACCACCAAATCACAGCCACACAGGTCGCTACGCATTTCCGGGGTGATAATCCCCGAATCGGTAGCGATTCCGAGTCGATTTTTGCCATCAGAAATGACAAAGCCCGCTGAATCCGCTGCATCATGGGATGTTTTAAAGGCTTTGATTTGAAGATCCTGAATACAAAACGGCTTCTCAAAATCAAAGATTTTAATATTTTCTTCGGCGATTTTACCCAGACCCTTGATCATCGCATCCCAGGTTTTCTGATTGGCATAAATTGGCAAATTAAAACGGCGGGATAATACCCCCACCCCATGAATATGATCACTGTGCTCATGGGTTACCATGATACCATTGATTTCGCGGGGATCCTCGGCGATGATATCCAGGGCACTTTGAATTCGTTTCCCGCTGAGACCAGCGTCAATGAGTATTTTTGTGTTGTTATTTGAGACAAATAAACTGTTTCCTGAACTTCCACTATATAAGCTACAAAATTTCAATCTTTGCTCCCTTGTTCATTTTAACACCTGATAAAACATCCATTTAAATGCGCCAAGGCCAGCTCAATTGTTACGCTTATCCTAGCGAATCTTACTTAAACCTGACTTAACCTAACTTTATGAGAATTAAGGTACTGTTTCGTAGCTTTCTTCATATCAGTCAGAAGCTAACTAAAGATAAGTAGGGTCTTTCTCAGAAATCCGACGAATATCGGCTCCCAGGTTTCGCAGGTTTTCCTGTAAATTTGCATATCCCCGATCAATATGGATAATTTCGGTGATCTTTGTTTCACCATCAGCAATTAATCCGGCAATAACCATGGCTGCTCCGGCTCTTAAATCGGTGGTCTTGATCTTGGTGGCCGATAAGGACTTGACCCCATTAATCGTTGCCGTCCGGCTATTAATCGAAATATTGGCTCCCATCCGGCGAAGCTCGTCCACATATTTAAAGCGGCTTTCAAAGATACTTTCAGTGATGGTGCTAGTCCCCTCGGCAACGGTCATTAAAACCGCCATCGGTTGTTGCAGATCGGTGGGAAAACCCGGGTACGGCATGGTCTTAACATTCACCGCCTTTAAGGGATGCTTGCCAATAACCCGAATCCCGTCGTCCTCTTCGCGGACAATCACACCCATTTCGCTGAGCTTGGCGGTAACCGCCTCCATATGCTTGGGAATCACGTTTTTAATTAAAATATCCCCTTCGGTGGCGGCAGCGGCCATCATATAAGTACCGGTGGTAATCTGATCGGGGATCACCGAATACTCACAGCCATGCATTTCATCAACCCCAACGATCTTGATAACATCTGTTCCCGCACCCTTAATATTTGCTCCCATCAAGTTCAAAAAGTTAGCCACATCAACGATGTGGGGTTCCTTAGCGGCATTTTCAATGATCGTTTTACCATCAGCCCGAACTGCTGCCAGCATAATGTTGATCGTGGCGCCAACGCTGACCACATCCAGGAATATGTGGGCACCTTTTAGTTGGGGCGCCTCCATTTTTACCTGGCCATGTTCAATTACCACGGTTGCTCCCAAAGCCTGAAAGCCTTTAATGTGCTGGTCAATCGGGCGGTCGCCGATGTTACAGCCACCAGGCAATGGCACAATCGCCTTGCGGTAGCGTCCCAGCAATGCTCCTAGCAGGTAATAAGAGGCGCGCATCTGGCCGGTTTCCTCTTCATACTCCGACACATCAAATGAAATCGGTTTTTCGGTATTAATAATTAAGGTATCATTTTCTCTATATATTTCAGCTCCCAATTTTTCAAGAATAACAATCATCTTGTTAACATCTTTAATATCAGGAACATTTTCTATCTTACTTGAGCAGGCACAAAGTACTGCAGCCGGAATAATTCCCAGTACGGCATTTTTTGCCCCGGAGATTGTAACCTCACCTTGTAGGGGGTTACCTCCTTCTATAATAAAAGCATCCATATTTATTCCTTTCAGTGCAAGTGTATATGTAATATCCAATTGGTAATTATATCATAAGTTTCAATTTTATCAAGAAATCTTGAGTTTTTATGCCATTTTTCTTGCACTCTTTAAGAAATCTTTCGACTACTTAAAGAAAATAGGAATTCCTCACAAATTAAAAATGATGTGATATAATAACAGCATTGCACCTGTCCAAACTAAAATTTTTAGCAATAAAAATACATCAATCCATAACTAGAGGTAGAACATGAATCGTTTTGAATT
Organism: Bacillota bacterium; assembly: GCA_018903255.1. Classification (GTDB taxonomy): domain Bacteria; phylum Bacillota; class Clostridia; order Eubacteriales; family Eubacteriaceae; genus Acetobacterium. The sequence goes on along the minus strand of JAHIQT010000192.1, from coordinate 43,186 downwards.
AGTTTCCAGCCATGATGATCTGGGTGTGACACCCATTGAAAATATTTTTATCAATCACTATATGCCCATGGCTCGGGGCGACTACGTAAAGGTTTATCTTTACGGCTTAAAGCGATGCTTTAATATGGGTCTGACCCCGATCAGCAATGAGGATATCGCCAAGGATCTAAATTTATTGGAAACCGACGTAAAAAAAGCCTGGGATTACTGGGCTTCTGAAAAAATCATTGCCATTGAATATACCGGTACCCGCGATGCACTGGTTCGTTTCTACAATATCACCGGTACGATCCTCTATAAAAATGAGGCCATCCCCGAAACAACGGTGCCTAAGAACTCGCAGTCTTCTAACAGCATGGAAGACCGGATTCAACGCATGTACACCACCATTCAGGATATGTACGAAAGCCGAACCATCACGAAAAAAGAAACCCTGGTCTTTAAACGCTGGTTGGATGACTACAATTTCACCCCGGAAGCGGTAATTCTGATTGTTGAGTATTCAATTAATATGATCAATAAAAAAGACCGCACCTTTACCCCAGCCCAGGTGGTCTCCTATCTGGAAACCGTAGCCAAAGCCTTTCATGGTGCCGCGGTGCGCGATCATATTGAAGCTGAAGCCTATATCAAAGACTCAGCGCATAAACGGACTGGCTACTATCAAATCTTTAAATACCTGGGCATTCAGCGAAACCCGATGGTTTCTGAGCGACAGATGATCGATACCTGGTTTAACGATTACGGCTTTTCAATGGAAATCATTGTACAGGCCCTATCTCGCACCAACAAACCGAATATGAAGTATATTGACGGGATTCTCAAAAATTGGCACGAACAGGGCTTCAAAACCCTGGAAGACATTAAAAATGACAAACCAAAAGCCAAATTTGATCAGAAGGAATCGCTTGAACCAATGAGTGATGCCCGTAAACAGGCTTACCTGGACATGGAAGTTGACTATGCCGAAGATCTATGGCCGGAACTGGAGATAAATAATGAAGACCTATAATGCCGCCTTTGCCCTGCTACAGGAAAAACAGCATGCTTACCAATTCAAACAACGCAAAAAAAAGGAAGCCCTTTATCGTCAGATACCCGAGCTTTCTGATCTTGACAATCAAATCAATCGTCTGGGTGTTGCCCTGACCCGTGCCACCATCGCTAATGAGCAGGAGAAAACCGCTGCCATCCGCCAACAGATGAGCGCGCTTGAAACCCGTAAAGCAGTTTTGGCTGGAGAAAAAGCCGCCCTGCTGAGTCATAGCTTTTATTGTTCGCTTTGTCAGGACGCGGGGATTCTCCCCGAAGGGATCTGCGCTTGTCTGAACCAGTGTCTGGCTGAAATCAGTTTTTCCAGCTATGACTTAAAAACTAGAGCCCAGCGCGAAACCTTTGAAGCCTTTAATCCTGACTATTATTCTGAACAGCCAATTGGTTCGGGAACTGCCAGCCATCGCTCCAATGCCCTCAGTATTAAACAGAATATGCTGAAATATTGTCAGAATTTTGAAAACATCGAAGACCAGCTCCTGTTTACCGGCCCGCCTGGAGTAGGTAAAACCTTTATGTCGAATTGTATCGTCAACAAGCTGACCGAAAAAGGCTATGGGATTGTCTACGTCACCGCTGCCCACCTGGTCGCCAGTATTCAGGATCAGCTTTTCCGGGAAAAGAAAACCTCCACCGAAATCTATGAACCGCTGCTCCTTTGCGACCTTCTGATCATCGATGATTTAGGGGCTGAATTTTCTTCCGAATACAGTCAGAAACAGCTCTACGAGGTGATCGACAGCCGCCTCAATGCCGAAAAAAAGATGATCATTTCCAGTAACCTGACGGTGCTCAAAATCAAAGCCCTTTATGATGAACGGCTTTCCTCACGGATCTCCGGATACTTCAAAACGATTCCCTTTTTGGGTGAAGATATTCGGATTCTCAAGGCTCGCCGGGGTCGTTTATAGCAAAAGCCTCCAAATCTCAGCTTTTGTTGAGATCTGTTTTATTTTATCTTGCTCCATTTTGTCCCATTCCGTTTTTATTCCGGCTTGGTCATCCCATAAATATCGTAAATTTCCTGTGTATATTCACCATCTTCATGATAAACAATCAAGGGTGCGTCAGTTTTTAACCCTGGTTTACCACTTTTTCGTCCTTCAATTAAAACCAGATTGGCTTCTTTTTTTAAGGATGGGTAAACAAATTGCAAGTGCTTGACCTCAATTTTATAAGATCGCATCAGCGAAATAATATCGCCCAACCGCTCCGGCCGATGAACCAAAAACAGACGGCCGCGATCCTTTAGCATCCGCTTGCTGAAAATAAGAATATCTTCAATGCTGCATAAAATTTCGTGGCGGGAAATAGTTTTTGTTTCACAATTGTTCTTAAGTCCCGCCTGAGCCCGCATATAAGGGGGATTACTGACTACCACATCGTAAGCGTTTGGAAGAATCTCACTACCAGGCGCTTTAATATCCCCGGCGATGATCCTAATTTCGTTTGACAAGCCATTAAGGGCCATGCTCCGTCTAGCCATTTCGACCAGCGGTTCCTGGATCTCTAACCCAGTGATCGAGGCTGCCTTTGTTTTGCCATAAAGCAATAATGGAATAATTCCCGTTCCGGTTCCCAGATCAATAACGTGGGGAGCCCCTTTTGTTCGCCGGGAGACAAACCAGGACAGCAAAACTGCATCCATGCCAAAACAGAAATAATCCGGATTCTGGATGATCTTCAGATTATTAAGGCCTAAGTCTTCAATTCTTTCCCCTTTTTTTAAAAAGTTATCCACATTTAGCTCCTCTAATTCACTTAATTTTTTAATTTTAACAGATAATCAACAAGTTTATCCACATATTGGTCAATTCTATCCACCATTTGTGGATAAGTTTTGTTGATTTCTTGCTTTTCCCCAAAAACTTGCCTAAGCACAGGCTTTTCTGTTCAGCCTTTTTATAGCGCACCTGTTAATTGTTTTTTTATAACTTATCCACATATGCACAGATAAAAGTTGATAATTTAAATTCCTAAATTTAATTCCCCAAAATAGACACTTTTAAATTTCTCATTTAACAAAATTTATATGCGAAGCTGTTGATAAGTGTTTTTCAATCCTGACATCATTTTCTCCCTAGCTTTATGGTTTCGCCTCCATTTTATCAGAAAAAAACCGCCACAAGCGAGAATTATTCTTAGCATGCGCACACTTTTGACCCACAAATCAACCTTGGACATAAGTCGTTCATAACAACCTTGGACTTGACTGAATAACAAATATGTATTATTATGAGATTAACTATATATTCGGCAAACTTACCAAAAGGTAAGGACGCAAAGCTAGAGGGTCTAAGTATTTATTTATATGACAGCCAGTTGCAACTTTAAGCGCATCTATATGTGTATTTAATGCAACGTGTTTAATCGTTGTTTTTTTTTATTTTTTTACTCCATAGCCATTAACATAAAACCGCTTTTTAAAAGCATTTTTAAGCAGAGCTCATTACTTAAATACGACTGAGCAGGAATAACTGTCTTTTTTTCGTTTTTCTCTTTAATATAAACACATTCTTTGCTATAATGTGTAGTTGTAGAGGACTATTTTAAATTTATTGTATGAATTCGCCACCTCTAAAAGCTTCTTTATCATCGACGATTATGATGATAAAGTCAATGACCAAAAATATTGCAACGAAATTATTTGCGAAAGCGATGGATATATATGAATAGTAGTAAAATCCAGCCGAGTAAATTGGATCTTATTCTCGAAAAAAAACAGCATCTGGATGCCACCATCCAGGAATGCGAAATACGAATTGATGCTAAGCTTGCTTCACTCACTGAAGAAGGCTTTATTTCGCGAGAAATGAATCCTAATGTTGTTGAAGTGGCCATCTCTGATGATCCCTTCCAACCCGGCACAGATTTTCTTTCCGGGGTAGATATCTCGGATGACGATGCTCTCGATCAGGCCGTCCTCAATTCCCGTCCTTTCGAAACCCGATCAAATCAGTTGGCTTTTAATGGTGATCTGCTTACCAGTCAACCATTGCCACTCAGTGACCGGACAGGCTTTTCCATACCGATCGGCGAAACCGAAGAAGATGAGGAGGAACTACCGACCCTATCAAAAATTCTGGGACGAACCACCCCTTACGCATATGAAGCGGAGCGAACCGCAGCTATCCCTAAAGCACCAACTGAATCCGAGCTCACCAATCCTGTTGGCACCGATGATGTTTTTGACAATTCCAGATTTGCCGAAACAAATTCGACGCCGCCACTGTCTGAGGTTAGCCCGGAAATAATAAAACCCGATCCGCCCCCAGAAATGGCAACAACACCAGAACGCCAACCGGAAAAAACAACGCTGACAACAGAAACGCCAATTAATCAAGAACCGCTACCGCCGAAAAAGGCAAAGCCCCAAAAAGCAAAGCCAGAAAAACGTAAAGATAGGGCAATCAAGCAAAAACAAGCTCAACCAACTAAAAAAACGAACCTTCAATTCCTTAAAAAGCCCAGCCTAACCAATATGGTTCCGCCGCTTGTTTTTTTCTTTATGGGATTAATGATTTTTGGAGCTTTCCTGATTTTTACTGCCTCAGAATTTAATTTTATTGATTACTCAGTGGTGTTTATTTTATTCACCTGCCTAATCTTTACCATTGCGATGCCCTATGGCGCCAGTATCTTTTTTATGATTCTACTCTTGTGCAGTTATGTAATTTTGTCGCTGATTTCGGTTTTCTACCTTGATGTGCCCTTTAAATTTTATCAGATCGGTTGGCTACTGGTGATTCCGATGATTTTATGGAGTTCGGCATTATTGATTAGAAAGGTTCGCGAGCTGTTCCATTTTAAAAAAAATCTGGAACAGCAAATTGCATCCTATGATAATCTCGAAGAAAGTCCGGGACTGACGATCGAAAAAGCCTACTATAAGGATCTCAAATATGCCATGGATCGCGCTTCCCGCGGCGAAACCATTCTGACTCTGGAAATGATTACGATCAATCATCTGGATGAGCTAAAAACCATCAACGGTTCCCGGCTCTGGGACGAGATCCTCTATAAAACCTTAAAAATTATCAAGAGCCACTGCTACAGTAACCACCTGATTTATATTCTCGATGGCAGCATCTTCAGTATTCTGATGGAAAACACTTCTGTAAAAAATCAATTGCTGATCAATCAGGAAATTACCGATGCCTTCAAAGCTCTGATTCTCGAGTATGAAGCTGTTGAAGCTGATGTGTCACTTAGCCTTGCCGCCATTCCCTACTCCCGCGATATCACCAATCCCTTTGATTATCGGGCGCTGGTCTTAAGGCATCTAAAAAAATAAAGCAGCAACCATGTGATCGGTTGCTGCTTTTTTTACTTTAAGATACTTTTCTGACAAAAGAAGGATGTGCCACGCACATCCTTCTTTTGTCTTTGATTCATTTAATAAATAATATAAGCTTCCAAGTTCTGTCGTCCAAATTGAATGCAGGCATCATAGGAATCCATATAAATATCAACGATTCCCTCCGTAACTGCACCGCCGCGATCTTCAACCGTATAGGTGGTGCCCATCGCCGGAATATAAATCTTGGTTCCAAAGGGCAAACCTTTCCAGGCTGCTACGGTATGATTCGCTTTAGGCATCACACCCGATGCGGTGGCATTCCCGGTTGCCGTATAAGCGGTACATTGGATCGTCATTTTGACAGCACCTTCGGGAATGGTAGTGGTGGCGGTTGTCTGAGTTGGAGCAGTAGCTGGTGTTACGACCACCGGAGCCTGGGCTGCAGCCGGGCTTTCAACCACAGGTGCTTGCGGTTCTGCCGGGGTTTCGACAACTGGCGCTTCCGTGACGGGAGCCGGGGCTACAATCGCTGCTTTCGTGCCAACTTCAACAATTTCTGGTATCGGCGCTGTTACAATTTCATCGAAAATAATTTCCCGCTTGACTTCCACCCCGTTTTCATAAAGCACCCGTTCAACTTGGCTGGATTCGCCGTCAACGCCAACCTGGATAAGCTTGGTTTTGCCGGTTTCCATTTCCGGGTTGTCTTTATTCTGGGTGGTATAGGTGACAACCTGCCGGCTTGGCAGTTCATCAACTTGTACCCGAATGACCTCAACTTCTTTGACATCTTTTAATGATGTAGACTTGCCTGGTTCAACCCGGTCAAGATCATTTAGTTTTAGATCATACTCATTGAGTAAATCACCAACTGTTTCGGCTTCGGTCTGATAAATAATTGTTTTTCCATCAACAGACAGTTGACCGCTAGCCTTGCTTTTCACTTCAACATGATTAACCGTAAACAACACCGAGTTGGTATCGACATTGACGGAATATTGATCTCCTAGTTCAATGCCATTACCTTCTAGCACCGCACCGACACTCTGGAACATGCCACCACTGAGCATTCTTTCGGTATCATCAACGGTGACCTTGATCTCCTTGGCAAAAACAAAGGAACTGGCGGTTCCTACCACACAGGTGATGATCACGCTGGCCATGCCTATTTTTAAAATCGACTTTTTTCTTCTATTCGGGCTGCTATTCTGTTTTTCTATCATAAAACCTCCATTTTCATTTCAATCTTTCCAATCGAAAATCTGTTTCGTTACAATTTCTTTACAAATCGATTGTACTTCATTTCCCGATAATTGTCAAGATTAGAATTTACTAATTGACTTTTCTTAATGTTTCATTTAAAATATAGATAATTAGATAAAAACAAACCGTTGATGCGGAGATAACGGTGGAAGATGCACTGACAGAGAGCGAGGTAGGCTGAGAGCCTTGCAGAAGGCAATCCATCAAATGGACCGCTGAGGGCATGGTCAAAGGCTTAGGCTGAGTATTCCATGACGTGACAACTACGTCAGTGTTGAGGAATATGTTAGTATTCTGCAGAGGCAGGTTTGATCCTGTAAAAAAAGGTGGCACCACGAGTCGTTATACTCGTCCTTTACGTTTAGTAGAGGACGAGTTTTTTGTATTTACAGACCGCTGTCTGTAATGAGTTAACCACAGAAAGAAAGGAAATAATCATGGAAAAGATACCCTATAAGATTTATTTAAGTGAAGATGAGATGCCAAAATACTGGTTCAATCTGCGAGCCAAAATGAAGGAGCTGCCTGAGCCTTTTGTGAATCCTGGCACCGGTGAATACTGTAGCAAAGAAGAACTGCTGCCGGTATTCTGCGAAGAATTAGTCGACCAGGAACTCAATACTACCGATGAATTCATTGAAATTCCTGAAGAAATCCAGAGTTTCTACAAAATGTTCCGGCCCTCGCCGCTGGTTCGAGCCTATTGTCTGGAAAAAGAATTAGATACGCCAGCCGAAATCTACTATAAATACGAGGGCACTAACACCTCTGGCTCCCATAAACTAAACTCTGCTGCTGCCCAGGCCTACTATGCCAAAAAGCAGGGTTTAACCTCATTAACTACCGAAACCGGAGCCGGACAATGGGGCACTGCCCTGTCAATGGCCTGTGCTTACTATCATCTGGACTTATCCGTTTATATGGTTAAGATTTCAGCCGAACAGAAACCGCACCGTCGGGCGGTAATGGAAACCTATGGTGCCAAGGTGATTGCCTCGCCTTCCAACACCACCAACGCCGGCCGAAAAATCTTAGCCGAAACCCCGGATACCAACGGATCCTTAGGCTGTGCCATCAGCGAAGCGATTGAGGTGGCAGTCACGACCGACAGCTGCAAATATGTCCTGGGCAGCGTCTTAAACCATGTCGGTCTGCACCAGTCCATTATTGGGCTAGAAACCAAGATCGCCTGCGACAAATATGATATCAAACCGGATATCATCATTGGCTGTGCCGGCGGTGGATCCAATTTACTGGGTCTGATTGCCCCCTTTATGGCCGAAAAAATCGAAGGCCAGAATGACATCGACTTTTTAGCTGTCGAACCGGCGTCATGCCCATCGTTAACCCGGGGACGCTATGCCCTGGACTTTGGCGACACCGGAAAAACCACCCCGCTGATTCGGATGTACACCTTAGGCAGTGGTTTCATGCCATCTCCTAACCACGCCGGCGGATTACGCTACCACGGGATGAGTCCGATCATTTCCAAGCTTTACCATGACGGTTACATCCGTGCTAAATCTTATACCCAAAATGAAGTTTTTGAGGCCGCCACCCAATTTGCCCGAATCGAAGGGATTCTGCCTGCGCCCGAATCTGCTCATGCGATTAAAGCCGCCGTTGATGAAGCGATCGCCTGTAAGGCATCCGGCGAAAAGAAAATCATTGTCTTTGGTTTAACCGGTACCGGCTACTTTGATATGACCGCCTATATGAACTACAACGCCGGCAACATGACCGACTATGTTCCGACTGATGAAGATCTCCAAATCGGTTTTGACAGTCTGCCCCAAATGGAAGTGAAATAGATTTTTTCTTAAATAAGAACCCCGGTGATTGGTATACCAATCACCGGGGTTCTTATTGTTTTACTTATTTATTTGAAAGCTTACTAAATTACTACCGAAATCGTCCCTGTTTTCTAAGCGCTGCCTTAACCGTGGGATAGAGATCAAAGTCGGTGTGCGGTAGAAAGCGGGCGGCATACATCCGGGAGATAAAATCCGTGGCCGCTCCAAATTCCAGATATTCGATCCGTTCCTGAAGCCTGGTCACTTCCTCCATTTTCTGATCATCCGTTAACAACACATAAGCGCCCTGCAAGGAGCTATTACCCAACGAAACAAAACGTTCTCTCGGTAAATCAGGATAAAGGCCGATGGTGATTGCCGACTCCAGATTGATATACGTCCCAAAGGCTCCGGAAACATACAGTCGATCGACATCGATCGGTTCAACCCCCAGCCGTTCCAGCAGATAGGCAACCATGGTAGAGGCGGCAGCTTTGGTATCGATGAACTGGCTCATATCACTTTGGGTAAACAGCAGTTCTTGACCATTGCCTGATTCTTCCCGGCTGGCGTATAGGACTCCATACTCGCCGTCACGAATCACGATCCGCGAGGACTTCTCGGGATTAAAGCGGCCGGAAAAATCAATCCAACCACTTAATAGCATTTGAGCAATCAAATCAACAATCCCGGATCCGCAAATGCCCCGCGGCCGATGCCCGCCGATGGTCGTCAACCTGAGCTCATTTTCGGAAATGATAACCGAGTCCACGGCACCGGCGGTGGCCTTCATGCCATTTTTACTAATCCCGCCTTCTAGTGCCGGTCCGGCGGCTCCGGCGCCAGCCACTAGAAAGTGCTTATTTCCTAAGACCATTTCACCATTGGTGCCAATATCAATAAATAAGCCTAATTCATCTTTTTCGTGAAGTCCGGCAACCAACAGGCCACTGACGGTATCGCCACCTAAATAGTTGGCCACCGAGGGCATGCAATAAAGATAGCCACTGGTGTTAAGGCCGAGATCGCGGGCGTCCAAATAACCGGTATGGTTAAACACCGGCGCAAAGGGATACTCAAAGATAGGCCAGGGATCAATCCCCAATAAAAAGTGGATCATCGTCGTATTGCCTGAAACGACCATGATGCAGGACTTCTCAGCACTGATCCCAGTTGCTGTTTCTAGGCGGCTCAACAAGGCATTAAAGGTGCCCAGGGTTGCTTCCTGTACTGCAATGAGATGATCGGGTTTATTCTTGGCATAAAAGATGCGGCTGAGGATATCATCACCATATTGAATCTGATGATTTAAAATACTTTCTTCCCCCAATACCTTTCCGGTATTTAGATCGACCATCTTCATGGCCACTGAGGTAGAGCCTAAGTCCACCGCTAGGCCAAAATGAGCATCGCGCTGATCCCCGGACTCCAGTTCCACCAGCTCCCAGGCTCTACCGTTTTTTAATAGGGTCAGGGTAATCTCCCAATTAGCCTCGCGGCACAAGGGGTATACTTTTTTGAGCAGACGAGGGGAAAAACGCACCGTCCCGAAATCTGGGGTCAATGCGCTTTGAATACGTTCCTGATCACCGACAATATCACCATTTCCGGGAGGTGATATTTTTAGCAATATTTTTCTAGTTAATGCCTGAATCCTTTGTTCTCCCATAACTACCTCATTTTTTGTCTTTATTTAATGACTGCCACTGACGGTTCCATATTTCCAACCGCTGATGCCGCCAAGATTGTATATGTTTTGATATCCCATTTTAACCATCTGGCTGGCGGCACTTTGGGATCTGCCGCCACTTAAGCAATAAACAAAAATGGTGGCATTTTTGTCCGGTAGGATTCCACCGACTGTCTGAATTTGACTCAGTGGCAGATTAATGCTGTTGGGAATATGCCCACTTACATATTCGGCTTTTTCTCTGACATCGAGAAGTACGATCGGTTCATTGGCATCTAATCGTTTTTTAGCCTCATCTGGGGACATTCTCTTGACTGAATTTTTTGATTCTGATTTTCTTGATAATAAGTTTAACATAATAATACCTTCCTTTATATCATTTATTCGTGCAAATTTTAAATCTTCTTTGATTAACTATATTTTACCGCCTTTCCCGATTTTTTTCTGTGATGACATCACAGAAGATCGAAATTTTCGAAATATTTTTCGGCCATAAATTAGGTCGCATTATGCATACAACTGTCCGCGAAATTAGCCCATTTATATCAGGATGGTTAATTTTTATTATATCTGTCGTTAAAATAAAAACAAAACCGTTTTTGATCCCCGTTTTTGTCGGCTTTTCGCTATCTCGAGACTCTATTGACAATCTTAATATTTGATTTATAATGGTAAAGTAAGTTTTTAGTCGAGTGTAAAGCTAATGGATAATTTGCAAAGGTGCAAATCATCGTCAAAATTTTACATAATTTTATAAACAGATTTTCAAGGGGGAAAATTAATGAATCTTCAAAGACCTAATGGCAATGACGCCACCGAAACCTTTAACCGCTCAAAAAGTATTGTCCCATGTTCTGGGCTCTGTTCACGCTGTGTGGATGGATGTCGCGGAAATTGCGAAGTTTTCAAGGCCACATTCAGAGGCCGGGAACTGATCTATCCAGGTCCTTTCGGTGATGTAACCGCCGGTGGTGACAAGGACTATCCCGTCGATTATTCTCATTTAAATATTCAGGGTTATGCCCTGGGTGCCAAAGGCCTGCCCAATGGCGAAGTAGGAACACCAGACAATGCCCGTTTCCCAAATGTCAGTACTGAATGTGCCTATGGCTGGGATTCTAAGGTAGCGATGAACGTTCCAATCTTTACCGGTGCTTTGGGCTCCACCGAAATCGCCCGGAAAAACTGGGATCATTTTGCCGTAGGTGCTGCTGTTTCAGGAGTTACCATTGTCTGTGGCGAAAATGTCTGTGGGATTGATCCCCGTCTGGTTCTGGACAAAAACAATATGGTGATCGAAGCACCTGACATGGATCGCCGGATCGAAGCCTATAAAAAATATCATACTGGAAAAGGTGAAATCCTGATCCAAATGAATGTTGAAGATACCCGTCTTGGCGTTGCTGAATATATCATTAACAAACACAAGATTGAAACCATTGAACTCAAATGGGGTCAGGGTGCAAAATGTATCGGTGGCGAAATTAAGGTCAATACCATCGAACGCGCCATGGAACTCCAAAAACGTGGTTACATCGTTACCCCAGACCCGATGGATCCAGTTATTCAGGCAGCCTTCAATGACGGTGCGATTCATGAATTTGAACGACACAGCCGTCTGGGCTTTATCAGCGAAGAAAGCTTTATGGAAGAAGTTGAACGTTTACGCGCCTTAGGCTACAAACGGATCACCTTAAAAACCGGCGCTTATGGTTTAAGAGAACTGGCCATGGCGATGAAATGGTGTTCGAAAGCAAAAATCGACCTGTTAACCATCGATGGCGCTCCTGGTGGAACCGGTATGAGCCCCTGGAGAATGATGGAAGAATGGGGTATGCCTTCGATTTATCTGCATTCAGCAGCCATTGAATTTGCCCAGATTCTAGAAGCTCAAGGTGAACGTGTTCCTGATTTGGCCTTTGCTGGCGGCTTCAGCAGTGAAGACGGTGTCTTCAAAGCGCTCGCCCTCGGTGCACCATATGTTAAGGCAGTTTGCATGGGTCGTGCCCTGATGATTCCGGGAATGGTTGGCAAGAATATCGACCAGTGGATCAAAGAGAATAAGCTACCCAAAACTGTCAGCGAATTCGGTTCCACGATAGAAGAAATTTTTGTCTGCTACGAAGCGGTCAAGGACATCGTTGGTTCCAAAGAAATTAAAAACATTCCTTTGGGAGCGATCGGCATCTATAGCTACTCTGACAAAATCCGAGTTGGCTTACAACAGTTGATGGCCGGTGCCCGATGCTTCAATACCGAAAGCATCACCCGCAACGAGCTGATGTCCTTAACTGAAGAATGTGCTAAGGTCACCAAAATTCCATACCTGATGGAATGTGGCCGGGAAGAAGCCCTTTCAATTCTAAAAGGCTAATAATCCTTAATTAAATAATTGTACTTAAGCCATCTGAACTTATCTTAAAGAAAAGGTCAGATGGCTGTTTTTATTTGCTATTTTGCTGATCCTTAGGTAAAATGAAAATAATCAAATAAAATAGTAATTAATCAATTAAAAGGAGATCAATCATGGGATTAAAGGATCTATTTAAAGACGTTACCGATTTGGCCAAGGAAAGTATTGATTCAATTCAAGCCGATTTAGCCCTTAAAAAAGAAGAACAGGATCGGCTAAGAGCCGAGATGGAACTGCGGATCAAAACCTATACTGACACCCTGTTGGAGCAGCTTCTTAATCCCGCCGATGCACCTGCCCAGCCCTTGATTAATGCCACCGATGAGGAAGTCCTTGAGTTTACAAAAGAATTCAATGAGAAACTTTTATTTCCTGCCAACAGCCCGACGGCAACCAGAATTGATATGTACCCTGATGAAGAAAAGCTGCTAAAAAATATTTTGAAAACTTTTTCGACCTATACTGACCAGGAAAAGTTCTTATTTCAATTTAAAGACTCCAAGGGTCAGACCATCCTGCTTACCACCAGTAACCTTTATTTTAAAGTGCTTTTCCCGGAGAACCATTCATTTTTTGTTGTCGGTTCGATTCCCAAAGAAAAGCTCTTTTCCATCGCCATCACTAAAGATACTGACCACTGCAAGCTCCTTGTTAACGGGAACACCCTGATCACCAGCCCAGCCGAAGGCGTCAAAGATATTGATATTATCACCTTAACCGAGTATCTCTGGCGCCTGAGCAACAATGATTTTGTGATTGCTGACGACCAGGTCGATGCCTTCATCGCTGCCAAACTCGATCCCACCACCCGCGAAATTGTTAAAAGTTTTTTGGAGCCTGATGAACAGCTAGTCTATTTTGCTTGGGGAATGGGCAGCCTCGTTTCCAAAAAGTTTATCACCTGTACCAGCCGCAAAATTGTTCTCTATGACCGGGATTTAGAGACCAGAAAGAGTTTTCCCTACGACCAGATTTTGTCGCTAACCACCCAACTCAGCACCGTTTCTTTTCTCGATTTGTCGCTGACCATGGGAATGAACCCCAATGATACCGAAATAAAAACAGCCGATGCGATCGAAACCATCAGCATCCTCTATGCCCGCGAAGCCCAACAGATAATAAAGATTTATAATGACCATAAACCAGCCGGGGTTGCCGCGGCAGCTCCCGACCAACCCTCATCCGAGCCTTCTGAAACCGTCACCCCAACTGCCGCGCCAGCTCAAGAAGATCCCATTGCGATGATTGAAAAATTGGCTGGTTTAAAAGAGAAGGGAATTATCAGCGAGGAAGAATTCAACCAGAAGAAACAGGAACTGCTGGCTAAATTATAGGCAGCTCAGCAATTTTATTTTCATCTAAAAATAAAACAGAGACCTTCCCTGATCGGACGGTCTCTGTTTTTAGTTGTACAACATGATCTTCAATTCAATTTAATCCGATTTAATTCAATTCAGATCAGCCGTCATATTAACAGGTCACAATTTATTCAATAACCTTCTTCATTAGGTCGCTTCAATTTCTAATACTTATCTAGGTCTTCATCGTCTAAAACAATCTGTGGCTGAGCTAATTGCTCTTTCTGCGGCTGAGCTAATTGCTCTTTTTTCTGACTTACTTTTCCCTTCACCTTGAATGCCCCTACCATCTGTTTCAGCATTTCAGCCTGCCCCGATAATTCTTGGCTGGCGGCCGCACTTTCTTCGGCTGTCGCTGAGTTGGTCTGAACCACCCGAGAAACCTGTTCGATCCCCTGGGTTATCTGGGCAATTTCGGCGGCCTGATCATTGGACGCTCTGGCAATATTACCGACTAAGCTGGTGACCTTTTCAATTTCAAGTGATATTTCTTTGAGGCTATCAGCGGTTTGATCAGCAATTTTCGTGCCCACGCCAACCTTCTCAATCGAGCCTTCAATCAGGCCGGTGGTTTCCTTTGCCGCTTCGGCACTACGGGCTGCCAGGGTTCGCACTTCTTCGGCGACGACCGCAAAACCCTTGCCATGCTGGCCGGCTCGGGCGGCTTCCACCGCAGCATTAAGAGCCAGAATATTGGTCTGGAAGGCGATATCATCGATCACCTTAATAATTTTGGAAATGTTTTTAGATGATTCGTCAATATCGCCCATGGCGACAATCATTTTTTTCATTTGGCCATTGCCAACTTCAGCATTTTTGCGGACACGCACCGCCAGCTCATTGGCATCATTGGCACGACTGGCATTCTGTTTGGTTTCACCGGCCACTTCTTCAATCGAGGCCGTCAGTTCCTGGATCGAGCTGGCCTGCTCAGTGGTTCCCTGAGCCAATGCCTGACCGCTATCGGAAATCTGGCGAGCCCCAATTTCCACCTGAGCGGCGGCTACATCGATCTCCGACATGGTTGCGCTCAAACTTGAACTGATCCCATTGAGGGCTTCTTTAATGGCCAGGAAGTCGCCAGTATAGATGGAGGTGATTTCCTGATCCAGGTTTCCGACGCTCATTGCTTCGAGGGTAGTGCTGATTTCGCCAACATAGCGCTTCAAATTGGCAATGGTCTGGTTCATGTCTTTTTTGATGATCGCGTGATCACCCTGATAGTCTCCGTCCATTGCAACATTCAGGTTGCCGGCGGACAATTCTTTAAGGGTTGCTGACGCTTCCTCGATCGGCCGAATCACCGCTTCCAAAGTCTGGTTAAAGCCTTCAATCACCTTGGCGTACTCACCAGAAAACTTATCTGGATCGCCTCTGAAACTGAGATCACCGGCCACCGCTGTTTGCGCCATCATCTGCGTCTCTGCAACCAGGGTCATGATATTTTCCATCATCCCAATCAGACTGGGTACCAGGGTATCCTTTTCGCTGCGCTTGCCAACGGCTTTCAAATCATCTAAATCACTGAGTTCACCCGCTTCAATATGGTTGGCGATGTTGACGATTCGTAGCAACTGGCTGTGGACTGAATTAATTGCTTCAGCTATTTCCCCATAGATACCGAGATATTGATTTGTGATGTTCTGGCTCAAGTCATTCTTACTCATCAAGGCAAGGATCCGATTGCCTTCTTCTAGCGCTCCCAGACCATCAATACAGGCATTGACACTTTGCTTCAGCTGATCAAAATCACCGGCATAGGTGCTAGTAATTTTTTCTGGAATCTCGCCTTGTCCAATCTTATCGAGGTATTCGGCGGCCATATGAAGCGGTCTCACGACAGCGTCTAAAGTGGCATTGACACCTTCGACCACCTCTTTGAAACCGCCTTCAAAGGCTTGGGCATTTCCCCTTGTTTGCAATTTTCCCGCTACTGCGGCCTGGGATAAGCGGGTCGCTTCCTGGATCAGATTACGAATCGTTTCAATCGTGCGTTTCAGGGCCGGGCTGATTTCATCTTGGTCATCGGTAATATCAATATTTGCCGATACATCCCCTGCTGAAATCTGGTTCATGGTAGCGATTACGACATGTTGCAAATCATCAGCAAACTCATCCATCGCCGTTGCCATTTCGCCGATTTCATCTTGCGAATCGATATTTAAACGCATTCCCAGATGGCCTTTGCGCATTTCTTTGATCATCAGATTAACACTGCCAATCGGTTTAGTAATGGAGGTCGAAATTTTGTAAAGGATCATCCCCAGCACCAGAAAAATAATTAGCCCGGCAAGGGCAATCAGCAACATATTTTTTACAATCGCCGACTGTACTACACCCATTGAATAGCCAATGTTTAATGCCCCCTGAAGTTCCCCATTAACCACAACCGGATACAAAACATCATAAACATTGACATTCTCGGCTTCATAAAAATACTCCTCGGCGATCATTTCGCCGTCAATCGCCGCCTTCTTTATTGACTCATCATCCTGGTAGTTGATGCCGATATCTTCACTGTCGCTGTCAGCCACAGCAATCAAATTCTGGTCAATAAAACTTGCATAGACAATGCTATCATCCGATGCCAATTCATCAATGAGAGCCTGATAGCCAAACTTTTCGGTTAATTCCAGCACCCGATTGGCCGAAACCCCAGCCTGGACAAACTCCCCGGTGCTACTTCGCAGATAACCGTATTTGAAGCTTTCATCGGTTTCGGTACTTTTTCTGATTGCTTCCATCAACTCCGGTGCGCCGCTGACCATATAATTATGAATGGGATCGCCCGGCTCCGCCTTCCAGCCCAGATACTCACCATTAGCGGCATTGATGATCTCTCCAGCTGAATTATACCAATAGATATGATCGATTCCCGTTTGCGCCGCTAGCTGAGTCAGATAGACATCATTGATATTTCCTTGATTGCTGATGACGATGTTCCCCACACTACGAATCTGGGCTTCTAGCATTTCATTCATGGTTTTAACGGCTTCGGTGTTATCTTCAATCCGATCCACAAATCTTTGTGAAGACGTGAAACCATTACGGCTCATTTCTTCAAACAAACTGTTTCGGGTTAAATACGAAGAAATGCCCCCAATCATTACTACCCCTGCTAATACACAGACCAGTGGGATGATCAATAGTTTTACCTGAATCGACTTGGATTTTGAGATTTTTTTATTGTGCTCCATACCAGGTTCCTTTCGTTGTAAAAATATGTTGTAATTGATTAATCATAACAAGTTTTTTGGGGAATAGCAATCACTTAATAAATTTTCACACTTTGTCACAAATATTTACTAATGAGACCCTTCGACTCCCTGCTATTTTTCGCTATCAACCTCTTTAAAACGCAAAAATAAAACTCCAGCTTTTCTGCTGAGGATAAAAATAATCACTTCTATTGCTCACTCATTTTCCTCTTTTCGAAATCCCCGATATAAGGCCATACACATCATAATAACAATAACCAGAAATGGCAGCGCCATGATAATTGATGTGTTTCGCATCGCCACCAGTCCGCCGCTGAAAAGTAGGACGATCGCCATCAATGACAGTAAGGTACCCCAAATCATTTTAATTTTAGTATCCGGATTCAAATCGCCGTTTCTGGAAAACATGCTGATGACAAAGGTTGCTGAATCTGCCGATGTTACAAAGAATGTGACAATCAATATCGTCGCAACAAAGGAGACGATATTACCTAGTGGTAAATGGGATAGGGTGGCAAATAAACCGACGGTCATATCATTTGTAACCTGAGCAACAATATCGACGCCCTCAAAGATTTCAAAGTATAAGGCGGTCCCGCCAAAAACAGTAAACCAGAGACAGCAAAAGATAGCCGGCAGGATGATCACACCCAGAACAAATTCTTTCACGGTTCGACCTTTTGATATTCTGGCAATAAAGGTACCGACAAACGGTCCCCATGACAGCCACCAGGCCCAATAAAAAATCGTCCATGCGCCAACCCAGGGGTCTTTTTCAAAGGGTGATAATGCCAAACTCATCGGCAAAATATTCTGTAAATAGCCACTAAGACTAACAAAGAAGGTGTCAAGAATAAAAACAGTTGGTCCAATTAAAAATACAAATAGCAAAAGCAACACAGCAATAATAATATTGGTGTTGCTGAGTATTTTTATTCCTTTATCGATACCGGTTGCTGCGGAGATTAAAAACAAGACGGTGATAACAGCGATAATAATCACCTGAGCGCCGATCGTGTTGGGCATATTAAATAGCGTATTTAAACCGCCATTTATCTGTAAGGCACCCATCCCCAGCGAGGTAGCAACCCCGATTACCGTTAAAATCAAGGCCAGGATATCAATTCCCTGTCCAATTGGCCCTTTGCTCTTTTCACCCAGCAGGGGATAGAGGGTTGAACTGATTAAGCAGGGCATTTTTTTTCGAAAGGTAACGTAAGCCAGCGCTAAACCGACAATGGCATAAATGGCCCAGGGATGAAGCCCCCAGTGTAAAAATGTATAGCGAAAAGCCATCAGCGCCGACTGGGTCGAGGAGGGTTCGATCCCCATCGGTGGTTGAGCATAGTGAAAAACTGGTTCGGCAACACCCCAGAAAACTAAACCAATCCCCATACCAGCACTAAAGAGCATCGCAAACCAGGAAAAATTCGAATACTCAGGACGATCGTCATCACTGCCTAAGCGAATTTTACCAAACCTTCCAAACGCCAGATAAAGCGAAAAAATTAAGATTCCCAGCACCGTTGCCAGATAAAACCAGCCTAAGTCATTGGTGATAAATGCAAACAACTGGCTGGTGATTTCCAACAATTGCTCGGGAAATAAGAAACCGAAAATGAGAAACAGGAGAATAAGACCAATTGATATGTAAAATACCATGCTATTCAATTCCTTTCTATTTCATTATATGATAGAAAGGCACCAAAATTTTAATATAAATTCTGGCACCTGTTCTGCGATGTTAATTTATTATATTATCGATTGTTTGTTTTTTCTATTCCAGTAATTGTTTGCAAAGCGCCACGGCTTCATCAGCTGTTTCCGCCCAACCATCAGCACCGATGTCTTCGCCCCACTTTTTACTGGTGGGACCGCCACCGATGATGACCTTATAGGTATCGCGCAGGTTTTGATCATCCAGATACTCAACCAACACTTTTTGAGATTTCATGGTGGTTGTTAACAGCGAACTGGCGGCGATAATTTTTGCCCCTACTTCATCCGCCTTGGCAACAAAATCTTCGGCTTTCTGATCAATCCCGATATCATAAACCTTAAACCCAGCAGAGGTTAACAGTGCGCCGACAATATTTTTGCCGATATCGTGGATATCCCCTTCAACCGTGCCCAGGACAATCTTACCCTTATCTTCATAAGTACCTTCGCCCTCACCGGCTGCCAGTACCGCTTCCAGTACATCCATGCCCGCTTTCATGGCATCGGCTGCCATCATGACATCGGGTAAGAAGGCTTCGCCATTGGTCCACGCTGCGCCAACTTCTTCAATCCCTTTGATAAAGCCAAGCTGGACGGCCTGAACCGGATCAATCTTCTCTTCGACTACTTTTTCGGCCAGCTCAATTGCTAAATCCTCATCACCATCGACAATTGCATCTTTAATTTCTTCAAATATTGGGTTCATTATTTTTCTCCTTTTTTCTTATCTTATTTTTCTATTTCAATAATTCTTTTGAACGTTTCTCAATAAATGCTTCAACTTTTTCTTTGATCACTGGATCCAGTTCCGGCGGGGTATAGCTGGCCAAAACTTCCTGCCATTTCAGCTTTGCCCGTTGCTTGGTATCGAGCGAATCTTTTGACCAACTATCAAAAGATTGCCGGTCACTCAAGGCTGGTCTGAAAAATTCGGTTTTAAAATTTTTGCGGGTATGTTTCTGCGTCAGGAAGTGACCACCCGGACCGACTTTTTCAATCACCTCATAAGCCATTTTTTCATCACTGTCACAATCAAAGCCCTTGAGATAACGTAACACCATCCCGGCAATTTCATCATCCACCATAAATTTCTCGTAGGACATGGCCATGTAATATTGCAGGATTCCAGCCGTATGCATGACAAAATTAACGCCGGTGCTACTGGCCGCAAAAAGTGTCATCATCGATTCATAGCCAGCCTGAGCATCAACGGTTTTGGCATCAGAGAGACCACCGCCGCCCCGACAGGGAACGCCATAGAAGCGGGCAAACTGAGCACTCGCTGAGACAAACAAAGCATTCTCAGGATTACCGATCGATAATGATCCGGTTGACATATCGGTCAATGCTGAGGTGCATCCATAAACCACTGGCGTTCCCGGGTTAATGCATTGCGTCAGGGTAATTCCAGCCAATACTTCAGCATTCTGCAGGGACATGGCGCCAGCCAGAGTTGCCGGGCCAGTTGAGCCGGCCATGACCAGTGATGCAATTACCATCGGCTGACCGGCTTCGGCATAGGCCATTAAACCACCAAGCATCCGGTCATCGTATTTAAGTGGCGTCACCGAGTTAACTAAACAAATCAGGGCTGGTTTTTCCTTAATCACATCCAAACCGCCATGAAGCACTGCCGTTAATTCAATGCAATCTTTGGCATGTTCATAGCCTGATGAACTGCCCATGAAGCATTTATCCGAGTTAATAATATGACTGTAGGCCATTTTCAAATGTCTGATTTCATCTTCCACATCGGTAGGTTCAACGACGGTTCCGCCGGTCATGTGCAAGTTTTTGCTGGCTCCAGCCAGTTTAACAAAATTGTCATAATCTGCCATTGTGGCATCCCGTTTACCACCGTCGGCATCATAGACAAAGGGCGCGCCATAGCCGGGCATATAAATAATGTTCTCGCCGCCACAAATCAAATTATGTTCGGGATTGCGGGCATGGAGAGTAAATTGGGCTGGTGCTTTTTCGACCATCTTTTTAACAAAGTCTGAATCTAAGAATACCCGATGGCCTTCAACCCGTTGGCCATGTTTCTTAAACACTTCAATAGCCGGATCATAAGAGAACTCAACGCCGATTTCCTGAAGAATTTTCAGGCTGTTGTTATGAATCTTATCAATTTGTTCATCTGTCAAAATATCAAATTTTGGTAACATATTCAAATACCTCTTTTTCTAAATTATTTGTTGTGATTCTTTTATTCCAAAACATCTGCAACTGGCGCTGGGCCGCTGCTGATATCATTATGACCGGTTTTGTTCATGAGTAACTGGGTTTCGGCATAGTCTGCTTTCAAAGCTTTAAAAATACTAAAACACATCACAATCATGACCAGCATATAAGGGAAGGCTGCCACAATTGAAGCTGTCTGTAAGGCTTTTAAAGCCGATGTGCCACCCACCAGAATCAACATGATGGTGATCAAACCCTGGGCAATTCCCCAGCCGCCTCTTAATTTTTTATCCGGATCCATGTCGCCGCCGGAGGTCAGCATCGCTAGTACATAGGTGGCCGAGTTGGCAGCTCCGACAAAACAAACTACGATCAGGAAGATTGCCAGAATTGAGGTGATCCCATAAAGTGGCAACTGTTGTAACAGTGCGTAGAGTGCCGTGGTATAATCCGTCCCAACGGCCGCTTCAATAGCACCACCGGAAATGGTATTCAAATTAAAGGCCGCACCACCATATATAGCAATCCAAATCAATGAAAAGCCAGAAGGCAGTAAGGCAACCGCCAGTATAAATTCCCGGATGCTTCGCCCTTTTGAAACCCGGGCAACAAACTGTCCGACAAATGGAGCCCAGGCGATCCACCAGGCCCAATAGAAGATGGTCCAGCCGTTAAGCCATTCGACATTTCCCATCCAGAAGGTTTGACCGACAATATTCTGGAAATAGGTTCCTAAGGTATTGGTGAAATTGTTTAAGATAAAGACGGATCCGCCAAAGACAAAGATAAAGACCATAAACGCAATCGACAACCAAATTTTTATATCCGCTGCTAATTGCATCGCTTTGTGTAATCCGGATACAGTAGCCAGGGTAAAGATCACCGTGATCACCGCAATAATAATCGAAATCGTCATCGGGCTGGACTCGATCCCCCACATATATTGTAAACCGGTGGCAATCTGGGTTGATCCCAGACCAAGGCTGGTGGCAACCCCGAAAATGGTCGCAAATACCGCCAGAATATCGATGGTTTTACCAATCGGACCATGGATCTTTTCTCCGATTAAGGGGTAAAAGGCTGAACTAATCAAGAACGGCAAGTCTTTACGGAATTGGAAATAGGCCAGTCCTAAACCGCCAATCGCAAAGATTACCCAAGGGTGGAGTCCCCAGTGGAAAAAGGACACCCGCATCGCCAACTCCATTGCTGACTGGGTTGCGCCTTCACCAATCGGCGGACTGAGGTAGTGCATGATCGGTTCTGATACCGACCAGAAAACCAGACCGATTCCCATCCCTCCGCCAAACAACATCGAAAACCATTGAAAGTTTGAGAATTCCGGTTTATCACTATCTTTCCCCAACTTTATTTTTCCAAAGGGACTGATCACCAGACCAATTGCAAAGACAATGAAGAGGCCAACTGCCAGCAAATAGAGCCAGCCAAAGTTTGTGGTTATCAGGGCAAACAATTGATTGAAAACTTCATTGGTTCCTTCAGTAAACATCACACTCAATAGAACAAATACCAGTGCGATTCCCGCCGAAACGTAGAGTACCGTTTTATCTTTTGTTTTAATGGTAGGTTTTTTCTCTTCCATCACGATTTATCCTCCTTCTCATTTTTAGATTTTTAGATCATAGTTCTAGAATATTTTCATGAGTGGTGTATCCATTGTCCCCAGTTTTGTGCCGGTGATCTTATTACAGTAAGATAGCATTGCATCGGTGGTCGCGGCGGCCTGATACACCCAGGCGGCATTTGCCATTGGTCCATATAAAATAAAATCAGCTCCGTGGGTTAAAGGGAAGGTAAATACCGACGCGCCGGCGGCTTCAAAATATGGGCTGCCTTTTGAACGCATTTTTTTCCATAAATAGAGGGCGTTAGATGAGGCACACCCGCCCGGCAAACCATGTAGTTCCTTAATATCTCTAATCGCCATAGCCGTCCAGCTGCTACTGGCAACATCGAGCACGCCGGGATCGATCAGGAATTGTTCAACACCAGCTCGTTTAGCCTTAGTCAATAGTCCTTCGTTTTTTTCGTCTCCTACCAGAAGCTTCACCCGTTTGGCTGGCTGCAGATGTTTTTTACTAAAGGCCAGAATAACGGCTGTTTTTACGCCGCATTCTTTCATGACTTCCAACTCATGCTCGGTGCAGCTTTCTTCTAATGAGTTATATATAATTCGACTCATCGCTACCGGATCATTGGCAAAATGCTTCAAGGTTTCGATTCTAACTTCGGGACTGGGACTGTCAAGCAGAATTGGTACGGTGGTATGCTTTAAGACAAATTCCACATGTTTGGTCAAAGCAATCTCAGTATCCCCCAACACATCGACAATTCTGGGATTGCCTGTTTCAGCCGACAGTTCTGCTTCTTTGTCTAGTAGTTCTTTGGCTGCCACCTCATCAAATAATCCTTTTTCCGAATCTTTGGTAATCTTGTGTCCACGATAAAAAATACTACCGATTAAAACCGTCGGATATTCCCCAGGCTGTCCACCAATCTTGGTACCATTGATGTCATAAACTAATTGATCTGCTGTAAATCTAAACATTTTTTAGTCTCCTTCATAAACTTATAATTGATCATTGCGAAATTCATTACTCAAAAAACTCAACTGTCCCGATCCCCGTTTAATCAGGGCACTTTTTCTGGACTGCTGTTTTTCTTTCTCGTAGTCTAACCGATTACACCTTTGTTTTTCTCCTTTCTAACTTATTTACGAGATGTTATGCTAATTCTTGATGTTATGTATCGCAATAACCGTGCCAAAACAAAGAGCAGCTGATATTTATACTATATAGCCATTTTTTGACTTTCGTAACCCTGATATTCTTTCCAATATTGAAAAAGACGGCTTCTATTTTTCCGCTTTTGAAAAAATATGATTTTTTGCTCTTGTTAATTCGGATTATTTGATTTATTATCAAGTTGTGTTGTAAAAATGATTCTAACTGATCGACACAATACATTGGTAATAGCAACCACTCAAATAAAAACCAATCAATAAAATGCCAAATATAAATGTGAGATCGAGGAAAGTGCATGCTTAAAAACGAAATGAATCACAGTCCCGAGTATTCAGATTATTTGAAAACCCTCTCCAGTGAATTTTTTCTGGATATTTTGGAGAATAGTTTTATCGAAGTCACCGTAACCGATAAGGATGGTAATGTTCTCTATGCCAATCCGGCCTGTCTGGAGTATCATGGAATTTCGGCGGAAAAAATGTGGAAGCTCAATTTTTTAACCTCTTTCCAGGGTTTCTGGACACCACCTTCGACGGCTACCGCAATTGAAAAAAAACGCACCATCATCTCCCGACAGCGCTCCATCTTGACAGACGAAGAGCACATCACCATTACTACCCCGCTTTATAATTCGGATCATGAATTAGTGATGCTGGTTTATAACACCTTAAAACGGGAATCCTTTGTTGAGTTTGATTTGGATTATCTGAACCAGGAAAAAACAGATGCTACTGGCGAGCTTAAGGATAAAAAAGGTTCCCGCGAAGAACGAACCAAGGCCAGCAATAATATTGTCGGTCGCAGCTACATTCTTTATCAGACCCTGCATAAATTGAAGAAGGCCGCCAAATCAGATATTCCTATTTTACTGTTGGGCGAAAGTGGGGTGGGTAAGAGCTTAATCGCAAAATTTATTCATGATTGCAGCCCCCGTAAAAGCAGTCCCTTTATTTCGATCAATTGTGCTTCGATTCCCGACAATCTGATCGAAAGCGAGCTCTTTGGATATGTCCCCTATGCCTTCACCGGAGCCAGCCCTAAAGGTAAAAAAGGACTGGTGGAAATGGCCAATCACGGTACCCTGTTTCTTGATGAGATCGGCGAATTGCAACCCAATATTCAGGTCAAACTGCTCGATTTTCTGGAAAATCAACGTTTTACCTCGGTCGGGGGATTAGAATCTAAAACGGTAAACACCCGAATTATCACTGCTACCAATAAAAATCTGACAGAACTGGTCGCCAAGAATACCTTTCGCGAAGACCTGTATTGGCGCATCAATGGGATCACCCAAACAGTGCCATCGTTGCGTGAACGCCGCGATGATATTTTTCCGATTGCCCAATATTATTTGAAGGAATATAATAAGAAGTACAAACAGAATAAGGTTTTTTCTAACCCGGTTATTGAAGCCCTAATCCAATACGACTGGCCGGGAAATGTCCGTCAGCTAAAAAATGCCGTTGAACAAATGGCGGTGATGAGTCTTGGCAGCGTCATTGGTATCGACAAATTACCTGAACAGGTAGCTGCTTTTGCAACGAAAGAAAGCATCCACAAAAAGAAAATCATTTTCGATGATCTGGTGGAAAACTATAAACGCGGAATTATTGAAGATTATTATGAGATTTATGACAATATGAGCGATCTGGCCGATTCTCTGGGCTTAAGCCAGACCACCGCTTATCGTCTGGTCAATAAGTATATCAAAAAATAACAACACCATAAACAGGGGGCTGCAAGGCTCCTGTTTATGGTGTTTTATTTATATGGGTGTCCCATTCACTTAAGCTTAAAAATACTCCCTATTAGAATACCAGGGAACGATCTTTTGACCAAAAGGATTTTTTATCCCAGCTGAACTCGACATCGGCATGAATCTCCGAAAAATAATCCTGTATCAAACCGTTCAAATCATCCAGATTGTCAAAACGATTGTCCTTGCTTAAGGCTTCAATCCACATGCTTTGGCCACCGCAGGAATCACTTAAATGGACCTTATAGTCAAGATCCCGTTCTTTAATGCGTCGGTTCACTTCGCTGATATTGTCCCAGCTAATTATCATCTCCAATTACTCCTTCCTTTTTTATTAATCATTACATGTTCTCCAATAATCAATCTACCCCAATTCATCAATTTTAATCAAAATTTTGACCGTTTATTATTTTTAAATAATAAACGGTCGATTGGTTGAGCCCGGTGGTGCATCTTCTTTAGGGACAATTTTTATTTCAATCGCTTCAAGCCTTAAGCCCTTGCCCTGAGTTCCTGAATTTGCGCCATTCTTAGCCCAGTCCAGCCAACCATAGTTCTGGCTGTGCACCCGATAATAAACATCATAGTTGGGTGCATCGGGGCCGGTGAGACGAATTTGAATGGCCTCTAATCGCAATGATTGACCATAGGTTCCGCTGGTTTGACCATCGCTCCTAAAACCCTGCCAGCCAATATTTTGGACATGGGTCTGGTACTCAATACCAAGATTATAGGTTAATTTATCAGTCTTGATTTCGATGCCTTCAAGCCGTAGCGATTGGCCGGAAGTACCACTGCTCTGGCCATCACTCCGCCAACCCTGCCAACCGACATTCTGGACATGAGTACGATAGGTAATGCCAGTTTTTTGATTGGAATTAATCGAAGCCACCGCCGTATTCAGCTGAATCAAACCGCTGCCATAGTAAGGATCACTGCCTGCTGCTCCCAGGTCCAAGGCAGTGCTTTTGAGAATCGCCTCAACCTCTTGTGCATTTAAGCTGGGATCTGCTGCGACTAGTACCGCACAGGCGCCGGCTACGATCGGGCTGGAGAAAGAAGTTCCGCTGGCATACTCGTAACCACCACTTCTGGAGGTCGTTAATACCGATTGACCCGGGGCACTTAAATCGACCCGATCATTGTATTGTGAAAATGATGCCCGGACATTGTTCTTATTAATGGCTCCGACCGAAATAACATGATCATAGGATGCCGGATAGGAATACTGGCCGACCCGAGCATTCCAGGATTCCCCTTCATTGCCTGAAGAAGCGACCACAATTTTTCCGGCGTTGACGGCCTCATTAACAGCCACCGCCAATGAAGAAAAGGTTCCGTAGCCACCAAAACTCATATTGATTACCTTCACCTCTGGCCGCTCAGCCGCTTTTAGCAGTGCCGCACAAATATAAGCCACATCCAGCTGGGTATCGCCACTATAGGCACCGCCAGTCCGATAAGGGGCAATTTTTATATTGGCCAGTCCCGAAATTCCGGCGCCACCAATCCCGTTATTGGCCACAGCCGCAATGGTTCCGCTGACGGCGGTGCCATGACCGGCCAAATCGATAACATTGGGTTTTCCAGTAACAAAATCATACCCAGCCACGATATTGCCGATCAGATCAGGATGATTAACATTTAGGCCCGTATCAATGACCGCAACCACAACCGGAGCCGCATTGTTTACCTGATCCCAGGTCTGGTCAGCTCCAACCCGTTGAAACTGCCAGGCGGCACCACTCACAATATAGGGATCGTTAGGAAGGGCAGTCACTTCAATTTTATCATTTTTATCGACTGTCAAGACATTTGGGTTTTGTTCCATCTCGGCCATCAAGGCCTCTATATTGGTATCTTCGCTAACTTCGATGAGATCAACCCGATTTGAAACCTGTTCACCAGAAACTACCTCTTCATCAGTCAGAGCCAGATTTTTGACATTATCTTCACCGCTATCTTTATAGATGATAATGATCTGCTGATCGAGGTTCTCGTTGATATTAACCGCTGGCACCGCATCAAGGGTTTGTATCTCAGCCGGTGTTTCATTACCCTGCCCCGGCTCTTCATTTATCGCGGTACTGCTATTATCTTGTATCGCTGTCTCAATCGATTGATCGCCAGGATAAACTACATCTTCTGCATAACTCCCTGCTGGAAACAGCAAGAAGAAAACCATCATTATTGCAAGCCATCGTCTTATTTTTCTTATTTTAGTAATCATGCTGTCCTCCCTTCGCACTGCGGTATCATCTTTGTAGTATTATCCTTCATATGTAATCCTTTGCTTTTATTATAACCATTCCATTTACGATATATTACTATAACATAAATACTTTATATTCTCCCTTCATTTCAGGCAATACTTAAGAATTTTAATATTGGTTTCGCTTATCGGTTTCTGACTAATCAAAAAACATCACCTTGCCGATCGTTCCATCCGTTAAAAAGACGACCTGAAGCATCGTGCCATCGGGATTGATCCATACCCTGATGTAGCTTAGCTTGTTGTCTTCAAAAGGGATCTGGGTAACACTGGTTTCGGTTCCGTCACCGCCGAGCATATTTTTAACATCATCATAGGTGGCGCCATCAGGAATGTTCTCAGCCTGTTCTTTGGTCACAGCTTTTTTTGTTAAAAAAGCCAAATCTTTCGTCATTGAGTAAAACAAGGTTTTACTTGTGGCGATTCCATTTTCATCAAACATAACACTGACCCCAAAACCGCTATCCTCATTCACGTACGTAAAGATGTTGCCCATTTGGGCGCTTTCAGTTGGTGTCACCCGTAATTTTGCATCCACCTCTGCCTTGGTCTGATCCAACTCCACCGCATCATAAAACTCATAAACGGTATCTCTTGAAAGATCAGACTGACCGGTAGCACTACCACCATTTTCACTGCCGCCACAACCGGTCAGGACTAAGATCAGCGTTGCAGCGATTCCCATCACTATTGATAACTTTAACCTTTTCATACTATCATCCTCATCTTTCTTAACCCAAATTATTCGAATAAGAATCAGTTTTGATCCCTTACTAGTCTTGTTTTAATACCCTGGTAGGGACAAGTTAATCAACTTCTTTATGTCTTAGTGACCACTGGTCTGTAATCCTATTTAAGATGCTCTTTTTTCCAACTACTTGTTTGGCTATTTTGTCGGTAAATAATTTAGGCATGGACGGCTTTTCATTTTTTATGCTATTATATTCCTATAATAAAGAGAACGAGGACAATCGTCATGAATACGAGAGATAAAATTTACAATGCTGCCAAGCGGCTCTACCTGGAAAATGGTTACGCTAACACCCCAAACACCCTGATCGCCAAAGAAGCGGGTGTAAATCTGGGTTTGGTTACCTACTATTTCAAAACAAAAGACATCATCGCCAGCGATATGCTTAATAATAATTATGAAACCCTATACTCGCACCTGCTCAAGTATCTTCCCACCAATGATGAGCTATTACAATTAATAACTTTTTTTAAACTGCATTTTCAGTTAACTGGAATCGATCCCCACTACGACCGCTTTATTTATGAAATGAATAAGTTCGATTTGCTTGAAAAAGCTACCCGCGACGGCAATCTCTACTCACTTTACCAAACCCTGGTAAATCAGAACGATCAAATAGATGAATCTGAAAAAGAGCTCCTTTGTAGTTGTGCGGTTACGGCATCCTTTGGGGTGATCCGGGCTTTAACCATGAAACAATATGAAAAAGAAATCCTCATTTCGAAAGACGAGATTTTTGATCTGTGCATCAATCAGATGTTCTATTCTTTGAAAATAGATTATCAAAGCCTGCTCCTTAAATCTTTGATCAGTTCAGCTAACTGCACCGTCGATCGACTCCTTGAAGAATATCCCCAACTAAAAGAAGTTAAAAATTATTTGTACATCGAAGATGCTGCTATTGTTTGCGAACAATAGCAGCATCTTTTTATTTTTAATCTTTATTATGATTTAATCGTTTTCTTCATCGATATTTTAGCATTATACTTTTAATTTACGAATTTAATTGACTTTTTGCTTAGAGTATTATATATTGTAATTGCTTGCAAGCAATTACAATATAACGTGCAAACGTTTTATTGGATGCCTTCATTCGTTTTTAAAGTTCTTAACGATTTGCTTACGCACACACGTAAACATCGTTAACATAGTTGATATCGGCTGATATCACAACAAATCACATTATACAGGAGGAAAAAAAGATGTCGAAAATTGAAGAAGTCAAAGCAAAGGTCGAAGCCGGAAAGTCGAAACTGGTTCCCGGATTAGTTCAGGAAGCCTTAGACGAGGGCAGCGCACCTGCCGAAGTCCTTCAGGCAATGGTCGAATCAATGGGTGTGGTTGGAGATAAATTCTCAGCTGGAGAAATTTTTGTTCCCGAAATGTTAATCGCCGCCAAAGCCATGTCAAAAGGGGTCGAGGTTCTAAAACCACTGATGGCTGGCGATGGTTCTACCTCCCTGGGTACCTGTGTCATCGGTACCGTAGCCGGTGATCTCCATGATATTGGCAAAAATCTGGTCTCGATGATGATCGAAAGTGCTGGCTTTGATATGGTTGATCTGGGTGTTGATGTGCCAGCTGACACCTTCGTTCAGGCCATTAAAGATAATACCAATGTCAAAATCGTCGCATGTTCCGGTCTGCTAACCACCACCATGCCAGCCTTAAAAGAAGCAGTGGCAACTGTCAAAGCGGCTTTTCCGGATATCAAAGTGATCGTCGGCGGGGCTCCGGTAACCCCGGAATACGCAGCTGAAGTTGGCGCCGATGGATATGCTCCCGATGCCGGTAGTGCAGCCGTCAAAGCCCGCGAGTTGGCCACCGCTTAAATTTTATATTCCCACCAATCATAGCTAACTGATTTTAAAATAAAATTCAATTGTTTAAATGAACAGACCAAAATTTTAGGAGGTATTGCGATGTTAACTAAAAGACAAAATTTGATGGAAGTTATTAAGGGTGGCACACCCGATCGATTTGTCAATCAATACGAATTTATGGAACTGATTATGGAAGCTCCGATGGATCTTCCGCTGGCTCCCGCTCCTGGCACGCGCGTTAAAAATAAATGGGGGATCACCTTTGATTGGCCCGCCGATCAAATTGGTTCTTTTCCGATGCATGATGAAGAACACAAGGCTTTAAAAGACATCACCGATTGGAAAAATCAAGTCAAAGCACCTTCCGTATTCTATACCGATGAAGAGTGGGCGGCAGCCGAAGCGCATGCAAAGTCAGTCGACCGTAATGACAAATTTGTCACCGCATTTTGCGCCCCCGGGATTTTTGAAATGACCCATCATTTAATGAGTATGGAAGATGCTCTGATGGCCTTATATGAAGAACCTGAAGCGATGAAGGAGCTGATTGATTATGTTGTTGAATATGAATTGGCCTACGCCGCAGAAGTGATTAAACACATTCATCCCGATGCTTTATTCCATCACGATGACTGGGGCAGCCAGATTTCTTCTTTTATTTCCCCACAAATGTTTAATGAGTTCATTGTTCCTGCTTACAAGCAGGTCTATGGATTCTGGAAAGCCAATGGTGTCGAACTGATTATTCACCACAGCGACTCCTATGCTGCCAATCTGGTTCCCTTTATGATTGAAATGGGCATTGATATCTGGCAGGGTGTTATGACAACCAACAATGTGCCAGAACTGATCAAGAAATACGGCGAAAAAATTACCTTTATGGGTGATATCGACAGTGGCCGGGTTGATTTCCCCGGCTGGACCCGAGAAAAAATCTATGAGGATACCAAAAAAGCCTGTGAAGAATGTGGCAAACTTTATTTTATTCCATGCTTAAGTCAGGGCTTAAATATTAGTTCCTTCCCTGGTGTATATGAAGCGACTAGCGACGTGATTGATCAGCTCAGTAAGGAAATGTTCTAGACCAAGCGTTTATTTATCTAGACGTGATATTTATCTAAATGCAGCAGGCTCGAGGCTTAAATTACTGCACCGCTAAATAAAACAACTAATGCTTCCAAGCTAAACGCCATCAAGCTCTATCTCTATTAAACCGTTATTCCGGTTATAATTAAGATAGAGCTATTTTTATCGCCTCTTTTACAAAAAAAACATTAGCCTTTAATTGACCAATCGTTGATATCTGCTCAACGATTGATGCAACCGCATACAAGGCTTGACTGTGCGGTTTAGAAAAACAATTGAGCGCCATACAAGAACAGTAATTGCACTGATTTGCTAAATACATAACCGCTATACCTTGATTTTACTTACTTTTGTCGAGAAATTTTGCTGGTAATTATTACACTTTGTAGTATAATTATAAAACTCAATCCGATTAAATACAATAGGGAAGTTTTAATTGATCATCATTTCTTTTATTTAGGATGACACCGTCTTTTTCCTTTGGTCGATATTGATGATCAAAGGACGATCTTGCAATCAGGCAGAATCACACGCATAAAGCTTTACTTTAAATCCTTTGAATTGATTCCCTTAATTTAATAACACGAATTTACTGAGGAAGGTAAAACACGATGAAACACACTAACTTACCACCAAAACAGGGACTTTACGATCCCGCTTTTGAACACGATGCCTGTGGAATTGGAGCGATTGTCCATATCAAAGGAAGAAAATCCCACGATATTGTCAAGCAGGCTTTAACAACACTGATTAATTTACAGCACCGGGGCGGACGCGGTTCCGAACAAAACACCGGTGACGGCGCCGGGATTCTAATTCAGATCCCCCACCAGTTTATGGAAAAAGCAACCATTAAAGAAGGCTTTACCCTGCCCCAACCTGGGGACTACGGTTTGGGGATGTTATTTATGCCCACCGATGCCAACGAAAGAAAGCAATGCGAAAGCATTCTCGAAGAGACGATCAAGAAAGAAGGACAAGACTTACTGGGCTGGCGGGATGTCCCGGTCGATCTCTGTGATCTTGGTAAAACTGCAGTTGCAAGCATGCCATTTCTTAAACAAGTCTTTATCAAGAAAAATCCGACACTCACCGATTCGATGGCTTTTGAAAGAAAACTCTACACCATCCGTAAACAAGTTGACAAAGCAACTAAAAAGCTAGGTCTATCTTTTTATGCGGCCAGCTTTTCTTCCCGTACGATCGTTTATAAAGGGATGCTGACTGAAGATCAGGTCGGTCAATTCTATCTCGACCTTCAGGATCCCGATGTAACCACTGCCATCGCCATGGTTCATTCCCGTTTCAGCACCAATACCTTCCCCAGCTGGGAAAGAGCCCATCCCAACCGTTATGTGATTCACAACGGTGAAATCAATACCCTCCGCGGTAATGTCAACTGGATGTATGCCCGTCAATCGCTGCTACAAAGCGAGCTCTTTGGCAATGAACTGCAAAAAACCTTTCCGGTGGTTGATGTCGACGGCAGTGACTCGTCGATCTTTGATAACGCCTTTGAATTTTTAAGTTTAACCGGCCGTTCGCTGGCCCATAGCGCGATGATGATGATTCCCGAACCCTGGTCTAAACATACCACCATGAGCCCAGAAAAAAAAGCTTTTTATAATTACCATTCGCGGATGCTCGAACCCTGGGATGGTCCGGCTGCGATCGCTTTTACCGATGGTGTTCGACTGGGGGCAGTCCTTGACCGCAACGGTTTGCGACCGTCCCGTTACTATGTCACCAAAGATGACCTGGTTATCCTATCTTCGGAGGTCGGCGTTTTAGATATTCCACCTGAAAACATTGTCTGCAAGGAGCGTTTAAAGCCCGGTCGGATGCTGATGATCGACACCGAAAAAGGTGAAATCATCAATGATGAAGACTTAAAACATTCCGTTGCTTCCCAGGAGCCTTATGCCAAGTGGATTGCCGAACATAATATCAGCCTGGATCAGCTGCCGCTACCAAAAACAAAAATAAGCGCCGATAAAGAAACCCTGGTTCAACGTCAAAAATCATTTGGTTATACCTACGAAGACTTAAAAGCCCTGATCATTCCGATGGCCAAGGACGGGGTCGACCCCATTGGCGCGATGGGTAATGATATCCCATTAGCGGTTTTATCGGATAAGTCCCAGCTACTGTTTAATTACTTCAAGCAAATGTTTGCCCAGGTAACTAATCCCCCGATCGATGCCCTCCGCGAAGAACTGATCACCGGTACCGAAGTCTATCTAGGCGGCGAAGGGAATCTGATTCATCCCTTGCCAGAAAGCTGTCACCAGGTTAGTCTGGAGATGCCGATTGTTAGCAATGAAGAACTGCAAAAAATCCGTGAAATCGATGATCCGCTGATCAAAACGATCACCCTGTCAACCCTGTTTGAAAGCCATACCGGCGGTGATGGTCTGGAGCAAGCCCTCGAAGATCTTTTTGTGGCTGCTGACCAGGCGATTGCCGATGGCAACACCATTATTGTCCTTTCTGATCGTGGCGTTAATGCCAAGATGCTGCCCATACCATCGGCACTGGCGATCTCCGGACTCCACCACCATTTAATTAATAATCTAACCCGCACCCGGGTCAGCTTGATTGTTGAATCCGGCGAACCCCGTGAGGTTCATCATTTTGCGGTGCTGATCGGCTATGGCGCCACCGCCATTAACCCTTATCTGGCCTTTGAAAGCATCGAAGATCTGATTAGTCGGGGGATGTTAACCGATGTCGCCTATGAGAAGGCTGTTAAAACCTATATCAAAACCGTCAGTAAGGGTGTTATCAAGGTGCTTTCAAAAATGGGGATTTCAACCATTTTAAGCTATCACGGGGCTCAGATCTTTGAAGCGGTCGGAATCAACTCGGATGTGATTGACAAATACTTTACCCGTACTCCATCGCGAATTGAAGGGATCGGGATCAATGAAATTGCCCGGGAATCGCAGATGCGTCACGATGAAGCCTATCATAATCCTTTTGCCGATGCCGATGCATTGGAGTCCGGCGGAAATTTCCAATGGCGAGCCGATGGCGAGTATCATACCTATAATCCCGAAGCCGTTTATAAATTGCAAAAAGCCTGTCGGATCGGTGACTATCAGACCTATAAGGAATATACGGCCATGATCGATGAACAGAGTCAGCGCACCTGTACCCTAAGAGGCCTGATGGCCTTTAAAGACCGTCAGCCGATTGCCATTGATGAGGTCGAATCGGTGGAAAGTATCTGCACCCGCTTTAAAAGCGGCGCCATGTCTTACGGTTCTCTGAGCAGCGAGGCCCACGAAAGCCTGGCTATCGCCATGAACCGGATCGGCGGTAAGAGTAATACCGGCGAAGGTGGCGAGGATCCGGAGCGACACATTCCGCTGCACAACGGCGACTCCCGGCTTAGTGCCATCAAACAGGTGGCCTCCGGACGTTTTGGTGTCACCAGCCATTACCTGTCCAGTGCCCAGGAAATTCAGATTAAAATGGCTCAGGGTGCAAAACCGGGCGAAGGCGGCCAGCTACCAGGGCGTAAGGTTTATCCCTGGGTTGCCAAAACCCGTTACTCCACCCCTGGAGTCGGCCTGATTTCTCCGCCGCCCCACCATGATATCTATTCGATTGAAGATTTGGCGGAACTGATTCATGACTTAAAAAATGCTAATCGAGAAGCTAAAATCAATGTTAAACTGGTTTCTGAGGTTGGCGTTGGCACCATCGCTGCTGGGGTCGCTAAAGCCAAGGCTGATGTGATTCTAATCAGTGGTTATGACGGCGGAACCGGGGCTTCACCGCGAACCAGCATCCGTCATGCCGGTCTGCCCTGGGAACTGGGACTGGCTGAAACCCACCAGACCCTGGTCCTTAATAACTTAAGAACCCGGGTCAAAGTTGAAACTGACGGGAAGCTGTTAACCGGTAAAGATTTAGCGGTGGCGACCCTCTTAGGTGCTGAAGAATACGGCTTTGCTACCGCCCCGCTGGTTATTCTTGGTTGCGTGATGATGCGGGTCTGTCATCTGGATACCTGCCCGGTTGGGGTGGCAACACAGAACCCCGAACTACGCAAGCGCTTTACCGGCGATCCCGGTCACATAGTCAATTTTATGAAATTTATTGCCCAGGAACTGCGCGAAATTATGGCTGAGCTTGGTTTTAAAACGATCGATGAAATGGTTGGCCGCTCCGATAAACTAGAAATGAATCAGGCAATCAATCACTGGAAAACAAAGGGCCTGGATTTCTCCAGTATTTTATACCAGCCTAAGGTACCCGAAGGCGGCGGTTTATATTGTCAAATCAAACAAAATCATAATATCGAGAAATCTAAGGATTTAACGGAGTTGCTAGACCTGTGTCAACCGGCTCTGGAAAGGGCTGAAAAGGTCGAAATCACTACCACCATTAAAAATGTCAACCGGGTGGTTGGTACCATCATTGGTAATGAAGTGACCAAACGCTATGGTGAAGCCGGTTTGCCTGAGGACACTATCACGCTTAACCTGACCGGTTCTTCCGGCCAAAGTCTGGGTGCTTTTATTCCTAAAGGGATGACCATTAAACTTGAAGGTGATGCCAATGACTATTTCGGCAAAGGCCTGTCGGGCGGAAAAATGGTGATCTATCCGCCTAAAGAAGCGACCTTTGTGCCTGAAGAGAACATCATCATTGGGAATGTCGCCTTCTATGGTGCCACCGAGGGCCAAGCCTATATCCGCGGTGCTGCTGGCGAGCGTTTCTGTGTCCGCAACAGTGGGGTTACCGCTGTGGTTGAATCAGTCGGTGATCATGGCTGTGAATACATGACTGGCGGCAAGGTCGTTATCCTTGGAAAAACAGGTCGAAACTTCGCAGCCGGAATGTCCGGCGGGATCGCCTATGTCCTCGATCTTGACGAAAACTTCTGTGACTCCTGTAATGCCGAGATGGTTGATTTGGTTAAAGTTACCGATGCCTCCGAACGTGCTGAGTTAAAAGATTTAATAGTGAAACACCGCGATTATACCAACAGTTCTCTGGCTCAAAAAATTCTGGATGATTTTGATACCTATGTCAAACAGTTTACCAAGGTTTTACCGCGCGATTATAAACGGATGCTGGATGCCATGGAACGGGTTAAAGCCCTGGGTCTTACCGGCGACGAGGCCTTAATGGCAGCTTTTGATGAAAATAACCGGGATCTGTCCCGGGTAAGCGGAAATTAGTGAGGAGGTTAGACTAAGATGGGAAAATCAACAGGATTTTTAGAATATAAGCGGGAAGTCCCAAAGGATCGGGAGCCGCTCGAACGGATTAAAGACTGGGCAGAGTTTCATTTAGAACTTCCCCAAGAAAAACAGCAGCTTCAGGGAGCTCGCTGCATGGATTGCGGTGTTCCCTACTGCCACTCCGGGATGATGATTGCCGGCGGTGCCTCGGGTTGCCCGATTCATAACTTAATTCCTGAATGGAATGATATGATCTATAAAGGATTATGGAAGGAAGCCTTGGCGCGACTGCTGCTTACCAACAACTTCCCTGAGTTTACTGGCCGGGTTTGCCCGGCACCATGCGAAGGCGCCTGTACTGTCGGACTGAACGAACCTCCGGTTACCATTAAGGTCAATGAATGCACCATTATCGATCATGCCTTCAAGGCAGGGTGGATTACCGCTAATCCACCTAAGCATCGGACTGACAAGAAAATTGCCGTGGTCGGTTCTGGTCCAGCAGGACTGGCCTGCGCCGCCGAGCTGAATAAGGTCGGTCACCAGGTCACCGTTTATGAGCGCGCTGACCGGGTTGGCGGACTGCTGACCTATGGTATCCCCAATATGAAGCTCGATAAAATTGAGGTGGTAAAGCGCCGCGTTGATCTGATGAGCGCCGAAGGGATTAACTTTGTCACCAGTACCGAGGTCGGCAAAGATTACCCCGTAGCTGATTTAAAAGCCGATTACGATGCTGTTGTATTATGCGGCGGCGCCACCAAGCCGCGGGATCTACCGGTCGAAGGCCGAAATCTTAAGGGCGTCGATTTTGCGATCGACTTTTTGTCAGCAAATACCAAAAGCTTACTCGACTCCAACCTGACCGATGGTAACTTTACATCAGCCAAGGACAAGCATGTGGTCATTATCGGCGGTGGTGATACCGGCACCGACTGTGTTGCCACTTCCATCCGTCATGGCTGTAAAAGTGTGCTGCAACTAGAAATTATGCCTAAACCACCGGCCATCCGAGATGAGAATAATCCCTGGCCGGAATGGCCTAAAACTTATAAACTCGATTACGGCCAGGAAGAAGCGGTCGCCCTGTATGGTAGCGACCCCCGCCAATACTGCACCACCACTAAAAAAATTGTTGGCGATGCCCAAGGCAATGTAACCGCAGTCCACACCGTCGAAATTGAGTGGCTAACTGATGAGACCGGACGCATGACCATGAAAGAAATCCCTGGAACGCAGAGAGTTCTGCCTGCTGATCTGGTTTTACTGGCGATGGGATTCCTGGGGCCGGATGATTTACTGGTTGACCAATTAGGTTTAGAACGCGATTCCCGCTCCAATGTTAAAGCCGATTACGGTGTTTACCAGACTAGTGTGCCAAATATCTTTGCTGCCGGCGATATCCGTCGTGGCCAAAGCCTGGTTGTCTGGGCTATTAACGAAGGCCGCGAAGCCGCCCGCGCCTGCCACAATTATTTAATGAATAATTGAATAAACCTTTGCTATTAAGTAATAAAACCAAAACAGCCACACGATCAAAATCGATCGTGTGGCTATTTTATTGTTTTGAGGTCGCTGCCTAGTAATAATAAGTGGCATACATCCCGTTAATAAAAATGGCATTATCCCCCAACGGATTACAGTCAATTGAAAAGCTGTGGGTGCCAGCATCAACAGTCCCGATGGTGCCATTATTCCCCGGGGCGATATTAAAGCTGTAGACTCCATCAAAATAATCACTACCGCCATCGGTTACATTAACCCTTCCGCCAATAAAGGTATAATATAAAACAAAGCCGCTGGATTCGCGAACCTTCCAGGTTCCTTCAATATTACGCTCAAATTGAGCCCGTTCATCAGCATTAGTTGAAGCAGCTGGGGTGGTTGTGGTTGTTTGCGGTTGGGTGGTTGCCGGCTGGGGAATTGAAATTGTATAGGCGGCCGTTTTGATGGCGCTCTGATTGCCGTTTTTATCAATCGCAATGCTCTTCAGGGTAGTATTAGCCTGCAATACAATCGGATTCTCATATTTGGCCGATGCCGGACTCGGATCAGAGCCGTCGATGGTATAATAAACCTGAACTGCTTCGCCTGAAGGGATCGTAATTGCCACTTTCTGCT
Source organism: Bacillota bacterium (assembly GCA_018903255.1). Classification (GTDB taxonomy): domain Bacteria; phylum Bacillota; class Clostridia; order Eubacteriales; family Eubacteriaceae; genus Acetobacterium. The sequence continues at coordinate 4,423 of JAHIQT010000192.1, read as the reverse complement.
CGGCGCTATAAGAACCTTCATTTAACGAATAGCTCGGCAGCTCTAATACCACGCCACTCGTCTGGCTTCCTCCCACAGATCCTGGTTTGACAAATAAATGCTGTCCCTGACTAAACCACCAGAAAGCGATGCCGCCGATTAAGACTAGTGATGCCAATACGACAGTGATAATAATTATCGGCATTTTAGATGACTTCTGCCCCTGATTTGGAGCTGTTTTCGCCTGAATTTGACCCGCTCCTGTAAATTGGGGATGGTCTGGACTGCCAACTAATTTTGACTGCTGATGCGATAAATTAGCTTTATCGAAATCGATTACCGTTTCGGTATCGAAACCACAGTTTCCACAAAATCTTTCGCCCGTCTTTATATTGGTCCCGCACTTGGGACAAAACCGCAAATCACTCATTTTTTCCCTCCTTATACTCTGGGGTTTTGATGTTATTTTCTAGACAATCACTATCTCTCCTTCCAGAATCCCGGTACGATTGACATTTTCAAAATAGTTAAAGAGACTGGTTCGAATATCCTGAACCACTTCCAGAGTGTAGTCTCCCAATCCATAATCAGCCATAGCTGCATTCATTCCGTCAAGCTGCTCCGGGTTATAAACATCGCCGATGAGATCCAATCGCAAACTTTTTCGTACGGGATCAATGGTTGCTCTCATAGCGGTGGTTGTGGATGAATTAACCTCTGCATTCACAAACGACTCAACCTTACTGGTTAGATAGCTATCCATAATCGAATCAACAGATATATAAACAGCTGAAACCGTTGCCGGGATGGTGATCAAAATCATACCGATAATGATCCCTCGTTTGAGAATCTTGTTAAATCGTTCCTTAACCACCTCCGCCTGTTTGAGTTGCAGCAATTTGCAAAAAGCAAAGGTTGCCAACATGATAAAAAAGGCGTTGATCAGAAATAAATAGGCCGCCGGAAAAATGTAATCGGTGTTGAGGTTTGCTATCCCAAATCCAACGGTACACATTGGCGGCATTAAGGCCGTTGCGATCGCGACGCCCGGGATAACATTGGTTTTTTCTTTTCTGGTTATACCGATCACCCCTGCTGTTCCACCAAAAAATGCGATCAGCATATCAAAAAAGGATGGCCCTGTCCTGGCAATCAGTTCACTGGTCGGTTCGTGAATGGGGGTTAGCGAAAAATAAATAGACGCGCCAATTAAGGCAATAATAATTTGAATCAAAAAATTAAGCGTCGCATTTCGCAGCAGTAAACCGTCATAGGTTGCCAGGCTATAACCGATGGCAATAATCGGATTCATTAATGGCGATATTAACATCGCCCCAATGATAACTGCAGTTGAATTTGTGTTCAAGCCAACCGACGCTACTATAATGGCACAAAAAAGAATAATCAGCGGCGCTCCTTTTAACTTTACACCAGAAACAATACTTTCATGAATGGCCTCGGCAGCCATTTGATCAGACCGGATATCAAACAAACCATTTTTATGATAATCAATCATCCTACGCTCCTAATCTCATTTGTTTATTGTCTTTTCTTACCCGATCGATCATTAAACAAACCGCAGTCTTTTAAATGATTATATCAAATGGACAGCCTGATTTCCATGTATTTATACAGTCACAGCGACCCAAAAGACAATCGCTTTTGATGAACAATTTTTTGCATCAATATGTTAATAATTTCCTTCTTTGTGGGTATATAAATAAGAATCAGCAGTTTGTGAAAAGAGGTGGTGTTATGGTGAGAGTTGAAGACATTTATATGAGCTACCGGATTTGCGGAACCGGCTATCCGCTGCTTTTGATTATGGGCTACGGCGGTACCATGAACCTATGGGAGGAACGACTGCTGATGTCGCTGGCCAAAAAATACAGGGTCATAATATTTGATAACCGCGGCATCGGAGAAACGAGTTCCGGCCATAAAGACTTTACGATTGAGCAATTCTCTGAAGATACCTATGAATTACTGGTTGCTTTAAACATTGAAAAGGCTCATGTCTTGGGCTGGTCGATGGGCGCGTCAATCGCCCAGGAATTAGCTTTAAGACATCCCGAAGTTGTCAACAAGCTAATTCTCTACGCTTCGCTTTGTCATCCGGAAATATTTCCACCTGAGCCAAAGGTACTTTCCAAGCTTGAAAACACCCTGGGCATTCCTTCTGATAAGGGTTTTGAATGGTTGCGCCTGATTTTTCCTGCGGACTGGATAAAAAGCAACCAGGATCGTATTCGGGAAGTCTTTCAACGGCCGCTGGGAAAAATGAATCCTGATGTGATTCTCAAGCAGGCCGAAGCAATTAATAAATGGGAAGGCTCCTGTAACCGAATCCCCTTTCTAAAGCACGAAACCCTTGTTATTGACGGCAAGGACGATCTGATTCTGCCCGCCGAAAATTCCGCCTACTTAGCCAGTAAACTGCCCAACTCCAAGCTCATTCTAATTCCCGATGCAGGGCATGGTTTAATGTTTCAAAACCCCGATAAATTCAATTTAATTGTCAACTTATTTCTGGATCAGTGATCCCTTTTTATCGATTGCTCTGACTTTGTAAATTCACAGTGATGCTGTTCGATTATATAAATTTTTTAGCAGTAAAGATGCGGCTGCTTCCTGGGATAACGGAAGCAGCCGCATTAGTGCACCTGATTTAATCATTAATTTTCCTCTAAATTGATTTTTCTGCCTCTATTTTATTCATCATTCTTACAAACAATTCAGCAATTTCAGGATCAAACTGAGTTCCGGCATTCTTCTTGATTTCAGCTAGCGCACTTTCACGATCCGTCGCCTTTTTATAAACGCGATTCTCTGTCATGGCATCATAAGCATCGGTTATGCCAATGATCCGTGATAGCAGTGGAATCTCCTCCCCTGCCAACCCTTTCGGGTAACCGCTGCCGTCCCAATGCTCATGATGGCTGAGAATATACTCAGAAATGGAGACCAGCTCAGGCGAAGCCGTAGCGATACGATAGCCGATTTCCGGATGCTTTTTCATTTCACTCCATTCTTCGTCGGTCAATTTTCCCGGTTTTCCGAGAATCCGATCATCAATTCCCACCTTGCCAATATCATGAAGGGTGGCCAGAATCTCCAAATTATCCAATTCAATTTGGGAAAGATCAAGGGCTTCCCCGACCATTCGGGATAGGGCTGCCAAGCGTTCGGAATGCTCCTCTGTTTCATGGCTTTTCTCATACATCGTCGCCTTAATCGATGAGATGATCGCGCTGTGAGAGCTGCGCTGTTCCAGAAGTTTGCGCTGATTCATATACAATTCAGCTTTTTTAATAGTTTGCTTTAAATCACCATAGGGTTTTTCTTTAGTGCCCGATCCTAAGGCTACATTGATATGAAAGGCCTCATTCAAAATCCGACGATTATGCAATATAAAGGACTCCTTAATTTGTTCCATCCGTTTTAATGCCGCTTCCCGGGATGTTTTCGGCATCAGAATACTGAATTCGTCCCCACCGGTTCTGGCAATCAACTCCCCGTCACGACAGCTTCTTTTCATAATCCGTGCCGTTTCCATGATAATCCGATCCCCTGCTTCATGACCAAACGCATCATTCATCAGTTTGACCCCGTTGATATCGCCAATAATGATCGAGATCGGCAGCTGCTCGCCACTGTCAATCCGCTTTTGCTCTTCCTCCCAGAATAAGCGATTGTAGACTCCGGTCAGATGATCATGATAGCTGAGGTAGCGGTATTTCTGTTCACTTACCTCCAGGTTTTCTTTCGCGCTGGCAATAATTTTCGACTGATTATCTAGCCCGGTATATATTTTTTGATTGATAAACAATAAGCCAATCCCAAGTAGCTGACTGCTAATTGCGACGATCAGCCATCTCGAACCATAATTGGCAATCGCAAACTCGTAAAAAAAACCTCGGGTCAACAAGACCGTGATAATCAAAAAGGCCACCAGATTAAAAGCGATAAATCTCAAAACCCAGTTTTTGTCTAACAACGAGCCCGATAATACCAGCACCGCCGTCACACAAACCATTCCCGCCCCCATCGGCCCGGCCACGATAAGCACTAGTATGCTGGCAAAATAACCAGTCAGCAGAAAAAATAGTTTTTTAATTCGCAGATTGATTTTGCCACTAACGAGCACAAAAACCGATACAAAATACAGCGATAATTCGATCGCTGATACCACATATTTACCTTCTTCATAAAATAAGTAGGCACCATAAAAGAAAAGCACCGGGCCCAATAAAATAAAGTAAAAGGTGATATCATCGAATAAGTGATTTTTTATGTAGTTGAGATCGCGGTAACCATCGCCATTTTTTTTGATATTGGCAGTTTGCCTTTTCAAGTGACTAAACAGCTTTATGATGCATTCCTTCGCCACTGCGATTTTTTGCTTAACCATCTGATTCATTTTTTCATAACCCTTTCAACAATT
>JAHIQT010000191.1 GCA_018903255.1 Bacillota bacterium | reverse complement strand
TGTTTAAAGGCGAGGGGGCGCGTTTACAGCGGGCTTTGATTAACTTTATGCTGTACACCCACTGCGAAGAACATCATTATACCGAAATCTCCCCACCATTTATGGTCAATCGGGAAAGTATGACCGGTACTGGACAGTTGCCAAAATTTGAAGAAGACGCCTTCCATTTACCCAGCAAGGACTTTTTTCTGATACCAACCGCAGAAGTACCAGTAACCAATATCTATCGCGATGAGATACTAGGAGAAGAAGAATTACCCAAGTACTTTACTGCCTATACCCCCTGTTTTAGACAGGAAGCCGGGTCAGCCGGTCGTGATACGCGGGGATTAATTCGCAATCATCAGTTTGATAAGGTCGAGATGGTTAAATTTGTCCATCCGGATCGGTCTTATGAAGAGCTCGAATCATTAACAAATAATGCCGAGCGGATCTTACAATTACTGGGGATTCCCTACCGGGTGGTTGAATTATGTACTGGCGATCTAGGCTTTAGTTCCGCTAAAACCTACGATATTGAAGTATGGATGCCAAGTTACAACCGCTATGTCGAAATCAGTTCCTGTTCAAATTTTGAAGATTACCAGGCCAGACGGGCAAACATCCGCTTTAGAGACGGAGAAACTATGAAAACCCGGTTCTTACATACCCTCAATGGTTCAGGGCTGGCGGTGGGCAGAACCTTTGCCGCAATTTTAGAAAACTACCAGCAAGCTGATGGATCAGTTATGGTTCCGGAAAAACTGGTGCATCACATGTGGGGAAAAACCGTTATTGGCAAGTAAACCAATTAAATAATGACAATATAATAAATTAAAAATAAATAAATGAATGACACCTGTGATTAAGAATGACAATCGTGTCAGATGGAGGAAAAAATGAACGCAAATGGAAAAGAATTAGTGATAACCGAAGAAGGTTTTAATAACATAAAAAAGGAACTGGAGTATTTAAAAACAGTCAAGCGCCATGAGGTCGCGGATCGCATTAAAACGGCCCGAGAATTCGGCGATTTAAGTGAGAATGCCGAGTATGATGAAGCTAAAAATGAACAGGGTTTTGTTGAAGGCCGAATCTCGGAGCTGGAACACAAGCTTAAAATAGCGGTTGTGATTGTTGATAAAGATATTCATACTGAGGATGTTGGCGTTGGTAGCATCGTCAAAATTAAAAACCCATTATTGGACTTCGAGGCCGAATATAAGATTGTCGGATCGGCAGAATCTGATCCTAAAAATAACCGTATTTCGAATGAGTCCCCAATTGGATCAGCACTACTGGGAGCAAAGGTAGGCGATACTGTCAAGGTTCAAATTCCTGACGGCGAAGCAGCATATCAAATTTTAGAAATACGTAGATAGGGGAACAGACATTGACAACAGAAAATCTTAGTGAACTTTTAGAAATTAGAAGAGATAAATTAAAAAAATTACAAGAAGCCGGGAAAAATCCCTTTGAACAAACCAGTTTTAACGTCAGTGCGCATGCCAGAAAAGTTGAGGCGGCCTATGATGACTATGAGGAAAAAGAAGTGACGATGGCAGGCCGGATCATGTCTAAGCGGGGACAGGGAAAAGTGTCCTTTTATGATCTTCAGGACTCGACCGGGAGAATCCAGTTATTCCTGAAAAAAGATGCCCTGGCAGATATCTATGACGAAATTAAAACCTATGATATCGGAGATATCGTTGGGGTTAAAGGGGAAATCTTTAAAACAAAGATGGGGCAGATCTCGGTACGTGTATCAGAACTGACCTTGCTGAGCAAATCCTTGCAAATTTTACCGGAAAAATACCATGGTCTAAAAGATATGGAGCTACGTTACCGGCAGCGCTATGTTGATTTGATTGTCAACCCGGAAGTAAAGGATGTTTTTCAGAAACGATCACTGATCATGCGAAAAATACGGGAATTTTATGACGGCCGAGATTTTATTGAGGTTGAAACACCAGTTCTGTCTAATTTGGCTGGTGGTGCCAACGCCAGACCTTTTATGACCCATCACAATGCTCTTGATATCACCTTGTATTGTCGAATCGCCCTGGAACTGCCACTTAAGCGTTTAATTGTTGGTGGATTTGACAAGGTTTATGAAATGAGTCGGGTGTTTAGAAATGAAGGGATGGATGCCACCCATAATCCGGAATTCACATTGCTGGAGTCCTATGAAGCCTATGCCAATTATGATGATTTAATGAAAATGATCGAAGAACTCTACAGTTTCCTGGCCGAAGAAGTAAACAAATCAGAAACTGTTATTTATGGTGATAAGGTAATCAGTCTGGCTGCTCCATTTAAACGGGCACGAATGGTTGATTTAGTCAAAGAACATACTAATGTTGATTTTGATGTCATGACCGATGTGGAAGTGGCGCGGGCAGCTGCCAAGGAATTGCACGTCGACGTCGATGGCAAAAATAGTGTCGGTGAAATTATGGCTGAAGTCTTTGACGAATTCGTTGAAGATAAACTGATCCAGCCAACCTTTGTGACCATGCATCCAGTGGAAATTTCACCATTAGCCAAGAAAGACCCCAAAGATCCCCGATATACTGAACGATTTGAATTATATATAAACGGTGCTGAGTGTGCCAATGCCTTTTCTGAACTCAATGATCCGATTGATCAGAAAGAAAGGTTTATGTCTCAGGTGCAAAAGAAAACAGACGGTGATGATGAAGCACATCCTTACGATGCTGACTTTATCAATGCCCTGGAAGTGGGTCTGCCACCAACCGGCGGTTTAGGAATCGGAATTGATCGCTTGGTTATGTTATTCACCAATCAGCACAGTATCAGAGACGTTATTCTTTTCCCGACAATGAAACCCATCGACTAGATAGCTTAATAAATAGGGAGCTCAGAAGCTTAGAATTTTGAGCTCCTTTAATTTACCAGAAAAAGATTGGAATCAAAAAATAAAATAACGAAATAATAAAACATTTAGTTTATGTGTTTAAATAATAATTATGAGGGTAAATAGATAAAACGTGTCGGTAAAACAGTTCAATATCTACTCTTAAAACCAGATAATTAGCGGATGAAAGAATCTTTTGCCTAATATCAAAGAAAAGTGAAAAAACTTTCAAAAAAGCGTTGACAGATAGAAAGAAAGAGCGTATACTAATGAAGTTGTCTCGAACGGGGCAGCAAAACAAACAGAAGAAATTCTGAACACAACATAAAAGAATTTCAAAAAACAGCTTGACAATCAAGAGAAACGACGATATAATAGAAAAGCTTCTTCAGTCGGAAACGATTGCGAGGCGGCGGTCATAGAAAAGAGAATAGTACCATAAAACCTGTAAAACAGCCAAAACATCCGCGAGGGTGCATGATGGCTAAAATAGAAACAGAGAGATGCACTCTTTAAAACATTAACTCGGTAGAGGATAAAATACGTTATTCAAATGAGACAGCATTTTAAGCCT
>JAHIQT010000190.1 GCA_018903255.1 Bacillota bacterium | reverse complement strand
GTTCATAGTTGGGATCGGCACTGCGGGGAACATAAATGGGTCCGCCGACGTATTTGATGATAACCTGGGGGCGTTGGGTAATTTTTAATTCGATGTCTGGCATAATCAATTGGTAGTTGGCATCATTTGCTGTCTGGGAACTGCCACGTAGACTGCCGGTATCGACAGGAATCATCATACTGGCGGAAACTGCCATGGCCTGATTTACCGGTGATGTCACCAAACTGGCCATTTCGTCAATCCCACGAGACAAATGTTTGAAATGAATGGGCTGCGCCCGACCATCTTCCATGGACACTTCAAGCTCCAGCTTGCCGTCGTTACCAACTTTAGCGGTGGCCGTATAGGTGGAGTTGTCCCACTGATAATCGGTACTGGGTTCAAAGGTATCGTTCAGAGCAATTCGAATTGGCTTGCTTTGTTCCCGATGCCCACTTTCGGCAATGTCTTTCCTAGGGTTCTGGTTATGAACCGATGATAAATCAAGGGGTTCCTTCTTGACATATTCAATTTTTATGGGGACCGTTTCAATCGTAATGAGTTGTTCCATTTCCTTTTCCGCTCCTTTCTAAGTAATATTAACGTGATTTTCTCTTGTTAATTTTAAGACATATAATCAAACACCGATTGCTGCACGACACTCTGTCCCATTTGTAGGGCCGCCTGATAGGCCACCTTCTGGCTTTGAAACGCAATGTAGGTATAAGCGGCATCGACCCCTTCAACGGTGGTTTGGCGTTCTTGTAAATTGAAATTCTGAGTTTCATAGCGGCTGGTCATAAACTCTAGATACTGGGTTTTTGCTCCGATTTCAGTGGTGGTCTGATAGGTTTTGAGACTATTTTCACTAAATAATCCATGAAGTTTATCCACTTTATCGAAAGAATAGTCCCCATCTGTCTTTTCAAATTCAGTCGCAATTCGGCCTAGTAAATCATAAAGATTATTTGAAACCGTTTCTCCTGAAATCACTGTTGAGTTCGTTCCATTTCCAACAAAATTAATACCAGCTGTCGAATAATTGAAAACTGTATTTCGATCAACTTCACCAGTTGTCTGGTCAAAAGAAACACCTAAGCCGATATCGACATACAGCGAATCCTGTTTTAATGAGGCCACCAGTTCATTCGCTACTGCGGTGTCTTCATTCAAATCATCTAGATTTCTGCCGTTAAATTGGAGTTTCCCTCCCACCACTGCAAATGGTTTTTCATTATTGCTGCCCCCAAAAAGATACATGCCAGTGGTACTGGTATTCAATGTTTCCAACAACTGGCTTTGAATCGTACGCAATTCGGAAGCGATAATTTTTCGATCGCCTTCACTTTGGGTTCCATTCATCCCCTGTAAAATCTTATCAGTTGCTTCAGCTAGCGACGATTCAATTTGACCTAGAGCACTTTCCGAATTCGTCAAAAAATCATCGGCATGCCGGATATTATCCTGATAACCTTCTAATTTAGAAAGATTTCGCCTAATCTGGTATCCCTTAACCGCAGATGATACATCTTCCGATGTCCGGGCATATTTTCGACCGGTTGCTACCTGGGTATTGAGTTTATCCAGATCTGATGAAATACTATTTAAATTGGTTGAATATTTTGATGTCATCATTCGATATGTAATTCTCATTTTTTATACATTCCTTCCTAATTGTGTTTTAAACTGCAAACACAAACCTAAACTCCCATTCTATTGATGATGTTATCTAAATTCTCGTCTAATACGTTAAAATACCGCATGGCGGCGTTGTATACTTTTTGATAGGCTGACAGGTTAACGCCTTCTTCATTTAGAGAAACGCCAGCGACCGAATCTCTGGCGTCGGAGATGGTCTGAAATACGTTAGTGGCAGTCTTGAAGAAATTAGAATGCAATTCGACATCGGTGGCGACCTCGCTGACTGCACTGGTCATATACTCGTTAAAGGTTCCGGTTAGAATGGTATTGCCTAAGCTGTCTTTAAAATCAATCTTATCACTCATTTTTTCAATCATTCGCAGAATATTATCAGAACTGGCTGGAGTCGCCGTATAATCCGCTGTCGGCGGTGGATCGATGACCGGATTTTTGGTTGTATTAATATAGGATGGGTTTTTCAACCAGGCTGTGGAAACCTGCAAATTTTTCGCAGTGATGTTGGTTGTTGAAGTACCTGAGGCATCGGTGAACAATGGTAATTCGGTTGTTGCACCGGTAATATTACTATTGATGGCATTCAGTTCTTTAGCAAACTGATTGGCAAAAATATCCATTTTTCGGGCGTAGTAGTAAATTCCCCTGGAATCACTTTCTCCCACTGTCGTATCGGCAAAGCTGCCTTTGCCGTTGATCAAATTAATATAACCCCGCAGGGAGCCATCCAACACATTGCTGTTAACGTCGCTTCTTTCGACACCGGTGGTGTCCACAATTTTAAGCTGAACATCTAAGGGATCTGACGCATCTAAACTCATTTCGGAATATCTGCCATTATCAACCAGCATGATATCTTCACCGCCGGATTGATTTTTAATTTTGATGCTATAATGAGGAATGGACAGGTTTTCGGTGATGACATCGGCTGGGGCCATACTCACTTCAATGTTGGCGACACCCGATAATTTATCGATCAGCAGATTTCGCTGGTCATAAAGTTCGTTAGGGGTGTTACCATATATTTCTTCATTCTGGATTTGTTTATTTAAACTGGCAATGTTCTTGACATAGGTATTGAATTCGCTATTGACAACCACTTCCAGATTTTCTGTTTGTTCAGTTCGGACTTCTTCAAGCTGGATGGCATACATATTAATGGTCTGGGTTACTTTTTCCGCTGCCGAGCGGGCCACCTGGGCGATGTCCGAACTGGTTGGTGTCTGGGACAAACTCTGGAGGTCGTTAATAAAGCTGGACAGTTCACCTTGTAAGGCTTCGGTTGAAGCTTCATCAAAAACGTCTTCCAGATTTCTTAAACCTTTTACCATGGTCGCGTAGCGGTTGGTTTCGGCATTCTGGGTACGGTATCGGGCGTCGATAAAGGGATCTCTGAGCTGGGTAGTTCTGACGGCTTTAGCCCCGATGCCGGTTGATATTACTGGTGTGGCATACTTTTGTACCGTACCACTGGTAGTCACTGAGACAATATCCACCCGTTGTCTGGTGTAGCCTTCGGTGTTGACGTTGGAAATATTATTACCGACAATATTGATACTCGCCTGGCTGGCTTCCATGGCGCGGCTGGCGACGTTATATGCTAAAAATGTTGAAGCCATTGTTTTCTCCTTTTACTCTAGTCACTATTTGTGGGTGAAGGTCTAACCCCCTGGCGATTAATAAACGCCCCTACATTAAACTAAATCTACTAAATGCTCTTTTCAAAGGCTGAGGGAATCTTAACAGTGCTGTCATTTTTTCCATCTTCGCCATATGTCATTTTATCCTGTTTTGCTTTAAATTGAGCAATATTTTTATTGACCATGTGCAGTTTAGTTTGGAGAAGAGTCTGACATTTATCTTTATAGAATTTAATTTCTTTGGCTGTTTCCTTGAATTCGGCCAACAGTTTTTCAAATCGGGCTTGCTCATTTTCGGGAAACTGTTTAACAACCTCAGAGAGATTTGCTCCGCTGACATTCAGTTTTTCCATATAGGCAGCAACATCCTGATCAAAATTCTTGATCTGATAGAGAAAGATCTGCTGGTGATTGAGGTTATCATTTAGTTCATCGACACTATTGCTCTGAATTAGCATCAGCTCATCTTTGAGTTTTGGGATGGTATCTCGATGAAGCTTAATAACCCCGAAAAGATAGTTGTAAAAACTATCTAACGTTTCTTTATATTCATTTGTTTCAAGCATATTAAACCTCCTCGAGATTCTTTGGTTTTTATTTTTATAACTATTTTAAGAGCGCATCAACCAGAGCCTCGGTTGGCACGTGGTAGGTTCCGTTTTTAACGGCTTCTTTTAATTCACTTAAACGACTTGAATCTTTAACGGTGACGTCGTAAAGAATAGCTGATTTGGCGGTAGCAACGCGACTGTCTTCAAAGGTTGCACTGCGGCTATTTGAGATGGTACTGCTGTCTTGTTTGCTTTTACTGATGCCCTTTTTTTCGGCATCAACACGACGGCTTGATTCTGTTGCAGTGTCCTGCCCGATCTTGGATTGGACGACGGGATTATTGCCTAATGAAATTTTCATGACTAAACCTCCTTTTTTATAATACGTAATTTCTATGTTTATGATAATTTTTTAAGAATGATTAAGATAGTTTTATCTCTTGATATACATATCGTCATTATATAAGAAAACTTTAGCAAAAGAAAGAAAATAATTGGGATAATGGGGTGGAGAAAATAATAATCCAGACAGCATTTGCGAATGATGGTGTCTGGATTATTGGGGATGGGGCATGGCGGGCGATCTCGGATCGCACAGGGGGACAGGGATCGCACAGGGGGACGGTTCTTTTGTGTCGGTTTAGAAAAGAATAAGGGGATGACACAAGAAGGGGGATCGCACAGGGGGACGGTTCTTTTGTGTCGGTTTAGAAGAGAATAAGAGGGTGACACAAGAAAAACCGTCCCCCTTTGCTCCACTATTTTGATAAGAACCGGATGATTTCGGGGGCGATGCGGTCGAGGGGGAGTTGTTTGTCGACGGCGCCGATATTGTAGGCGACCATGGGCATGCCGTAGACAACGGAGGATTTTTCATCCTGGCCGATCGTGTAGGCACCGGTTTTTTTCATTTTAAGCAGGCCGGTGGCGCCGTCACGGCCCATGCCGGTGAGGATCACGCCGAGTGACTGTTTGCCGGCGACATCGGCGACGGAGTCGAAAAGCACATCAACTGAGGGGCAATGGCCGCTGACCTTTTCTTCGAGGGTACATTTGACAATGTAACCAGGGCCGCGTTTGGCCAGCCGCATCTGAAAATTTCCCGGGGCGATTAAGACCCGGCCGGGTCTTAGGGCATCGCCGTCTTCGGCTTCCTTGACTTCCAATTCGCAGGTGTTATTGAGTCGTTCGGCATAGAGTTTGGTAAAGACCGGCGGCATATGCTGGACCACGATGATCGGCGGCATATCCCGGGGCAAGCCGGAGATGACGGTATGGATGGCATCGGTTCCGCCGGTCGAGGCACCGATGGCAATGATCTTACTGGTGGTATCAATCCCCTGATTGGCAACCGGCTGGCTGGGGACGAAATCGCTTTTACGGTTACCCACCTTGGCCGTCGATGAAATTTTAATTTTGATAATCAGTTCATTAACAAAGGAGGCCATCCCGCCGGGTCTGGTGACGTTGGGTTTGGTAACAAACTCGACCGCACCGGCATCGAGGGCATCGAGAACATTTTTAGAAACCGAACTAACCACAATAACCGGCAAGGGGTATTGGGGCATCAATTTTTTTAAAAATTCAATGCCATTCATCTTGGGCATTTCGACGTCTAGGGTTAATACATCCGGCTTTAATTTGATAATCAAATCTCTGGCCATATAGGGATCGGTGGCTGTCCCGACGACTTCAATGTCGGGGTCTTTCGCTATTTCCCTTGATAGAGACTCACGAAAAACCAAGGAATCGTCTACGATCAGCACCTTAATTCTTTGCTTAAGTCTCATCACGGCCCCTCCAACTATTTTTCTTCAAGCAATTCTTCAATCACTTCTATTTCTTCATTCTTTAACAGGCGTTCGCAATCCAGGAGTAATTGAACCTTGCCGCCTGCTTTGCCAATCCCTTTCATAAAGCGATTTTCAAAGCCGGTTTTGTTTGATGGCGGTGGTGCGATTTCCTCGTCGTCGATGGTCAGCACTTCTTCGACGTTATCGACAATCAGGCCGACTGAGACGGCTTCAATGTCGATGACGACAATACAGGTACGGTCGTTATAATCGACTGGTTCTTTACCAAACTGCAGTCTGACATCTAGAACCGGAATAATCTTTCCACGCAAATTGATGATCCCCTTGATATAGGTCGGCACTTCGGGAACCTTGGTAATGGATTGCATCCCAATGATTTCAGTCACATATTTTATTTCAATACCAAATACTTCTTCCTCTAATGAAAAGGTTAGAAATCTACCGTGCTGGGTATCTTCTTCCAGATTGTAATTATCTACAACATTCTCTGCCATTTTAAATCTCCTCTGTAAATATTTTTAATGTTTTCGTTATTACCATTATACTTGAAACGTTTAAAAAGGTACACCCAAATTTATCCGTCTCTTGGTTAAAATTATCGGATAATTTTGTTGTTCTTTTTTTACCCTGATTAAGGCTGTTTAAACTTATTGTGAATGATACTGTGAATTTACATTCAAGAAAAAAAACACCGGGCACGGCGTGCTCAGCAAATGACTGATTATTTACAACCATGTTGATGAATTGAATTAAAGCATCTCGCCAATTGAACTGGTTCACTTACTTAAAGCATCACATTTAGATGACATTTGAGTCGGGTGCGGGCGATCACGGATCGCCCCTACGAAACAATACGTTTTGCCGTTGATCCAGTTTTAGAATTCTTCAATTCTGCGATTAAGTGACTGAATCTTCATGATGCCGGTGGCCAGATCAAAATACTGAGTACGCCCAAAATTAAGCCCGGTATCTTCGGCCAGAATGGGAATCCGCAGCTGATTTAAGACCTGCTTGACACAGATAATATTGCGCTCGCCGATGGCGCCGAGCTTACTGCCTGGCTGAACCTCAAACATCTGGGCACCGCCAGCAATTTTTGCGACGATCCGGTTATTGCCACAGCCGGCTCTTTTCATTTCATCAACCAGATCGATGATGGCGGTATCCGCAAACTTTTTACGATTGATCTCTCTATTTGAAAAATTTGTGCTGTCCGGCAGCATAATATGCGACAATCCTCCAACTTTTGAAACCTTGTCGTATAAGCATACTCCCACACAGGAACCCAAGGCATAGGTGACCAGTACCTCAGGACCCTTTGCTAATTTATAATCTGATATTCCAATTACAATCGATTGACTCATATTTCCAGCCCTAGTTTTTGCATAATTATTTTTAAGGTATTGATCTCCGCAAACATGATCATATTACTTTTTAAGTCGTTGGTTTCGCCTTCGAAATTTTCTTCAATAAACATCAATTTGTCACCGATCGCACCAAACTCAATAATTGGCACACTCATCAATGCTCCGACCATGTCGATGGCGACATAGGGAACTGAAACTTCAATGGTCAGTCCAGTTAGTGCTGAAATGGCATTAACATAAGATGACGCTAAGATATTCCCGATTTCTTTGATTCCCGAAATCTTCATCTCACTCAGCTCTTCTTCGCCATCGTCTTCACCGACTAAGATATCCATAATACTTTTGGCATCTTCAACATTGAGTAAAAACATGATCATGCCATGAGCGTCACCACTGAAGTTGACCAGGACTGCCACCGTTAAGGATTCGGCTCCACCTAAACTTTCTACCGCTTCGTCAAAGCCAGTGATCCGCACACTCGGTACACTCATATCGACTTTTTCATCTAAGATGGTGGCTAAGGCAGTAGCCGCATTCCCAGCTCCGATATTGCCAATCTCGCGGAGCATATCAATTTGGATTTCGTTTAGTTCATCGTAATTCTCGAACAAATTCTTACCTCTTTCTAATTAATCTATTTTTTCGCTACATCATCCCGTTGACAATATCGTCCTGATCCCAATAAATTTTGCAATGCTCCAAACTGTCAAATTCAAATGAGAAGGGCATATCGCCAAAATAGATCCGGGTTCCCTGGTAGAGTTTTCGTTTGACCGAAACCGAACCGAAATAATTCATGGTCCCCTTATTGTTGACATAGGCGATGGCGTTATCTATTTCTTCCAAATCTTTTTTAATCACCATAAATTGTCTGTCAATCTGTTTTTTCAAGGATGCGATCTGTTCCATGCCGGCACTTTTGTGATTACGGTTTAAGATGTCTTTCTTTTCCTGATCTAACAGTAAGCCATTGATCTGGTCTTCTTTTGCTTTATTTTCTTCAAGCTGTTGTTGGGCTGCTGCTTTTTTTTCTGCCAATCTGTCGAGTTCAGCCTGATCAAGAGCTTTTTCGCCCAGGATCCGGATAATGGTGGGGTACTCCCGATCATTTCCAATGTCTCTGGCGACAAGCTCGCCGCGCAGTTTGATTTCCCCGCCGATCACCAATTCCTTGGAGCCAGACAGGTTAATATTGCCATGACAGGTTATTTTCCCATCGATGATGTAATCCACGGTGATATCACCTTCAACGTGTAAAATAGCATTTTCAATATAATTGCAACGCAGATCTTTTCCAACAATCACATCGCCAGCACTACCGCCATAAATCCCTTTGGCGATGACCAGGTTGCCGCCTGACTCGATTTTGGCATCCTCAACTACGCCCTTGATAATCAGGTTGCCGCCGGCATTTACGGAAAAGCCGCTACTGACATCGCCGTCGATGGTGACATCGCCGGGGAAATTAATGTTTCCGGTGGAAAAATCAATATTAGAACGGACGTGCATCATCTCATCGATATTGATGGTATTAACAAATTTTATAATCCCATCACAGTCGGCTATCAGCTTGCTTTCATCTTCATTTAAGCTGGTGTTTTTTCCGGCTGGCACCTGCGGTTTTCTGCCCTTGTAGGCAGGGATCGGCTGTCCGTAAATATCCTTGCCTTCAATTCCGGCGGTTTCTTTGGTGATCTCACAAAGAATTTGGCCTTTTTTGGCCATCTGAAAATATTCAAGATTCTTATAGTCGACAGTTTCATCTTCGCTGTACTCCGGTTTATAATCGGCGTCTTTTTTGACCAATAGCGTGACGACCCCATCTTTCCCATCAATCGGGGCAGTGGCTTCGGCGACTTTGATGCGAATATTAAAAATTGGCCGTTTGGCCAGTTTTTCAATGGCACTGTCGATTAATCCATGTTTAATTTGATTTTTTGTTAAGGCGTCAAGCAGCTCTTCTTTGGTAAAAACGGTATTGCCTTCTTCCTGTTTTTCCAGCTTGATAAAGCCCTGCTGATTATCATCATTGACACTGACTTCAATCAAGGCTAGCTTGTCTGTTTTGGCATTCTCCTCACTCATAGTCCATCCCCTTCTACATACACATTTTTCTAATCAGATGCTCTCCCTAACAAGATCTATCTCATCTGGTTAACGGTCTTTTCCATTTCATCAGTAGATTGCACAATTCTAGAATTAAACGAAAAAGCTCGGTTTGCTTCGAGCATTTTAACCATTTCGGTGGCTGAATCGGTGGCTGATGATTCTAAATAGCCGGTTCTTATGATGCTCACCTGATCCGCCTCTGGCGCTCCCGATAAATCCGAGACGGCAAATTGGTTGCTGCCCAGCAGGGTTAGCCCATAGGGATTGGCAAAGGCAAAAACCCCGAGATTGTCGGCGTTAAAGCCATCCGTAATATTGATCGGGTTATTGTCTTGACCGAGAACATAGTTACCTCTGACATCAACCAGAAAGTTTTGGTCACCTTCGACGCTGATCTGAAAGACCCCATCTCTGGTGTAGGTGGTGGTATTGGTTTCTCTGTTTAAAACGGCAAAAAATCCCGGTCCTTCAATGGCACAATCGAGGGTTCGTCCAGTCGTCTGGAGAAATCCCTGGGTAAAATCAATGCCGATTTTTTGAACTTTAGCGCCGTGACCAGTGCTGATTTCAACGCCGCCACCACCATCAATATTTTCGTATAATAATGATGAAAATGCGGTAACCTGTGGTTTAAATCCAACTGTGTTAATATTTGAGACATTGTTGGCAATGGTATTCAGACTATTTTGTTGAGCGATCATACCGAGTTTTGAAGCGTAAAATCCTCTTATCATAATCATGCTCCTCCTTTTTGGGGGTGTCCAGACTTTTTGACAGACAACAGCTTGTTAAAACCGTTAGTTTCGAAATTGCCTGGATTATTGATTGATTGTTTGTTTATTTGATTATTTATATGTTATATAAGTCGAATTAAAGAATTTTGTAAATCGAACTGGCAATTGCGCAGTGTGCGGGCGAGGGTCTGACCCCTTGGTCATCACGGATCTACGTTAAATCTTTAATTGAACATATATAGTTTTTTACTTAATTATTTATTGACTATCATTAACCACTTATCCGACTCTACCGATGGTGTTTGATGCGATCTCACTAATTTTATCCATAATCTTCAGCATTTGCGAACATGAGGTAAAATTATTCTGCCGGGCGATCATGGTACTCATTTGCTCGGTCATATCAACATTGGATTTTTCAAGGGTTCCCTGCAATAGTGTGAAGGTACCAGCTGCGGCCGGTTGAAAGCCGTTTTCAGCTTGAAAATAGCCTTCGCCAACCTGGGTCAGTTCCTCACCGTTTGCGACCGTTGCAATATTCAGGATGGCTACCTGGGCGCCATTTTGAATGATTGCCCCATTGGGATTGACAACAAAGTCGCTGCCGATCAGCTGGATCGGCTGGCCGCCGTTATTTAGTACCTGGCCAACCCCGGGCAAGGTCAGAAAGCCCTGCGCATCGAGTTCAAACTGGCCGTTACGGGTCAGTACCTGGCCAAAATTGGCATTTTGAATCACATAGAAGCCTTGTCCTTGAATGGCCATATCGACACTGCGGTTGGTGGTTTCATAAATCCCCTGGGTAAAATCGGTGAATTGCTCATCATTAACTGTAATATAAGCACCCGGTCCGATATCGGCCTCGGCGATTCGGGGGTTTGTGCTCATGCGTGAAACCATATATTCGGCAAAGCTTGATTGTACGGTGGATTGACTTTTATAACCAGCAGTGGTGACATTGGCGACATTATTCGCCAATACATTGATTGCTTTCTGACCGGAAAACATCCCGGCTGCGGCTGCGTATGATCCTCTATCCATGGTAGTACCTCCTGTTAATAGTTTTTTAAGCGATTTCTCATCTTAATCATCGCCTGGGAATGAATCTGTGAGACTCTTGACTCGGTTACGCCCAGAACCTCGGCAATCTCTTTTAATTTTAAGTTTTCGTAATAGTAAAGCGAGACGACCAGTCGTTCTTTTTCTTTTAACTGGTCAACGGCCTCGCCCAGTTTTTCTTTGAGTTCATTATATAGGATCCGTGACTCTGGTGAATCATCGGCTTTCTCTTCGGTGATTAGCGGTGATACCTCCATCATTTTTTCATTGATGGCTTCTTCATATGAAAGCACAATCGAATTGTGGCGCTGCTGCAGAATCTTTTGCAGGTTGGCCTCAGAGATTCCCATTTTGGCGGCAATTTCTGCTTCTGATGGTTCTCTTTCCAGTGAAGCGTATAATTCGCCGTAGGTTTCTTCTAAAACCCGAGAAAGGCTGCGCTGACTGCGCGGCACCCAGTCCTGCTTTCGCATAAAATCGATGACTGCCCCTCTGATTTTGAGGGTCGCAAAGGTTTCAAACTTATTACCCATATCCGGGTTGAACTTTTCGACGGCATCGATCAGGACAATCATACCCTGATTGACCATATCATCGAGTTGTCCAAAATTGTTATAACTGCCTTTAAATCTTAACACAATTTTCTTGACCAGACCGGTATATTGCAGGACAATTTCGTTGCGAACCTCAGTGGTTCGTTGTTCTTTATATCGTTGCCATAGCTCGATGGTTTTTTCTTCGACAAGCATTTCTTCGCTGGTTTTTTCTCTTGGCTGTCGGCTTGGCTGTTCACTTGGCTGATTAGCAGGCTTGATTTCGAGGCTCTTTTCTTGGCTATTTATTTCTGCAATACTCATACTAACACTCCTTATTCTTTAAAGGATTTGTCTGGTTTAATTTTCCAGCTTTATCATTCCGATCACTTGAATCTGAATATTTGTATCTATTTCATTAAAGGAAAGGACGGTTAAATCTGCCATGAACTGTTCAATTAATCGCTTAAAATAAATACGCACGATCGGGGAGGTGAGAATAATCGAATGATCAATAATTTCTTTGAGCTTTTCGATTTGCTCGGTGACCCGTTCAACAATGGTCTGAACCACCTGGGGATCAATCGCCAGGTAGGTGCCATGTTCGTTTTTCTTGGCCGAATTCAGAATAATGTTCTCAATTTCCTGATCCAGGGCAATCACCTTGATGCTATTACCATCGGTATATTTTCTGGTAATGGTACGTTTGAGTTTCTGGCGGACATACTCAGTCAGCATGTCGGTATCTTTGATATTGATGCCATGATCGCCCAGGGTTTCTAAAATACTTTCCAAGTCTCTAATGGGAATCCCTTCATTTAAGAGATTTATCAGTATTTTCTGGAAGTCGGCAATTGAAATAATATTAGGGATGACATCATCAACAATGGCAGGATTTGATTTTGAGACATTTTCCAGCAAAGTGTTGATATCCTGTCGGCTAAGTAACTCGTGCATGTGCTTTTTGATCACTTCAGACATATGGGTCACAATAACCGAAAGGGCGTCAATAACGGTATAGCCATAAACCTCGGCCAATTCCTTTTCATTTTCGGTGATCCACTTTCCTTTGATGCCATAGGCCGGCTCAATCGTTTCGATGCCGTCAATCGGCTCGCTGGTGTTGGAGGGATCGAGTGCCAGATAATAACCGACCAGGACTTCGCCTTTGGCAATTTCTTCGCCTTTGATTTTGATAATATACTGGTTGGGATTGATCAGCCCATTATCTCTTAGGCGGACGGTGGGGATCACCACCCCCATATCGACGGCAAATTGCTTTCTGAAAATAACGATTCGGTCAATGAAGTTACCGGAGCTGCCTTCATCGACCATTGGCAAGAGCGAATATCCAAACTCCATCTCAATCGGTTCGACGCCAATGATATTGTAAACGTTATCGATATTTCGGTAGAAATCAACCTCGCTGCTTTCTTCCTGGATCAGCTGGGTCATTTGCTGGGTTTCATCGACTACCACCTTGACATTGGCCTGGCGAATGATAATTAAGCCCAACCCGCTAATCATCACAGCCAGAGTTAAAATCTGGATGGCCGGAGCGCCGGGAATCAGGGCCATCGCTGCAATACCAATCCCGGAGATAACGAGAACTTGGGGTTGAGAAAAAAACTGGTTCTTGACATCGACATTCAAGTTGTTTTCCGAAGCGGCGCGGGTAACAATCATGGCCGTTGCGACCGAAATCATCAACCCTGGGATCTGACTGACCAGACCATCCCCAACGGTGGCAATGGTATAAACCGAGACCACCTCTTCAAGTGGCATCCCGCCTTGTAGCATCCCGATGATCATCCCACCGACAAGATTGATGACTGAGATAATCATCGATGCGACCGCATCACCCTTAACCAGCTTAGTAGCCCCATCCATAGAACCGTAGAATTCAGCTTCGGTTTGAATTTTTAAGCGCCGTTCCTTGGCCTCAACATCGGTAATTGCACCGGAGCTAAGGTCTGCATCAATCGACATCTGCTTACCAGGCATGGCATCGAGGGTGAAGCGGGCGGATACTTCTGAAATTCGCTCGGCACCCTTGGTGATAACAATAAATTGGACGATAACAATGATAATAAATACGACAAAGCCGACCACCGCATTGCCGCCGAGGACAAAGGAACCAAAGGTTTCAATGACTGCACCGGCTTCCCCGCCGTTTGAAAGGATCAACCGGGTTGAGGAAATATTAAGCGCCAGCCTGAGCAATGTGGTAATTAAGAGCATTGATGGAAAGATTGAGAAATCCAGCGGCCCCTTGATATACATGGTCGTTAAGAGAATAATGAGTGATATGGCAATGTTTAAGATAAACATGAAGTCCAAAATAAAAGGTGGTAAGGGTATAATAATAAGGGCAATTGTCAGAATGACAAAGACGACGACAAGGTTTTGAATGATTTTCATTTGACAGTTTCCTTCTTTTTATTGCTGTAAACCCAGGCCATTAATTCGGCCACGGCTTTATACAGTTCAGCGGGTATATAGTCATTGATCTCGACAGACTCATACAGACCTCTAGCCAGTGCCTTGTTCTCCTTAATCAGGATCTTGTTTTCTGCTGCGACGCTAACAATTCTCATCGCGATATGGTCTTTCCCCTTTGCTAGAACCAGCGGGGCGACATCATGGTCCATATCATATTTTAAGGCGACCGCGTAATGGGTCGGGTTTCTGACGATTACATCGGCCTGAGGCACCATTTGCATCATCCGGCTCATACTCATTTCACGTTGCTTTTGTCTGATCTTGCCTTTAATTTCAGGATTTCCTTCGGTTTGCTTATACTCGTCCTTAACTTCCTGCTTGGTCATTTTTAATTTCTTCTCATAATCATAGCGCTGGTAGGCATAGTCGAGAATGGCCACCACTGAAAAAATCAGACAGACGGTTTGCACCATCGACATAATCTGATTGTTCATAAATATCAGATTCGCGTCCAATTTTGTAGCCAACATATCGGGTGTCATCGGAATAATGCTTAAGATCGTGGTGTAAATAATCCCAATGATTAAGGCCACCTTGGCCATCGATTTAAGCAGTTCAACGACTGATCGTATTGATACCATTCTTTTGATACCGGATAAGGGATTGATCCGATTAAATTTAGGTTTTAAGCCATCAGCAGCTACCAGAAAGCCAGTCTGCACTCCTGACATAATAATGGCGATGATCATAATTACAACCGCTACCGGTAGTACCGAAACAAAGTATACCAAGGCTGCCTCCCTAAAAAGCTGGCCGACACTGGTTACGGTTAGGGTATCCATGCTTGCTACCTTATCCATTTGCCCGTGATAGTTCTTTTTCAGCTGTTGGTAAATGAACGGCACCATCAGGTTAAGTATAAAAAATGCCATAAACAGCAACACCACACTGACGACGTCTTTACTTTGAAAGGTATTACCCTTTTTTCGTTCGTCTTTTCTTTTTTTGG
This sequence comes from Bacillota bacterium, assembly GCA_018903255.1. Lineage (GTDB taxonomy): Bacteria > Bacillota > Clostridia > Eubacteriales > Eubacteriaceae > Acetobacterium. Next base: position 13,936 of record JAHIQT010000190.1, on the reverse strand, counting down.
GGGTCGCCTTTTCTGTTTTTTCTGATCCTGCCATTTTTTTCTCCGATTAGGTATTGATTATGCATCGGTATTGATTATCCAAAAATCGTATAAAAGACGATATATGTATCTTATAAGAACACTATAATGACGTTATAAAATCAAATAAAAAAAGTTAATACCTGAGTGATCTTTTCCATCATCAGCAAATTCATTCGGGTCATAAAATTTGCTAACGCCGGGATCAAGGTAAAAATAACAACAAACCCAATCATCATTTGTATTTGAATATTAATGACAAAGACATTAATATTTGGTACCAGTCGCATCAGAATCCCGACTGCAAATTCAGAAATGAGTTCAGTGACAATAATTGGAATGGCCACCTGTATGGCGTAGATAAAAATATAATACATCAACTCAATGATATAGATGCCTACCCGGTCACTGATATTGCCGAGCCCCAGTGGTAAAATCTGAAATGATTGAATCACCACCGAAAATAATGCCAAGTGAGCATTTGAGACGAAAAAGATCAGCACGTACATGGCTGTTAATAAATTTCCGGTGACCGTGACGTTTGCCTGGGTGGCCGGGTCATACATTGAGGCCATACTCAAACCCATTTGCATATCAATGAATTGCCCGCCCAGCTGAAATACTGAAAGAAACATCTGCATGATAAAGCCTATTACCATCCCCATCACCAATCCCTGTAGCATCGCCCCGATAAATTCGATCGCGGAATAGTTGATCACTTGGACGGCACTAAACTCAAAAACCGCAAATAGGCCAAGTGCCAGCGATAATCCCACCTTCATAATAGTGGGAACCCCTCGTCTGCCAAAGATGGGATTAAAAAAAATAACTCCCGCTGTCCGGCAGCTGGCTAAAAGAAAAATCAGATACTGATTCATGTCAAAGGTCATCTTTATCACCCATGCTTATTTCTACTAGATCCGGATACTTTAGCTTCATCGTTTAGATCCATCCATTTTAATCTATGCATTAGATCTTTGTCGCAATGAGTTCAAATATCCGAAAGAACAGATCCATCATCTGCTGCAACATCCATCCCCCTGTAATAACCATCAGCAGGGCTGTGATGATCAGTTTGGGCACAAAGGTCATGGTTTGTTCGTTGATTGAGGTGGCGGCTTGAATAATTGAGATCACCAGCCCCACTAACATACTAATTAAAAGGATTGGCCCTGCGACCTTCATCCCGGTAAATACTGCATCTCTAAAAACTCCAATTAAATCGCCAATACCCATACGCTGTTCCCTTCTACTTAATTATAGGTCATGATCAAGGTTTTTACCAATAGACCCCATCCATCCACCACTACAAATAACATGATCTTAAATGGCAGGGAAATCATAACCGGCGGGAGCATCATCATCCCCATCGACATCAGCACACTTGAAACAATCATATCGATGAGCAAGAATGGAATAAAGATTAAAAAACCAATCAGAAAAGCCCGCTTCAGCTCGCTGATGATAAAAGCAGGAATGACAATGGTCAGCGGTAGTTCCTGGGGTGCCAGATTTTCAATCCCCTGCTGACCCGCCTGAACCGATAAACTTTTAAATAAATCGACATCCATTGCGGTGGTTTGCTTTAGCATCCATTCTTTAATGGGATCAACTGCTTGATCCAGGAATTGCTGGGAGTCGATGGTTCCGGCATTATAGGGCTGCAATGCAACCGTGTTAATTTCAGTTAGTACCGGTGACATCACAAAAAATGTAATTGCCAAAGCTAATCCCACCAGGATCTGATTGGGTGGTGTTTGCTGGGTACCCAGGGCATTTCTCAAAAATGATAAGACAATAATAATTCTGCCAAAGCATGTCATCATTAGTAGCAGGGTCGGTACAATCGCAATCAAGGTCATTAAGACGATAATTTTTACCGTATCCGAGCTTTCTCCGGCTAAAAAACCTTCTACCGTCAGTTCTGCGCCGTGGGCTTTTGCCGCCGTCAGAAAAAACAAAATGACCAGCATCGGCATGATGATCAATGCTTTTTTTAAAATGCTGTTGCTGTTTTTATTATGTGTCATAACTTTTTTATTCATTCTGTTTTTCCTTTTGAGAAAATGATTTGACCATACTCAAAAAGCTCTCTTTCGATAGTTCCTGCTTTTTTTGAAATGAAATTGGTTCATCCAGTTGTGATAAAATTTGGATCTGTTGTTCAGTTACCCCAACCAGGTACTGGACACCCTGGACGTCAATGATGATAATTGAACCGCTTTTACCGACAATCAGTCTTTCAATTACCTGAATATGGTGGCCGCCGGACAATGATCCCGGTCTTTTGATAAAGCGCTCAACATACCATCGACTGCCATAATAGGTTAAAACAATGACACCCACGGTCCCCAATAGTGCCAGAAAAATCGAAAATGCATCACTGGTAAACACCTTGGACCTGCTTTTTATTACTCGCCAAGGGCGCTTTTAACGGTTTGGATCAGACGGTCTGCCTTAAATGGCTTAACAATGAAATCAAGGGCGCCATTTTTAATCGCTTCAACAACCATTCCTTCCTGACCCATGGCTGAACACATAATCACTTTTGATTGTGGTTCATAACCCTTAATCGCCTGGAGCGCCTGGATTCCATCCATCACTGGCATGGTGATATCTAAAAGCACCAGATCGGGACGGTTTTCCTTATACTCCGCCAGTGCGATTTCGCCATTTTCTGCTTCAATAAAATCACTGAAGCCACCTTTTTTTAAACTGTCCTTGATCATCATCCGCATAAAGGCCGCATCGTCTACAATTAAAATTTTACTCATTTTGTTCTCCTTTTATCCATTCTTTCTAAGTTTTTCCATCTATCTTTTTGCTGTTTTTTATTATCTATAATTATTGCTGCTATTTTTTTTGTTCCGAATTGTCTCTGACTTTGATAATCTCGGTTATTTTGACACTATAGTTGTCATCGACAACCACCACATCGCCGCGGGCAATTAATCGTCCGTTGGCAATGACATCGACCTGATCGCCAGCCTGGCGATCTAACTCGACGATGTTACCCAGGGTTAATTCAGCAATATCTTTGATTTTTTTTCTGGTTTTACCCAATTCCACGGTTATCTGAATCGGTACTGACATCAGCAAATCTAAATTATCACCAGGTATATTGAGGTGTTGATCAACCCCCAATTGGCGGTACTCATAGGGATTGACCTGAACTGGCTGTTGCGGCGGCGCATAGGCTGCCGGTGGCGGGTCATTTCTGACCACCCGGGCTGGTTCCGCTTGAGGCGCCGGAGGCGGTGGCTGATAGGCCGGTTCCGGCTGCACTGGTGCCTGCTGAACAGGTGGCGGAGGTGGTGGTGGTGGTGGCGGTGGCGCGGCCTCTTCCTCTTCTTCATCCCCCATACCACTGGCGCCCATCGACATCGCAACAATCTCCCGCGCCAGTGCTGGTTCCATGGCACTGATAAACTCACTCTCGACCAGACCTTCAATACTCAGACTAAACTTGATACTGACCAGATTTTCACCTTTAAGCGAAAACAAATCGCGAATACTGGATTTGTTAGTCGTATCCAGAAGAATTGGTGGTGAAATATTGACTACCTTTCCCAGAAATGAAGCCAGCGCTCCGGCGGCGGCCCCCATCATCTGGTTCATGATTTCACCAATGGCACTTTTGCTGATCTCATCAAACTCAATATCATCGCTGGTGTCCATATCAAACAGCTGCGACAAGATTTTTTTCATATCTGACTCTTGTAAAAGCAGTACATTGGCACCCTCGATGCCTTCGACATAATTGATTAAAACACCAACTACCGGTTCGAGGTAAGCGAACTCAAAAGCGTCTACTCCGATTGTTTCAATTCTTGGGGTAGTTATGTTTACCTTGGTATTTAAGATGGTAGACATCGCTGTTGCAGCTGTCCCCATACTGATGTTCATCACTTCACCGATGACATCTACTTCCATGCTGGTTAATGCATCTGGATTCACGACTGCGTCTGTCATATGAATAGTTCACTTCCTCTCTCATTAAGCTCTTTTATCTGGATTGCTCTTTTATTTTTATAATCTCCCATTTCTCCTCTAAACCACACTTCGTCATTGACAACAATATCAACCAGCGAATTGGCCGGTTTGTTGAGCTTGATGATGTCGCCCACTTCTAGTTCATAAATATCCTGAGAGATGACTTCAGTTTCGCCTAACACACCCTTAATTTCCAATTCGGTTTTTCTGATCTCATTGATAATATTTAGCCGTCTTTTTTCCTCTGCTTGTTGATCTCCTCTTTTGATATTTTTCTTGGTCTGAGACATCTTCTTTTTAAAAAGCATATCCAAGGTTGTTGCCGGAATGCAAATATTTATCTTTCCCATTGTTTCATTGACCTTGATGCTCATGACAATGATGACGACATTCTCATCAGCCCCAATACCCTGAAGAATTCGCGAATTTGTTTCAATTTTCATCAAGCGTGGCGCGATCTCCAGGTAATCAAACCAGACATTTTTCATCAGGTTGATCATCCCCCGATAAAAATATTCCATGACGCCAATTTCTATTTCGGTAAATTCGCGATCTTCTTTAAGCGGTTTTCCTGAGCCGCCCAAAAGCCGGTCAAAACTGCAAAAGCCGACTTCTTTTGAAATATCCATGATGACTAGATCTTCTTCATCTTCACTATCTTTAATATCGAAATCGATCAGACCCATCAGTACCGAGTCGGGAAGGGCATTATTAAATTCATAGTATTGCTGTTCTTCCACTTCAATAATTTCTACCAAACTATAAGTTTGCAGAATTCCGGTTATATGAGAAGACACTAGCCGGGCATAATTTTCATAAATACTGAAAAGATGTTTGAGCTGCTCTCTTGTAAAAAGCTTGGGTCTTCTAAAATCATAGTCTTTAACCTTTTTGCCCGAACTCGTGCTTGGCGCTTCCGGCTCGTCTTTGCCGCTGATTAAGCTGCTTAAAAGGCTATCAATTTGACTTTGCGAAAGAATTTCTGCCATATTTGTTCTCCTCGTTATTGTCTTTTGTTACATTTGAACGCTAGGGTGCAACTGATTCGGTATTGCTTCCTGTTGCTATGTTGCTAAAGAAATCATCGGTTTCGGAAATAATAATTTCAACTCGACGATTCTGGGCGCGGTTTGCTTCGGTATCGTTTGGTGCGATGGGACGATATTGACCAAATCCTACTGATAACAATTTCGAGGGATCACTGATATAACCATTCTGAAAAACGCGCAACACTTCATTGGCGCGACTGCTGGATAAATCGCGATCATCGACCGGTGAATCGGCCTGGGCGGTGTGTCCGTCAATCCGGATCGACTTAACAGTTGGTTCGACAGCCTTAAAAGCTAGACCGATATCTCCTAAAATCTGTTGACCGCCAGCTTTGATCCGGGCACTATCCGGTTCGAAAAAGATCGATGACATAAACTTGATAGAAACCGCTTGTTCATGTTTTTCGATGCTGACTGCATTGTCCAGACCGTTCTCTTTGGTATACTGACTCAAATATTGGTAGAGATCTTCGAGATCGACAATTTCCTCGACAGTGATGTCTTCATTCGGAGAAGTCGCTCCATCTGACTCTGTTGCACTTCCAGTTGTCTCAAATACCTCTGAAGGATTAAATATTTCAACCAGTTTTTTATACTTTTCAGCATCAATTGTAGACATCGAAAAAAGTAGAATAAAAAAGATTAAAATCAAGGTAATCATATCAGCATAGGTATTCAGCCAAGCATCTTTATTAATTTCTTTTTTATTCTTATTACGCTTGCCCATATTGTATACCCCTATTCTTAGCTTTCAACAGCTTTTCCTTTTTTACTTTTTGCTTTGCTGCCTTTTGCAGGTTGCTCGCCATTCGCTTTTCTAATTTCCGCCTCAGTCAAAAAGTTCATCAGTTTATCTTGAATATATTTAGGGTTTTCGCCTTCTTTGATGGCCACGACACCCTCAATCACCAGCTCTTTGATCAGCAGATCGCGTTCCTGGGCTATTTCGAGCTTATTTGAAATCGGCATAAACAGTGTATTGGCTAACATTGAACCATAAAGCGTGGTGATCAGTGCCACCGACATATCCGACCCCAGGGTGCTGGCACCACCTTCAAAACTCATGTTTTTTAACATATTGATCAATCCAATCAGGGTTCCAATCATCCCAAAAGCCGGTCCCAGGGCAGCCCCCATATCATAAAGCTTACGTTCTTCATCATTTCTGGCCGAGATATAGTCTATTTTCTGATCAAACCACGATCGCAGCTTATCCGGCTCAATGGCATCAACAATTCGCAAAACACTTTCCTTTAAAAACTCATCCTGAATGTCCGCCGCTTTGGCTTCGAGTGCCAAGAGTCCCTTTCGTCTGGCCTCTTTGGAAAGCTCAGTCAAAATTTCAACATACTCGGCTGGATCTTGTTTGTTTTTAAAGAAAATCATCTTCAAGTGTTTTGGGATATGCATAAATGACTTAATCGGAAAGGCGGCCAGCAAAACAAAAAACGTTCCACCAATCGTGATAAAAATACTCTGCACATTAATAAAGTTTGCCAGCGCACCAAAATTAAAGCCGGTTGCTCCAAAGGTCATCCCGAAAAGCATGCTAAAAATGACTAGGACATAGGCAATGATTGTTGTAATTTCCATAAATTTATACTTCCTGTCAGAATTTAGTTTTTAACGGCTAAAAATACTGCGTTTGTATGCGATGATCTTTGAAAGGACCTGGGCTGAACTCTCGTTAACCACATAGTGTTTACCGTTCATCAGTCGAATCGTGGTATCCGGTTTTTCTTCAATGACTTCAATAATTTCACAATTCAGCAAAAATTTTTCATTCTTTTGTTTGTTCAATCTTGTCAATTCTATCATATTTTCACCTTAAAATATAGTTTTTATTATTAAGAGCATCAACTAAACAGTACTATTTCTCGATTTCCTGTCAGTCGGCAGTCAGTCACCAAATGAGTGAACCACCCATTTGGTGACTGACCGGTTAAAAAGTTCTACCCGAAGGAGTTTTCTCCTTCGGGTGAACTGTTTTATTATAAACTATCGTTTTAAATTAATCAATTCTTCCAATATTGAATCCGAAACGGTGATAATTCGCGAGTTTGCCTGAAAACCACGTTGGGCAATAATCATATCGGTAAATTCCTGGGACAGATCGACGTTGGACATTTCCAGATTGGCCGATTGGGTTCCGCCGGTGCCGTTGGTACCGGCTTTTGAGGCTATGGGAATTCCAGAGTTGGCCGATTCCATAAAGTAGCCGTTACCATCTTGGAGTAAACCATCGGTATTGGCAAACTTGGCAATGGCCAGGTAACCGAGGGTGACGGGTTTGTCACTGCCGACTTCGATTTTACCGATTAAAGTATCTTCGATCGGATTGGTATCCAGATCTTGAATAATTGTGTCAAAAGAAACTGGTTCAACATTTAGTGTAAGTGTACCACCAGTTGTACTAGTAAGTAAAACACTGCTATCTGTGGTAGGATCAAATTCAATATCAGTACCTTGCGGTGTTCTTAAGTATTCTGTTACACCACCCTGATTTTTCACGGTAGCCACCACCGATGTATACCCATCTAGATCTATAACACCAAGTTCCAGTCCTGCCGGATCAGCCGCTGGGTCACCAATTAACTTAGTTGTGTCGATCTTAAGTCCTGGAATTTTTTCAAAAGTCAGGATGCCTGTTGAAGACAATGTAGCTGTTCCATAATTCCCAGACCCGGCTGGATTATCAAGTTCAACACCTTCTTTGTCAGTCAGACCTCCCGCCAATGAATAAGCATCTCCAGTCTTTATCAACGATAACGTACCTAAAACATTTGCTGTTGGCGCAAGTGTAAGTGCGGCAATTTCGGGCGTCGTTGCAGGATCTGGATCTATAAATACCATTTCGCCTACAGCCAGTTGTACATTGCCGGTATAATTAGAATCAACCGGAAGCGTTATCCCGTTTAACCAGCCGATCCCCGTTGCTTGGGTAAACTCTGGATCACCGGCTCTGATCCCGGTGATCTCTCCGGATTTACCGATGGTAATCCCGGTGTATTTTTCCAGTTCTGCCGGTGGCACATTAATCGCTTGTAGCTCTTCAACTGCTAATGTACCATTGGGGTTTAGAACCGGGTTGCCATCGGCATCCAGCGGTATTCCCATGACCTTACTGCCAGCGCCATCAGTCAGGTTTCCTTCGGCATCAAATTTTAAATTACCAACCCGGGTATAGCGGTTGGCTCCAGCGGTCGGCTGGACAGCCAAATACCCCTCACCGGCAATAAACACATCCAGTGCTCGGCCGGTTGATGCGCCCGATGAAATGGTGTTCATCATATCAATGCTGCCTACCTTGGTTCCATAACCGAGCTGACTGGCATTGGTCCCCCCTGTGGTGGCGGTTGCTCCGGTGGCAGTTGATAAATTCTGATATAAGACATCGCTAAAGACCACTCGGCTGGATTTAAAGCCATAGGTGTTAACATTGGCAATATTATTACCAAGCACGTTTAATTTAGTTTGATGGGCAGCCATCCCGGAAATTCCTGAGTATAAAGATCTGATCATTTTGTTAATCCTTTCTGTGCCGCCTCAAGCTTATCTGTCGGTCAAAGCTTGATAGTTTCCTCATCGAGGTCCAACTATATAAATACGGCACCATCAATATCATTGAATAGTTTATTTTTCAGTTCGTTTTTGTCCATTACGGTAATCACCCGTTTATCCGCTGCATTGACAATAAATGCCGAATTATCCATCATGATTAAAGCATTGCCAATCCCTTTTTGCTGGGCTTTTTCACAAGCATCGCCTAGTTTTTCAAGATCAGTTTCAGACACGGCGATATTTCGCTGTTCTTTTCTGATGTTGGCATGTTTTGTAAATGTGACGGTATTATTGAGCTGCTGATTGAGCAGTTCGCTAAAACTGGTTTCGGTTTTTTTTATCCCGTTGGCTGTGGTTTTCTGATTTGCAGTGCTGGATAATTTTTCCGCCTGGCGAATGATTGCATCATTCAAACGGTAGTAATTTCCATTGATTCTATCAGCCATTCTATCACCTCTTTTTTAACAGGTTGTTAAATTCGCTTATTCTTGATTTATATAATAATAAACTTTTAAAACATATTTTTTCTAACACTAAGTTTACTGATTAACTTTGTTTATTATTTTGCCAGCCCGACTTCCATTACACTAGTCATCGGATAATTGGCACCATTGACAATAATTTGGGCGTCGCCATTAAAAAGATTAACGCCTTCTACGGTTCCCGTAATCACATTGAGCGAGCCGTCTGCTTTGCTTTCTGCCAATGTCACTTCTTTACCAATCATGCTAAGACTATAGGTTGTTTTTGAAAGCTCGGTTAAATCGGTTAATGCCTGAACCATTGAAAACTGCGCCATTTGGGTTGTGTATTGCGATGTGTCGGCAGTATTATTCATGTCCTGATTCTGAAGCTGGGCAACCATCAGTTTTAAAAAGTCATCCATGTTCAAGGATGTACCGCTTTTTTTGGTCTGGGCAGCTGTCGTTGTTGCCGTTGTTGCTGCCGTACTGAGATAATTGTTGATGCCATCAGTAGCCATAATTCTTCCTCCTTTGTACTAAAACTTTTACAAAGCACTCATAATATTAAGTACTTATACTAAATAATTAATTCTTCGCTGGCCTTGGTACTGAAGATTCTGAGCCAGACTGATCAGTTCATCGTTGCTGTCTTCAAGTTCGTTATTAAAGCGACTGTTTTGAAGGCTACCCTTGCCCAAATAATGTTCTTTTAAGGGTGAGTTGTGTTGGTGGTGTGAAAATTGCGAGCCATCATTTAATAGCGAACTCATACTTTCACCATTTTCAGTGGCTTCCACCGGTGTATTCAGGTTCACCGTTTCGACTTTTACATTTTGCAGAGCCAAACCGCGTACCAAATGATTGATTTGATCTCCCAATAGTTTTTGGGTTTCCAAACTTGCTGCCATAATATCAATGATCAACTTGCCCTGATTATAGCTCAGCTTAATATCAATATCACCCAAGTTATCAGGCGATAGTGTCATCTGCAATGTCATTGGCTTATTGGGTTCAAAATTATGGAGAATTTTCTGCTCGACCTGGTGTGCAAGCTCAACCTTATTGTTTTGCTGCACTTCTGCGCCTGTGTTTGCGGTGATCCCCCTTAAATTCAGGTCTTGAAGGCCACGTTCGCCAGGGCTTTGGGGTTCGGTCTGGTTGATCGGGTTTTTCTGAAGATTCTCTATTTTTGTTTGTTGAGTGCTACCTTCTTCTGTTGAATCAGCATTGCCCATTTCGTTAACAAGGCTATCCGGTTTTCCTGTAGCAGTGTTATTACCATTGCTTTGGATAATCTCATCCGTTTCCTGAGATCTGGAATCAGCAACTTTGTTTGTTTGGCTAACCTCTTCCTCAACACCATTGACCTGCTTGCTCATTACTTTAATGGCCGCTAACTCCGATTCAGTCGTTCCTGACAATCCCGGTAAAGCTGCAGCGTCCAGATTTTCGGTCATTGCTAGATTTTGGTTCAAAACCTGAAATTTAGCATCACCCATCTCATTAAAGTCTGGTAGAATCTCTAACTCTGGTAAAATCTCTAACTCTGGTGTCGTTTGCCATTGACCACTGATCTCGGCTAACTGAATCACTTGTTCCTGATTGGTAAGAACTTCGGGAATTGTCATTTCTCCCTGCCCTAGTTTTAGATCAAGTCTCAGATCAAGTCCTGCTAAGGATGGATCAACACCTCCTTGTAAATTCTGCATGCTAATCATTTGCGACAGTTCAAGTGTTAGTAAAGGATCGCTTAATTGCTTGCCTTCGCGCTTTGCGTCTTCCGTTACGGCTTCCCCTGAGGGTCTTTCCTTAGATCTGGCTTCAAGGCGATCTGTGACGGCTTGTTTGTTTTCCCGTCGATTGCTATGTGTAGTTGAATCGGTCTCTTTCGGATTCCCCCGCGCTTTCTCCAATTGCGTATCTGCCTGCCTGATATCCTGTTTTGAGCGATCGAGCAGATCTCTAAACTGGGCACTTTTTTCCTGGCCTTTTGCGTGTTGGGTTGCGGAACTATCAGCTTTTTTGCCAATTCCTCGCAGCCCATTCAATGTCGACTTTCCAGTCGATTGAAACTCAAAATTCATTGCCTACCTCCCTTCGTAAAACTGACTATTGTGCAGAACATCATTGCCCTGGAACAAACCAGAACGATTTAATGCTCTGATATTATATTACAGTCCGATGGACTGATATAACCCTTGCCAATCAAGTATCCCATAAAAATAACACGATGATACGGTTAAAGAGACATACTTATAATAATTATATATTAATGTTTTATTACTTTGCAAGCAATTTAAGCGATTTTAATTTCTGGCGATGGTCTATTTCTTATTTATCGATTAATCGTGGTCGTTTAAACAAAAAAGCAACGACAAGGCCGCTGCTTTTGATAGTTATCATTTTTGCAACTGGCTGTCATATAACACTGTATTTAGACCCTATAGTTTTGCGCCCTTACTTTTCAATAAGTATGCCAATATTATGTTGTTTTAATATTACTCTATTTAACCCCGACTGTCAATGCAAATTGTCCTTTCCTTAAGATAAAAAACATCGAACAGCCACGCTTTAGGTGTGTTTACAGCGATCACTTGTGACACTCATCTGACCTAATTTTATGCGTCTTGATCCTTCATTTCATTATTAAATTGACTCTGGGTAATCAGCCCCTTATGAAGCTTGAGCCCCAGAATCCCCTGGGCGATATTTGAGGCATGGTCGCCGACCCGTTCAATATTTGTTAACAGATCCAAAAAGATCACACCAGCATAAGGATTACAGACGCCTTCGTTTAATCGGCGGATATGATCATCCTTTAAATTTTCTGTCATTTCGTCAATTTCTTCTTCTTCATCGAGAATCTTATAGCACAGCGCCGTATCTTCTGTTTCCATTAATTCTACCATATCGCGAAGGGTATTGTTGGTTAAACTGATTAAATCTAATACTTCCTGATTGGCCAAATCACTGAAGATAATCTTATTGGTCGCCCGCACTTCCGCCAATTCGCCAATGTTCATCGCGTGATCGCCGATTCGCTCCAGATCATGGCTCCCTTTCAGAATAAAAGCGAGGCGATCATTCTCTTCTTCTGACATGTTTTCGTTGGATAATTTTACCGAATATTCGACAATTCCCTGTTGGAACTCATCCATTCGTTCTTCTCGTTTAACCACTTCCTCAACCAGTTTTTCATTGCCATCCATGATCGATTCACAGGCGACTCGGAAATTTTTAAAACTCATTTCAGCCAGTCGATTGGTTTCTCTGACAACCTGACCCAAAGCGACCGAGGGGTTATTAAACAGCCGGTCATCGAGCTGCAAACCGCGTTCTTCTTCTTTTTCCGGATAAGCACGATCCAGAAAGCTAACAAAATAGCCGATGATCGGGAGCAGAACGATGGTATTGGCAACATTAAACAAGGTATGCGCCATCGCGATCTGACGTGCCACGTTGGGCACCATATCACCGCCGCCATTGATCAATGAGCCGGAAATCGCGATGATAAATTCATAAACCGGATTGACTGCCAGCGTACTATCCATGATGGCAAATAAGACCATCACCCAGATAGCCCCGAAGATATTGACAAAAAGGTGGATAAAGGCGGCTTTTTTGGCTGCCGTCGATGTCCCGATACAGGACAACAAGGCAGTAACACAGGTGCCAATATTAGTCCCAATAAGGATCGGTATACAAATTTGGATCGCCCCGGTTCCGCCAATGCTGACAAAAACACCAGAAAGAGCCAGCGCCTGAAGCAAACCAATTGAAGCACTTGAACTTTGCACCACAGCAGTGATCAAGGTTCCGATCAGCAAACCTAGTAGCGGATTTGTTCCATAGGTTGACAAGAGGTAAATAAATTCTTCACTTTCCCTAAGCGGCTTCATGGCCGTTGACATGGCACCTATCCCGTAGAACAGAATCCCAAAACCAAGAATAATACTGCCTAAAACCTTATTCTTTTTCTTGGTGCTAAACAATGTCATCAATGCACCGACACCAATAAACAGCGGTGCCAGTTCGGTAACATTAAAAGCAATCAACTGAGCGGTGACAGTAGTCCCGATATTGGCTCCTAAAATTACCCCAGCCGCCTGGGTCAGCGTCATCAGGGCGGCATTGACAAAGCCGACCACCATCACTGTGGTGGTACTGGAACTCTGGACAATCATCGTTACCACCGTCCCAACCAGGATCGCTTTAAGTTTATTGTTGGTTAATACTTCCAGTAGCTTTTTCATTTTTGTGCCGGCCAAAGTTTTTAAACCGTCGCTCATCATGTGCATCCCAAAAACGAATAACCCCAAGCCTCCAAAGAGACCAATCAGCATTTCTAACGTCATTTTTTCCTCCAAAAAATATCAAAAATCGAGACCTTATACCAGTCAGTGTCGAATTTAGGCGACCCTCAAACCCTTTGAGTTGATCGAAATTTTCGCCCTTCATAATTAAAGATTAGACCACTGTGTGTCTAATCTTATCATTTCCTCGATTCACCAGGATAACTATCTTTTTTACTTTTCTTCTTTCTTAATCATTTATTAACGACATTTTAACACTAAGTTTACACAATGAGAATCTTTTTTTTATTTTTTTTATGAATTATTTATTTGATTTAACGCAAGGCTTAAATAATCGTTATCCTGGGTTACAATTGTAACCCATTTCAATTTGATGTAAATGTAAATTATAGCTTGACAGTGCCATTTCTTTTTGATATCCTTCAAGTCAGTTCTAGTATTTATACTAGCAGTATTTACACAAGTCAGAATTTAATTTAATATCAAAGGCTTTGAGAAAAGAATAATCAGTGGGGCAATGATTTAAAGCGAGCAGGTG
>JAHIQT010000189.1 GCA_018903255.1 Bacillota bacterium | reverse complement strand
TTTGGGAATGGAAAATATTAGCGCGGGAGCCATTGCCATTATTTGGAATGTGCGATTGCCGCGGATTATTCTGGCCTTTATTACCGGTGGGGTGCTGGCCATCTGTGGCGCCGCCTACCAGGGAATCTTTAAAAATCCCATGGCTGATCCTTATATTTTAGGGGTATCATCGGGGGCGGCTCTGGGAGCGACGATTGGCATTGTGATGAATTTTTCCAGCAGTTTATTTGGGATGAACGGTACCGCTATTTTAGCTTTTGTCGGATCATTTGCATCGATTTTAGTGGTTTATAATATCTCCCGAGTCGGTCGCAAGGTTCCGGTGGCGACACTGCTACTTAGCGGCATTGCCATCGGGCAAACCATTAGTGCGATCATGTATTTGCTGATGATTTTTAATCAGGAAGAAATGACCCGGATTATGTTCTGGATCATGGGCAGTTTAAACGGTAAGGGCTGGGGTCAGGTTTTAACGGTGCTACCTTATGTTATTATCGGATGTATCGTTATGCTGACCTCAGTTCGAGAATTGGATATCATGCTGTTGGGCGAGGAAACCGCGACTCAGTTGGGGGTGGATACCGAGCGTTTAAAAAAGAAAATTTTAATTACCTCATCGCTGCTGACCGCAGCAGTGGTCTCGGTTACCGGGATCATCGGGTTTGTGGGATTGGTAATACCCCATATTGTCCGCCTGGTAACTGGTCCTAAACATCGGGTTTTGATTCCTTTTTCGCTACTCTTTGGTGGAGCGTTTTTAATTCTGTGTGATACGCTGGCCCGAACGGTGGCTGGTCAGGAAATTCCCGTCGGGATTATCACCGCCGCCTTCGGCGGACCCTTTTTTGTCTATCTCTTGAGAAAACGAAAAAAAGGGGGTGTCTAAGATGAAGCGGTTAATGCCAAGAATCATGCTCGATTTTAAGGATCTGGTATCCGGTTATGGTGAAAAAGATATCTTGCAAGGGTTTAACGCGACCATCTGTCAGGGTGAGTTTGTCGGATTGATCGGTCCCAACGGCACCGGGAAGTCAACCCTGTTAAAATGTTTGTCGGGACTGTTGCCAGTTAAATCCGGGGTGATTACTCTGGAAGAAAAGGACAATACCAGCTATAGCCAGCGGCAGCGGGCTCAAATGATTGCGGTGGTGCCGCAGTCCTTTGATATCGACTATGATTTCACCGTCGAGGACATCGTCTTGATGGGACGAAACCCCTATCTGAGTTATCGCACCAAGGAAAGTCAGCATGATTATACGATTGTCGCCGATGCGATGCGGGCGACCAAGACCCTCCCGTTTAGAAAGCGGCTTTATAATAATCTTAGCGGTGGCGAAAAACAGCGGGTGATTATTGCCCGGGCGATTGCCCAGGAACCCGATATCATTTTGTTGGATGAACCGACATCGGCGCTGGATATCCACCACCAGATTGAAGTGATGGAGTTAATTCGCAATCTGAATGTAAAAAAATCGATGACGGTGGTGGCTGTCCTTCATGATATTAATCTGGCGGCGCGATACTGCAACCGGCTTATTTTAATGAAGGATGGCAGGGTGGTTGTCGACGGCACCCCCAAAGAAGTGATCACCGAAGAAAACCTTAAAAAAGTCTATGAGATGAAAATGTTTATTCAGGAGAATAAACTGTTTGGAAAACCGGAGATTATTCCACTCCGGGTGATTAAAGAATCAGAAGACTACCGCAGTTTGCGGATTCATGTCATCTGCGGCGGCAACAAGGCTTCTCAGGTGCTAGAAGAACTGGAGGCCATGGGTCATCAGGTCACTGCCGGGGTGGTCAACCAGGGCAGTGATGACTGGACCATCTGTGATGTGCTGGCGATTCCGATGATTGAAGAAAGTCCTTTTACCGCCATCAGTCGGGAAAAACAGGAAGAAAACCTGGCGGTGATGGCAGAAAGTGACCTGATTCTAATTTCGGATCTGCCCTTTGGCCACGGCAATATCAATAACCTGATCGGTTTGGAAAAGCTTACGGGTGAGCTTTATTTTCACCGCAATTGTCTAAACAATGACTTTACCGAAGGCCAGCTGAAAAAGCGGCTTGAAGCGATTAAAAAGGAAAAGACGATCAACGAAATTAATGATCATCAGGAATTTATAAAAATGGTTAAAGCATTAACCTTGATTGAAGAAAAATAGTTTCGTAACGGTCTGTCTGCTGGCAGCGGCCGTCTTTTTGCGAAATTTAGAATAGTGATAGCAGTCATTAAAAAGGAGACGAAATTATGAACTACTTTATGCTGGCCGGAGCCAGCAGCAACGTCGGAAAGACCACTGTCACCATGGGCATCATGGCGGCATTTAAAAAACGGGGACTGCGGGTAAAACCCTTTAAAACCGGACCAGACTACATTGACCCGATGTTTCATCGCTTTGTCACTGGTGAGCCCTCGATTAATCTGGATACCTGGATGTTAAATGAGGAAACGGTCCGGGGTCTCTTTTTTAGACGGCTGGATGAAAATGATCTGGGGATTGCCGAAGGGGTTATGGGTCTCTATGATGGCCATAGCCTGGAATCGGATGTCGGTAGCAGTGCCTATCTGGCCAAAAGCATCGGTGCTCCGGTGATTTTGATCATCGATGGTCGAGGAATGGCCAAAAGTGCTGCAGCGCTAGTTAAAGGTTATGTCGATTTTGATCCCGATGCCAATATTGTCGGGGTGATTATTAATCGGATTTCATCCGAATCCCATTATCTCTTGTTAAAAGAAATGATTGAAGCCTATAATGATGTGACCTGTCTGGGTTACTTTCCTAATAATCCCGACATTGTGATGGACAGCCGTCATCTGGGGTTGGTACCGGTCGAAGAGATTGCTGATTTTCGGGAAAAGGTTGATAAGGCCGGCGAGATGGCCGAAGCCTATATTGATCTGGATAAATTATTGGAAATTAGCAAGCATGACCAAGCGGTGAGTCCCTTTGTCGATCCCTTCTTAGCTGATGCGGATAAATATCAGGGCCTGCGGATCGGCGTTCCTAAAGATCGGGCCTTTAATTTTTACTATGATGACAATTTTAAAGCGCTGGCAAACGCTGGGGTGGAAGTGGTCGAATTTAGTCCCTTAAATGATGCCAGTCTGCCAGCGCATCTCGATGGTTTATATATTGGCGGCGGCTTTCCAGAAATATTCGGGGCTGAGCTGGCCGCCAACACGACGATGATCGCCGATATCAAAAACAAACTCGAAGCTGGGCTGCCCTGTTATGCCGAGTGTGGCGGCCTGATGTATCTGACCAACTCGATGACCCTAAACAGTGGCGAAAGCAATCCCGGCGTAGGCTTTTTGGCTGCCGATTCGACAATGACCAAACGGCTGCAGCGGTTTGGCTATGTCAATATTGCCGCTTATCTTGGCGGAAAGACCATTGAAGTGCGCGGGCATGAGTTTCATCACAGTCTGGTTTCTAGCGAAGAAGCCTTGCCGACGGCCTATGTGATCACCAAAAAAGGAAAAACCTGGACCTGCGGCTACCGCCAGAAGAATGTCCTGGCCGGCTATCCACATATTCATTTTTACAGCAACCCGATGTTTTTAAGCAGCCTTTTAAATGCCGTCCTGGACCATAAGGCGGGGCAGGCATGAGGCGGGTTAAGGTTGAAACCCCGGGCACCTGCGGCGAATATATTCAGGGCTGGTATGATGGCAATCCCTGCCTGGTATCGAGCCCGATTGACCGCTATTCGCGGATTATCATTGAAGAAGGTCCGGGGAATCTGGGGCTGTTAAAACCCAAAACCCAAAAACTGGTGGCAGAAGTTTTTCGGCGCTATGCGATTCCAACACAAGAAAAAAAGCATCTGCATGTTACCATGGACAGTGACATTCCCCTGGAAAAGGGGATGGCCAGTAGCACCGCCGACATTGCCGGAATGGCCGCCGGGCTTTCTGCTTATTTTGGCCTGGATCTGAAACCAAAGGAAATTGGTTGGCTTTGCACCGTCATTGAACCGTCAGATAATTTGATGTTTGAGGGCTTGAACCTTTTTAATCACCTCAGCGGCTCAGTACTAAAGGAATTTGATGGCACCGTGGCAGCGGATATCATCGTTATTGATTTTCACGGCGGCATTGACACGATGACCTTTAATGAAAGTCAGGATGACTATTCCCCCGATGACTTAGAAAGCTTTGCCGAAATTGTCGCCCAATTTGAAAAAGGGGTGCGCACCAAAAGCCTCAAGGATATTGGCGCGGCCTGCACCCAAAGCGCGATCCTTAACCAAAAACGCTTAAGAAAAAATTATCTCGATGATCTAATTGGACTATCCCAGGATTTTGGCGGTTTAGGAACGGTCATCGGTCACAGCGGTACGGTGATTGGGGTCATGTATGACAATGGTGATTTTCAGGAGGAAGCCTTTTTAAGGGCATTCAAGCAGGTTGTTCCTGAATCGGCCTACGCCGCGGTATACCGAAATCACCTGATACCGGGAGGAATAAAAATTACCACCGTAGCGGTGTGATCATAAAGTTTTGCTTTATAAGGAAATAAAAACAGAAACAAAAACAAAAAATGCATGCATGAAAGTGAGAAAAAATGGAATATATTAACAACCCCCAAGAAATTGAAGAACGTAGTTTTGAGATTATTACCGCCGAAATGGGCGACAAGGTTTTCCCGGAAGCGATTGCCCCGATGGTCAAACGGATCATTCATACCACCGCTGATTTTGAATATGCCGATTTACTGGAAATTTTAAACAACGGCTATGAGAGTGGCATGGAAGCCCTGAAACAGGGCAAGAAAATCTATGCCGACACCCGGATGATTCAAGTCGCCGTTAATAAAAAAGCGCTGGCTGATCACGGCATTGAAATTGTCAATTTTGTCCACGACGCCGATGTCGCCGCAGAAGCCAAGAAGCGGGGAGTGACCCGGTCGACCGTCAGCATGGAAAAAGCCTTGCAGGACGACAGCGTCGGCATCTTTGCCATTGGTAATGCCCCAACCGCTTTATATACCCTGATTGAACAGGTTAAGCTGGGCACATCTAAACCAGCCCTGATCATCGGTGCTCCAATCGGTTTTGTCGGGGCGGCCGAATCCAAGGAAGCCTTGGACCAGATCGACAGCCCAGCCATTCGGATTAACGGCCGCAAAGGCGGCAGCCCGGTGGTGGCCGCCATTCTTAACGCCATGCTTTATCAACTGGGAAGGGAATGGTAAGGATGATGACCGTAGCAAAAAAAGGAATCTTTTATGGCATCGGGGTTGGTCCCGGCGATCCTGATCTGCTTACCGTTAAAGCCGCTAAGCTTTTAGATGCCTGTGATAGGGTAATTACCCCCGTCAAAAAAATGGGCAGCACCAGTGTCGCCTTTGAAATTGTCAAAAGTCATATCGCTGATCTATCAAAGGTTATCGAAATGAATTTTCCGATGATCTCGCTGTCACAGGAACGGGAAGCCCTGCAAAAACAATGGAAGATCAATGCCGATGAAATAGAAGTGCTGCTGAACCAGGGCAAGGACGTGGCCTTTATTACCCTGGGTGATCCAATGGTCTTTAGTACCTACTCTTATGTAATGGAATATTTGTTAAAACGCGATATCGAAGTGATCACCCTGTCCGGAGTGCCGTCATTTTGTAATCTTGGGGCACAACTCAATATTCCCCTGACTCAGGGAGAAGAATCTCTGGGGATTGTCGCGATGACCCAGCCAGTAGAAGAAATCCGGGCGATTCTGGATGCTCACCAGAACATCGTGGTGATGAAAATTTCGGCCAACAATGTCTGGATGGCCGAAGAGCTGGAAGCCCGTGGCTTGGAAAAAAGCTTTGTGCTGGTCTCCAACATCGGCATGGAAAGCCAGCAGGTAGTCCGGGATATTGAAGTCTTAAAAGGTAAAATCCCATATTTATCGACCTTATTAATCAAAAAAAATTATCCCCTTCAGTAAGGGAGGTAAACAATGTTAAATAAAACCATTGAAAAAAATGGCAAAAGCTTGAGCTATGGTTATACCACTGGTTCTTGTGCTACCGCGGCAACCAAAGCGGCGCTGTTAATGTTTTTAAATCAAAAAAAGTGGGAAACCATTGAAATCAATACCCCCAAGGGCTGGACCCTGGAGCTGCTGCTCCACGATCAGATTTTTTCAGAAAAGGAAGCCTCCTGTTCCGTGATTAAAGACTCCGGGGATGACCCGGATGTGACCAATGGGGTCAAGGTCTTTTCCAAAATCACCCCATCAGATCAGGAAGGGATCACTTTTGCCGCCGGCATGGGGGTCGGAACCGTGACCTCGGTGGGACTCAGTATTCCACCGGGCCAACCGGCCATTAATCCGATTCCAAGGGAAATGATTAGCCAGGAGATTAACGCGGTTTTGGCTGCTGAGGCCGTCAAAGAGCGCCCTGATTTACCCAAAGGCTGGCGGGTCGAGCTGTCGATTCCCCAGGGTGTCGAGCTGGCCAAGCGTACCTTTAATCCCAAGCTGGGGATTAAAGGGGGGCTGTCGATTATCGGCACTTCGGGGATTGTCGAGCCGATGAGTGAAGATGCCCTGAAGGCGTCGCTAAAACTGGAACTCTCGGTACTCCATGCCAGGGGCTTTAAAGAAATCATCTTTGTCCCTGGTAATTACGGGAAAGATTTTTCAGAAGAACTGGGACTTTCTGAAAATGTCCTGGTAAAAACCAGTAATTACATCGGCTTTATGCTCGATGAGGCTGAACGGATTGGCTTTGATAAGATTCTCTTGATTGGCCATCTGGGAAAACTGGTCAAGCTGGCCGGCGGGATTTTTAATACCCATAGCAGTGTTGCCGACGGCCGGATGGAAATTTTGACCGCCCACGCCGGTTTGCTTGGGGCAAGCCGGGAAACGATGGCAAAAATTATGACCGCCAAAACCACCGACGAAGCTACTGATTTAATTCTGGCCGAAAATTTGCCGGACTATTTTAATCATCTGGCCGAGGTTGTCAAGAAAAAGGTCAGCGATCGGGTTTATCGAACCATTGAAATCGAAGTAGTACTGTTTTCCAAGATCCATGGCTTTTTAGGACAAAGCAAAGACGCAGAAGAGTTGAGGAAAGAATTATGTACCCATTAAAAATAATTGGACTGGGACCGGGACATCCGGATTATATATTACCGAAGGCATTAAAAGAAATTGCCGCGGCGGAAGTGATTCTCTGTGGGACCCGCCATGCGGAAAGCTTTGATAGCACCGGAAAGAAAATGCTATTTATCGGAAAGGGGAGGCCCCTGAGCGAGCTGATGAATGAAGTTGCCCAGGTGTATCGAAGCCGAAAGACTGCCCTGGTTGTTTCCGGCGACTGCGGCTTTTATAGTCTGCTGACCTATGCCAAAAAAGTGGTGCCGGAAAAGGACATTGTTTGTATCCCCGGGATCAGCTCGCTGCAGTATTTTTTTGCCAAACTGGCAATCAGCTGGGAAGATGCCAAGCTGATCAGCCTTCATGGCCGCGATCAGGATTTGGCGGCAGCCTTGACTGAAAGTAAAAAGCTGGGTATTTTGACCGACAAAAATAATAATACCGCCTTTATTGCCAGAACGCTCCAATTGGCTGGTTGTGCAAACAGCATGCTATATGTCGGTGAAGAGTTATCCTATCCCAATGAAAAGATAACCCGCTTAACGGTAGCAGAAGCCCTGACCTATCAGGAGGAAGGACTGGCAGTCGTGGTGGTCATCAATGAGTAAGATTGCAGGATACAAGGACGAGGCCTATCTTCGCGGCAAGGCTCCGATGACCAAACGCGAAATCCGGATTCTGACCATTTCGCTGCTGGCAATCAATGCTGGCGATGTGGTGGTAGATATCGGTGCCGGTACCGGCGGTCTGACCATGGAAGCCGCCTATGCCGCTGAAAATGGCAAGGTCTATGCCGTCGAAGCCAAGGCAACGGCACTGGAGCTGGTGCAAAAAAACAAAGCCCATTTTGGTGCCGACAACGTCGTGATTATTCCCGGTAAAGCACCAGAAGTACTGGCTGAGATTAAAGAGCCCGTCGATCGGGTGATCATTGGTGGCTCTGGTGGTAATATCGAAGGACTCTTTCAGTGGTGTAAGGCCAATATCCGAGCCGGTGGCCGGGTGATCGCCAATTTTGTTACCCTGGAGAACGCCGCCCAGGCGACTACCCTGATGAACCACTACTTTGACAATGTCGAACTGATTCAGGTAGGGATCAGCCGGGGCGAAGGGATTGGCGGCTTAACCATGCTCAAGGCGTCTAACCCGATTTTTATTATCACCGGTGATGTGAAGTAAAACAAGCAAACGATATAAGTTTAATAAAATAACGTCATGAAGGGGCGATTATCAATCGCCCGCAAAACTGCTGTGCCAGTTCAATTTATGACATGTTTTAATTCGGTTTTTATAACAAACGGCTATTGACAAGCACAGCTTGTTAGTGTAGAATGAATTTAATTAAATAGTGAACTTGTCCTATATTCAAGGGAAAAAGGTGTAAATCCTTTGCTGTAATCGCAGCTGTAAAACATGATGACCGTCTCATAACCACTGTTAAGAAATTAGCGGGAAGGGAGATGGAAAGTTGATTGTTGAGCCAGAAGACCTGTTTGTAGTGATTTCTTAACAACCTCCGATTTAGAGGACTGTGAGAGCATTATATTTAAATTTGTAAGTATGATTCTTTTATCCTTCTCCATTGGAGAAGGATTTTTTTCGTATTGCAATAACCAATGACACGCCAGCTTGTCGTTGGTCACTGCTTACGAACCCAGGAAGTGTGTGATTCTTGGGAGTTGGTTAATTTCTCCTAACCAATCGTAGAATCTCTTCGAATAGCAGGACATCTCCAAGTCAGTATTTAATGCCCTTCCTCGGGGATGGTGTGTGACATCCCCGAATTTACCTTGCTTTCATTAATTTACATTTTTGATAGAGTTTATTATTCCTCGACTCAGATTTTTCTGGCCAAAAATCTGAGCATGAAAAAGCGTATCTGGATTCGATACGCTTTTTTCATGTTCAAAAACTGCCAAAAAGAAAGCCCGATCCAGAAAGAGGTAAAATACCGTAAACCGAGTTACAATAAAGCGGCGTAACGGTTAATTTCTGGCAGATGGTTTAGCTCATTGAGCCACTCTTTGGGAAGGGCGTCATAACCGAGATAGGCACCCAAAATCATCCCAATGATCATCCCTCTAGCAGCGGAATCGCCACCGCCCATAACGTTATCGGTCAACGCTGCTTTGAAATGATCCTGATTTTTGAGGATCACAAAAAGCGAGCTGGGAAAGGCGTGCTTACCATGGCAGGATTGGCCATTTTTAGTGATAAATTCAACAGCGGAATCATTGATATTTTTAACGGCTGCTTGAAAAGACTGATTAATCAGCTTGCCGGCACGGGGTGCCAAGGCTTCGATGGCATCATAAGGGCGAGCGCCGGCTAAAATTTTTAAAATAACATTGGTATAAAAAATTGCCATCTCGATGACCAGATCATTGTTATGGGTCAGGCGGATGGTCGCTTCAATATATTCCTTTAAACGCGGATCTTGATGGTACTTAACAATAATTGGCGCAAGGATAGCAAAACCGCCAAGCTCATCAGATGGTGAACCGAGATTATTCTCGACTGAAAGAAGCTCGAGACTCTCCTTTGAGGCTTTATCAAGGTAACCATCATAGTCAGACATATAAGCGAGCCAGTCCTGTTTTAATTTTTCCAGATAGAAACCATCCATTTCTGAGACTGATTTTAAGACGACTAAACTCTGATCGCCGTAATGCGTAAAATCGCCTTTTTTCTTTGTTTTGTGATAAGTCGAGGGTAGTGGTGCAACGATCGATGCAATTTCCCCGAATTCATTTGCAATAAGACTTGTATCATAAATCCAATGTGAACCTAAAGCAAAGCCATCGCCTAAAAATGCCCCATACAGTAATCCTGTTAATTGATTCATAAAGACGTCTCCTAAATTTAATTTATTTTTATTTGTATACCCAGATGTTATGCTAATATAGACAAATTATCAATAAACAATGTCTTTATCAGCATTGAAGTCTGTCGCAAAATCGGTTAAACTGACAAAACTAAGATAACGAAGGAGGTAGCGAATGAGAATCCACTATTTACAACATGTTCCCTTTGAAAATCCAGGCTCTATTCTGCAATGGGCAAAAGCCAATCGCTGTGTTGTCTCTTCGACCCAATTGTATAAGGATGAAGCTTTGCCGGAGGTAAATAAATTTGACTGGCTGGTGGTGATGGGCGGACCGATGAACATTTATCAGGATGATCAATACCGCTGGCTGAAAGCCGAAAAAGAATTGATCAAAGCGGCCATAGAAAGAGACAAGGTGGTGATTGGCATCTGTTTGGGCAGCCAGTTAATTGCCGATATCATCGGTGCAAAAGTGGTTCAAAACAAACAAAAAGAAATCGGCTGGTTCCCGATATCCTTTTCTGAAACAGCCAAAGCATCGCCGCTGTTTGGATTTTTCCCAGAGAATCCGATGGTTTTTCATTGGCACGGCGATACCTTTGTTAACCTGCCTGCGGCCGCAACTGTTATTGCTGCAAGTGCGGCCTGTGAAAACCAGGCCTTCGTCTACAAAAAAAGAGTTTTTGGATTTCAGTTTCATCTCGAAAACACCCTGCCGATTATCAAAGATCTGATTGCAAATTGCGGCGATGAAATGATCCCAGATGATTTTGTTCAGTTACCAGAAGAGGTGTTGTCCCACCCAGAGTATATTGCTGATGATAATCGCTGGATGGCGGCATTTCTAAGTCAACTTAAACAGCTGATTGAAAGTGAGCGGATTTAATAAAACTAGCCTTCCTTCAAATGACTGGCGAAAAATTGGGTAGATATAGATTAGCGAGAAAGATTTAGCGAAAATTGATTCAAAGAAATATTTTATTTGAAAGGAATTGCAGGATGAAAAAGGTAATGCTTAACGAAATGACCGCGCGGGAAGTTCAGGAGATCTTAAAAAATGCCGAGCAGGTAACCGCGATTGTGAGCTTTGGCTCTTGCGAGAGCCATGGTTGGCACTGTTGTCTGGGGCCGGATTTTTTCGTGCCATCGGAGGTCGCCAAACGCGTGGCCCAGAAGCTTGACAATGTCGTGGTACTGCCCTGTGTCCCCTTTGGCACATCGATTCATTATAACCGTTACCCGATCTCGATTACGCTACGGTATGAAACAGAAATTGCCATCGCTGAGGATATTTTCGAGAGTCTTATTAACAATGGCATCAAACGGATTTATATCTTAAATGGCCACGACGGCAATATTCCGGCGCTAGAAATTGCCGCCCATAAGGTCAAGGATCGCCATCGGGAAGCTAAATTTCTCTATTTGCCGGATTGGTGGACCAAGGTTGGACCAATTATGGGTGACCGTTTTGAGGTCTGGAATGGACTAGGACATGGTGGCGAAGGTGAAACCTCGATCATGATGGCCTTGCGGCCGGAGCTGGTCAATCTCGAAGAGGCAGTCTCGCAGGTGCCGGAAAACATCATCAGCCTTAACGAAAAAGCTGACATTATCTGGGATATCAAGGAACTCACGGCCACCGGTGCCACCGGCGACCCCACTAAAGCCAGCATTGAAAAAGGTCAACTGATGCTGGAGATCTTTGTCGATCTGGTTGTCAGTACCATTGAAGAGATGAATCAGCGGAACTGGGAGTATTGATGTATAAAATACTAATTATTGAAGACGACCAGATTATTGCCAAGGCGCTCAAAAATCATTTGGAGAAATGGGCGCTAAAAACCCAAATGGTTACGGATTTTCATCATATTATGGATGCGTTTGTGGCTTATGATCCGCAGCTGATTCTTTTGGATATCGCGCTGCCATTTTTTAACGGCTACCATTGGTGCAGTGAAATCCGCAAGCTTTCCAAGGTGCCAATTATCTTTATTTCGTCTACCAGCGACAACATGAATATCGTGATGGCCATGAATATGGGAGGCGATGACTTTATTGCCAAGCCCTTTGATCTGGCGGTGGTGGTGGCAAAAATTCAGGCGCTGCTGCGGCGAACCTACTCCTTTCAGGGACAGGTCAATCTGCTTGAACACAAGGGTGCGATGCTAAATCTCGGCGATGCCAGTATTAGCTATGCCGGTCAAAAAGTGGAGCTGAGCAAAAATGAGTTTAAGATGCTTCAGATTTTGATGGAGAACACCGGTAAGGTGGTGTCACGCGATGTGATCATGAAACGACTCTGGGATAGCGATTGTTTTATCGACGACAACACCTTGTCAGTAAATATTGCCAGGCTGCGCAAAAAACTGGAGATGGCCGGACTGGCCGATTTTATTGCCACCAAAAAGGGCGTTGGCTATTTAATTGGGGATTAATCGAGGTTTATAATGAACATATCATTTATGATTAGAGCTTATCTAAAAAGTCGGATTAAGGTAATGGTGGCTTTTATTTTATTTATACTGGTGTTTGCGCTGGTCTATACCCTGTATCATTTGCCGTTAGAGCCGATTGTTTACAGTGCTGAACTGGTAACCGCGCTGGCGATGATTTTTGCCGGCCTGGATTTGATGCATTTTTATCAGAAACATCAAAATCTGCTAGCAGCGATCAATGCGGCAACTGCTGGGGTGGGAGAATTGCCAAGCCTCGCGACCTGTTAGAAGAGGACTATCAAAGCCTGATCCGGGTGCTGGCCGAGAACCGCGCCGACCTGATCTCCCAGTTTGATAACCGGCAAACCGATATGATTGACTACTACACCTTATGGGCGCATCAGATTAAAACCCCGATCTCGGCGATGGGGTTGCTGCTTCAGACCGAAGTGGGCGACCGCGAACACACCAGCGCTTATATGCAGGAGCTTTTTAAGATCGAACAATATGTGGAGATGGTGCTACAGTATTTAAGGCTGGAAAGCATGTCGGCCGACTTACTGTTGGTTGAGTGCGATTTGGCGGATCTGGTCAGACAGGCTGTCAAAAAATATGGCATTATTTTTATCAATAAAAAAATAGCCCTGGACTTGGAAGAACTGAATTGCCGGGTTCTAACCGACGAAAAATGGCTGGTCTTTGTTCTGGAGCAGCTTATTTCCAACGCCTTGAAGTATACCAGTCAGGGAAAAATTTCCATTTATCTGGATGAATGGTCAGAAAAAACCCTGATCATTGAAGATACTGGTGTCGGAATCAGAGCTGAAGACATTGGACGGATTTTTGACCGGGGTTTTACCGGCTACAACGGCAGAATGGATAAAAAATCGACCGGCATCGGTCTTTATCTGTGTCAGCAGGTCTTAAATAAGCTCTCCCATTCAATTATTGTAAGCTCCCAGGTGGGTCAGGGCACCCGGGTCAGGATTGATCTCTCGACCAAACGGTTTGAAGCCTTATAAGACAAGCTTACAAAAGTGTAAGCTTAGCAGCCCCAATGTAAGCCAAAGCGATGGCTGGTTATTTTCTTTTTCGTTATACTTTAGTTGTCGATAAAACAAAATTTCAGATCAGGGAGAAAAACATGCGATTACTTGAAGTAAAGAATTTAAAAAAGATTTATACCACCCGGTTTGGCGGGAATCAGATACAGGCCCTGTCTAATGTCAGCTTCTCGGTCGAGCAGGGCGAATACGTGGCGATCATGGGAGAATCCGGTTCGGGAAAAACAACCCTGCTCAATATTCTGGCCTCTCTTGATAAACCCACCAGCGGCGAAGTGTATCTAGATGGTAAAAATATGGTCACCATTAAGGATAGTGAGATCTCAGCCTTTCGCCGCGATAATCTCGGTTTTGTTTTTCAGGACTTTAATCTGCTGGACACTTTCTCGATTCAGGACAATATCTTTTTGCCGCTGGTGCTGGCGCAGAAAAATTATCAGGAAATGAGCAGTCGTCTGCAGCCCCTTTCGGAGCGATTGAAAATTGAGGATATTCTGAAGAAATTCCCCTATGAGGTCTCTGGCGGGCAAAAACAACGGGCTGCGGTGGCGCGGGCACTGATTACCAAGCCCAAACTGGTGCTGGCCGATGAGCCTACCGGCGCTTTGGATTCCAAGGCGGCCATGAATCTGCTGAAAATCTTTTCATCCATCAATAACCTCGGTCAGACGATCCTGATGGTAACCCACTCGGTGGCCGCAGCTAGTCATGCCAACCGGGTCTTGTTTATCAAGGATGGCGAAATTTATAATCAGATCTATCGGGGTTCGATGAGCAATGACGATATGTATCAAAAGATATCCTTTACCCTATCGGTGTTGGCTTCCGGAGGTGAAGAGCTTGAATAAGTTTTTTTATCCCAAGCTGGCACTGGTCAATTTAAAGAAAAACGGAAACACCTATATTCCCTATATTCTGACCTGTATCGGATCGATCATGGCTTTTTATACGATGGTTTCGATTCACAGCAACAAGGGCCTGGATCAAATGCCCGGATCGATGAATTTGAAGACAATTCTTTTTCTGGGCATCATCGTAATTGGTATTTTTGCAGTTATCTTTCTTTTTTACACCAATAGTTTTTTGATCAAGCGGCGCAAAAAGGAATTGGGTTTATACAGTATCTTGGGTCTGGAAAAAAAGCATATCGCCTGGGTGCTTTTTTATGAAACCGTATTTGTGACCGTCATCAGCTTGAGTCTGGGGCTGATCGGCGGCGTTCTGATTGGCAAGCTGCTGTTTTTGTTGCTGCTAAATATGGTTCGCTTCAAGAGTCCCTTAATCTTTCATGTTGACTATTGGGGGCTGCTAATCACCACCGCGGTTTTTCTGGTCATTTTTGGCCTGACCCTACTGACGAATTTCTTACAGGTTAAACTGGCAAACCCGATCGATCTCTTAAAAGGTGGGCAACATGGTGAGAAGGAGCCAAAATCTTCCTGGCTTGTCACCTTAATCGGGATTATTTCTTTGGGCACTGGCTATGTGATTGCCCTTTCGGTTGAAACCCCACTTGAGGCCTTGCTACTTTTCTTTGTGGCGGTGGTGTTTGTTATTATCGGCACCTATGCCTTGTTTATCTCCGGGAGCATTACCCTGCTAAAACAATTGAAAAAAAATAAGACTTTTTATTATCAGTCCCGAAATTTCATTTCCGTATCGGGGATGATTTATCGGATGAAGCAAAACGCCGTCGGGTTGGCCAATATCTGTATCCTCAGTACCATGGTGCTGGTCACCCTTTCCACCACTGTGTCTTTGTATATTGGTCAGGAAGGGATGCGTCGGGATTTTTATCCGCTGGATGTGAGCATAATTGGAGCAGCGGCCAATACCGATTTTGCTGAAGTAATAACGATGATTGAATCTGAAAAAGATAAGTCAAATGTCAGGAGTAAGGATGAAATTTCTTTTGATCTGGCTCGTTTTCGAGCTTTTCAGGAAGGTAGTCATTTTCTAAGAGATATGGTCGAGAACCAAGCTACCGATGCCCTGTATTACCAAAGGATCTCGAATATCACGTTGATCCCACTAGACGACTATAACCGCTTAACCGGTGGCAATAAAAGATTGGCCGAAAATGAAATGCTGATATTTTCGGTTGGTGATAACTATGGCGAAGCGACCATTGTTTTTGGTGATGAGCAGTATCTGATTACCGAGCAGCTCGAATCCATTCCAATGGATTTTAAAAAGACCCAGGATATGGTCACACCTACTACTTGATTGTTAAAGATGTGGGCGTTATGGATGCCATCTATCAGACCATGAAAAATGACGATGATCCCCAGACGACACTGCATGCGCTGATGTTTAATCTGGATGGGAATGAGGATGCACTCAACGCATTTTCAGCCAAGCTGCGGGCAGCGGTGACCCAGAGTTATCCCGATATCAATATCCAAAACCTCTATGAAGCATTGACTGAACTTTATTTTTTCTTTGGTGGCTTCTTATTTCTGGGGGTGTTTTTAGGATCGCTCTTTATGATGGCCACGGTCTTGATTATTTACTTTAAACAGATTTCTGAAGGTTATGAAGACAGCGAACGGTTTGTCATCATGCAGAAGGTCGGAATGGATAAAGGCGAAGTTAAAAAAACCATTGGCAAGCAGATTCTGATGGTATTCTTTCTGCCCCTGGCCGGCGCGATCATCCACGTCGCCTTTGCCTTCCCGGTGATTACCAAAATGTTGGCCGCCTTCCGGCTGACCAACATAACCCTAATCTTTTTATGCACACTAGTCGGTGTTGTCATTTATGCGCTAGTCTATACCGGCGTTTATCTACTCACCGCCAGATCATACTATAAGATGATTCATTAACAATAACTGCGGCAAACAAAAAATCCCCTATTTTAGGGGATTTTTGACTTTGGACATCGTACTAACTTAGTACCGACAATTATTACATCATGTTGTGACCTAGGGGTCAGACCCTACGCATCGGGGCGGACATGGCAGCGCCTGTCCGATCCCGCGGCGAACAATAGATTAAAATTGGTCGGTACGTTAGTTTGTGCGTCTTCTATTTCAGGGGATTTTTTTCCAATAAAGCTTCTACGTCTTTGAAACACATTGGCCTACCGAACATAAAGCCTTGAATGCAATCGCAGTTGTTGGCTTTTAAATAGTCCAGCTGGACGGTGTTTTCAATACCTTCGGCAACAATATGAGCATCCAGATTATGGCCGAGCGATATGATATCGCCGACGATGCGGATCGAAGCATCCTGATCGGAGAGATCATCGATAAAGGACTTGTCAATTTTTAAGGTATCAATGGGGAGCCGTCTTAGATAGCTCAGAGATGAAAATCCGGTGCCGAAATCGTCCAGGGAAATTCTGACGTTTAAGGCCTTGATATCATTAAGCATTTCAATCGTCTCTTCAATATTGTCAATAAAAAGTGATTCAGTTATTTCTAATTCTAATTGTTTAGGATCCATGCTGGTTTCGGCCAGTACATTTTTGATGATCGCGACAAAATTTTTGTCCCGCATCTGAACAGCTGAAACATTAACAGAAATGCAAAGGTTCTGGTCGAAGCGATTATCCAGCTCTTTAAATTTATGGCAGGCAGTCAATAGCACCCACTGGCCGATACCGATAATCAATCCCATTTCTTCGGCCAGTGGGATAAAGTCCATCGGTGAAACCCGGCCATAGTGGGGGGAATTCCAGCGAATCAGGGCTTCAAAGCCGCGGATACGATGATCTTCGGCATTGAATTGGGGCTGATACTCGATGAAAAATTCCTTGTTTTCATAAGCCTTTAAGAGCAGTGATTCCATTTGGATCTTATTGAGAATCTCTTCCTTCATATCTGGTCTGAAAAACTGAATGTTATTGCGCCCCAGCTCTTTGGCTTTATACATTGAGGTATCGGCGCTCTTGAGTAGTTCAATCGGCTCTTTGCCGTCCTGAGGAAAGACCGAAATGCCGAAGCTGGCGCTGACTTTAAATTCTGAGCAGTGTGTTTTTATTTTATCGCAAAGCTCATTGCGGAGGCTTTCGACATAGTTGTAGGCAGCTTCTTCTTTGATATTTCGTTGAATGATCAGAGCAAACTCATCGCCACCCATTCGACCCAGTAAATCATCTTCATGGATGATTTCCTTTAAACGCCTGGCAGTATATTTTAGATAATCGTCGCCATAAAGATGGCCCATGGTATCGTTGATTTTTTTAAAATTATCGAGATCGATAAAAACAATATAAAAGATTGACTTCTTATCATCAGATCGATTGACCAGTAGATGCAGGCGCTCCAGAATCATTTTACGATTGGGAAGCTCGGTTAAACCATCGAAATAAGCGAGGAAATGAAGGCGCTCTTGATTCTTTCTGATTTCTTCATTGGATGTCTGGAGTTCTTTATTCTGAGTTGCCAGGGTTTGTTTTGTGAGATTTAGCTTTTCATACAGGCCGGCAATTTTTTCTTTTTGTGCGATCACGGCATTTAAGCGCTCGATGGCTTTGTTGTATCGATGCTGGGTCATGTGAAAGGCCGCGGTAGCAAGGATAAATACGAAAGTGAATAGCAGGTTCTGGATGATAAAATAAACTGGGGTAAAGATAAAATCATCGGCAGGAAGGAGGAAGGTAACATATAGGCCGCAGACAAAAGTCGTTACTGCGAGATAGTACAGCATTGTTATTTTTAGCCGCATCATGGCAAGGATGATCATCACAAAAGCAGCAGTCCATACTGCCGGGCCAATGGTGTGATAGTATCGGATCACGATAAAAGCCAGACAGGTCGATTGGGAGAGCGAAATCAGGTGATCAAATGAATCACTGTTTAATTCTTTTCGGGAAATCGTTTCAAAGGTTAAGCCAAGCAGCAGAAAAATGGCGCTGTTGGTCAGCACCTCGGTTAGATTTCCAGACCAAAAAAAATAAACGATAATGACATTCGCAATTGCGCCAAGAAATAATAGCGGTGATGCCAGCATGCAGCTTAAAATATTTTGATAATACAATATCAGGGAAGGATCATCGGCGGCGTTTAATCGTTCAAATACAGCAGGCACAGTTCGTTTGAATTTAAGTTTATCCATCACAATACCTCTTCGGTTTAAAGGATTACAGACATTTGATCTATTGTAGCATTTTACAAGCTTGATTGCGATAGAAAGTCGTGCAAATTTAATAAATACTTAACCAGTTACTATTTAAAGAAGCTAATTTTTAGCCTTAAAGCGCCTAAAAAAACCTGTACATTTATCATATCCGTGTTATAATATAAACACAATTAAATAAGAGATGTAAAAAATCATTTAGGATGAATAAATTCATTGAGGGAATCTGGTTAGAATCCAGAACGATCCGGTCACTGTAATTAGTTATGTCTCCTTAATATGTCACTGGGCACGTTTTGTCTGGGAAGGCGAGGAGAATAAAAGCTATAAGTCAGGAAACCTACTAAAATGATGTGCTAAAGTGTCCTTCCAGGGAAAAGGGAAGTTAGTAACATTAACAAAAGTTGATTCTATGATATTGCGTGATAGAATGAATGGAAACGTGTAATGATAAAACCTTTTTTCCCATCATAATGTGGGTGAAAGGTTTTTTTTTCGGGCAGTAGTGGATTCAGTGAATGCGTTACGCAAGCTAGCAAATCCGAACGTTCAAAGAAATACTTGCAGTTATCTTTGACTTGAGTACATAAAACCATCGGCTTTTAGTGTGTCCATTGAAATGGGCTGTGTGAAGCCCTCTTTTTTACTGGTTGATATAAAAAATGGAGGTAAAAATGAAAAGAACAAAAAACACAAAAAGAAACATGACATTTGTTGGAATTGTATTTTTAATGGTCCTTTTGGCTGCTCAACCGGTCAACGCCATGCATATTATGGAAGGCTTTCTGCCGATTGGCTGGGCGGTCTTCTGGTGGGTATTATCACTGCCGTTTATCGCTTTCGGATTATATCAGGTCGGAAAAATATTTAAAGACAAGCCTGAGCAAAAAGTTTTATTGGCGATTGCAACCGCCTTCACCTTTGCCTTATCAGCTTTTAAATTACCTTCGGTAACCGGCAGTTCCTCGCATATGACCGGGATCGGTTTGGGTGCCATTGTCCTGGGTCCTTTTGCTACTGTTGTGGTTGGTACCATCGCGCTTTTATTTCAGGCGCTTTTGCTGGCTCATGGCGGGTTGACTACGCTGGGAGCCAATGTCTTTTCAATGGCAATAGTGGGATCTTTTGTTGCTTACGGAATCTATAAAGGCTTGTCAAAGCTCAATGTCCCCAAAGCACTAACCGTTTTTTTAGCAGCTTGTATCGCTGATCTGGTGACCTATATAACAACATCGATCCAGTTAGGTCTGGCCTTCCCGGATCCGGTTGGTGGGATGACGGCATCGGTTGCTAAATTTTTAAGTATTTTTGCCATTACCCAGATACCGCTGGCAATCATCGAAGGTATTTTAACCGTACTGGTGGTCAATGCCATCTACCAATATAAAGAAAAGGGGATTATTTCAAATGAAACTCTCGCTGACAACTAAAATTATTCTGGTTATGCTAATTGGAGCACTGATTATTATTCCTCAGATTGCCTTGCCAGAGGCCGAGTTTGCGGGTGCCGATGACGCCGCCGGAACGGCCATCACCACAATCGATCAAAATTATGTGCCCTGGTTTGAAAGCTTGTTTGATCCCGGCGAGATGGAAGAAAACCTATTCCTTTTCCAACAGATCCTAGGCGTTGGCGGGTTGGGAATCTGCTTTTTCTATCTTTATAAAAAATCGGGAAAAAATGAAAAGGCCGAGAAATCGGCGTAAATAATGAAAACAGATTAACAAGGGTCTGACCCCTTGGTCATTAGTCGGTAGGGGAGTTTGTCAACAACCTGAAGCCCAGTGACTGATATTAATATTAACAGCATCGAAGAAGGAGACTACCATGATTGATCGTTTTGCGCATACCAATAAACTTAGCAATGCCAATCCTACTGTTAAGGTAGTGGTTTCATTAATCATGCTCCTTTCGGTCTTTTTTATCAGTGAACCCCTGTATATGGCAGGGGTTTTTGGTGTTATGATGGCTTGCACCCTGCTGTGGGCAAAAATTCCCGGACGTATTTATCTCCATACACTGATTTTTGATTCGATCTTTATTATCCCCGGAGCGCTGGCATTATTATTCACCATTTCCAAAGGGGGCGGTGATTATTTAGTGGCATTTAATTTTTTCCAGTTTACCATCGGCATCACCACCGCCAACTTGGTGCTGGCCAGTCTGGTTTTTTGTAGAGCGATGTCAGGCGTTTCCTGCATGCTTTTTTTGATTTATACCACCCCGGTGATGCAGATTGCCGGTGTGATGAAAAAAGCCCATATCAGCAATACTTTTTTAGAGATATTTATTCTAACCTACCGCTTTATCTTTGATTATTGGGATAAAATAAAAATTATGGCAACCGCTCAGGAGTTACGCTTTGGTTACCGCAATGTAAAAGTCTCAATCCAATCGATTGCAATGATGTTAAGCAATTTAATTCTCATGGCCATCCAGAGCTACGAGGAGATGACAAAAACCCTGGAATTAAAGCAATATCAGGGAGACTTTCATGTAAGCTATCGGAAAGGTCTTAAAAATGATTAAAACTAAAAATTTGACATATCAATATCCGGACGGCACTACCGCTTTAAAAGGTGTCTCCATTGACGGAAACAGGGGAAATTGCATCGCCCTCATCGGTGAAAACGGTGCTGGCAAATCGACCTTAATGTCAGCCTTAATTGGGCTGATCAAACCAACTGAGGGAACTGTTTTTTTTAAGGAAGAACCCTTATCCTATAAGAAAAAGAATCTCTACGAATTTCGCAAATCAATTGGGCTGGTTATTCAGGAATCCGATAAGCAGGTCTTTTATTCAGGAATATATGATGACGTGGCCTTTGCCTTAAGAAACATGGGGATGGCTGCAGAGCTCATCGATGGGCGGGTAAAGGCAGCCATGGAAGCTACCGGAATCACGCTTTTGGCCGATCGGCCAGTCCATTATCTCAGTTATGGGCAAAAGAAACGGGTCGCCATGGCTGGGGTTTTAGCCGTCGAACCGGAGATCATTCTGATGGATGAACCGACACTGGGACTCGATCCTAAAAGCAAGGCCGGGGTCAAAGCGATTATCACAGCGGCGCTGGCTAAAGGCATTAAGATTATTTTATCCAGCCATGATATGGATTTTATTTATGAATTTTGTGATTACACCTATGTGCTCCATCATGGCGGCGTGCTGGCAGAAGGCGAAACCACCCAAGTTTTTAAAAATACCCAAGCCCTGGAAACAGCCAGTCTGGAACAGGCAACGATGACCCGGCTAGAAGAATGTCTGGGGATTAAAGGCTTTCGTAGCATTGCCGCCCTGGAAGAAGCGATCAGGAATCAGAAAAAGGAGGTTCAAGTGGATGAAACTGGTAGTAGCAGGAATTAATCATAAGGATACACCTTTGGAAATTCGCGAAAAAGGGGCGTTTCTCCATCGCACCCTGAATGAGGCCATCCGAACCCTTTTGAATGAAGCGGAGATTGCCGAGGTGATCATTCTTTCGACCTGTAACCGCAGCGAGATTTATGTCTCGACCCGAAACCAGGATGCGGCCGCAAAAATCTTAACCGATTTTTATCTCAGCGAAAAATCAGCAGAACTGGCGCCCTATCTTTTTGTCAAAAAAGAGCGGGCAGCGATGGTCCATCTCTATGAGGTGGTTACCGGTCTGGACTCGATGATTTTAGGTGAAGACCAGATTCTGGGTCAGGTTAAAGATGCCCTGGAAAAATCCCAGGCTGTTAAGGGTTGCGGAAAATACCTGACGAAAATGTTTCGGGAGGCGATCACCTTTACTAAAAAGGTAAAAACCGATTATAAAATATCCGAAACCCCGCTATCCCTAAGCTCAACCGCGGTAAAGCATATCAAGCGCAGGTATCCCGAAGATTATGGCAATAAAAAAATACTGATCATCGGTTCCGGGAAAATGGGGGTGTTGGCGCTACGCTATATGAAGGCTGAAGGCTTTTGTAACCCCTACATGACCAACCGCACCTTTCATAATATGCATCAGTGCGAAGCGATCCATGAAAACGTCCAGATGATTCATTATGAAGACCGTTATCAGATCATCCCTGAAATGGATGTGATTATTACCGCCACCGCATCGCCCCATGTTATCTTAAAGGCCGATGAAATGAAGCCGCTAGCCAAACCGCTGATCATCATCGATTTGGCATTACCCCGGGATGTCGAAGAAGCGGTCGGTAGCCTAGCTCAGGTAGAATTGCTGACCATCGATGATTTTAAAAACATCATGGATGAAAAAATGGCCTATCGGGTCAAAATTGCGAAAAAAATAGAGGCAGAAATTCAAGATGAAATCGATGGACTGCTGTCCTGGGTGACCCGCTCCAAGGTTGATAATATGGTCCGCGACTTAAACGAGACCTCCCGGCAATTGGCCGATGAAACCATTGAAAACCTTTGTGGTCGGTTAAATTTGTCCGAAAAAGAAGAGCTATATTTGTCCAAGGTGATCCGCTCCAAGTTCCGGGAAATGGTGATGCCGCCGATTAAACAGCTTAAGTCGCTGGAGTGCGAAGATGAAATTATCGGCATTGAAAAAACGGTGACCTATTTGTTCCCGGGAATTCAGGACAAAAAACCATTGGAAGATCAGCAAAATGATGACACCGCTGTTATTTAACTTAAAAAATAAAAAAGTGCTGGTGGTCGGCGGCGGCAAGGTTGCTGCCAGACGAGTTGTCACCTTATTGGAAAACGGCATGCAGGTTATCGCAGTCAGTCTGGATTTTACGGAGGCGATCATCAAAACCGAGAACAATCGGCTGACCCTGATCGATTCCGGCTATCACATCGATCAGCTCACTGATATCGACCTGGCAGTGGCAGCAACCGACAATCGCGACTTGAATGGGCAGATCAAAATGGACTGCCTATCCCGAAAAATTTGGTGCAACCGGGTCGATGATCCGGAAGATTCGGATTTTATTTTTCCAAGTGTTATTCGTCGGGGCGATTTAACCTTGTCGGTCTGTACCGAAGGAGCCAGTCCTTTTTTAACAAAACAGATTGCCGACGAGCTGGCCGACCGCTATGATGACAGCTATACCGAAAAAACAGCCTTACTGCGATTACTGCGACAGGCAGTTTTAGCTGGCGATGGCACCGCCAAGGAAAAAAGCGAAAAACTTAAAGTCTTGTCCCAATGTTCCAATCCGGAACTGCGGTCAAAACTAGGAAATTACTGACAATTGGAGATAAGATAGATGAATATAAAAGTTGGAACAAGAGGCAGTACCCTGGCGCGCACCCAAAGCCAGTGGCTGATTGATGTGTTGGCCAAAGCCCACCCCCAAATAAATTTTGAGATGGTCATCATTAAAACAAAGGGCGATCTGGTTCAGGATAAACCGCTCGATAAAATCGGTGATAAGGGATTGTTTACCAAGGAATTAGAAGATGCGCTGCTGTCCGGCGATATCGATATGGCCATCCACAGCATGAAGGATATGCCCTCAAAACTGCCACAAGGTTTGGTTTTGACGGTGCCTACGACTCGCGAAGATCCCCGCGATGTGCTGTTGACACCCCATCAGATCACAACCCTTGATGCCTTGCCACAAGGCGCGGTAGTGGCAACCGGAAGTAAGCGCCGGATTTGTCAGCTGCAAAAACTGCGGCCAGATCTTAAAATTATTGGGATCCGCGGCAACATTGATACCCGGATTCGCAAAATGCAGGAACAGCAATTGGATGGCATCATTCTGGCTGCAGCCGGTCTCAAACGGATTGGCCGGCTTAAAGACCCCGCCTATCAGACGGTGACCTTGCCGGAGAACACCTTCATCCCGGCACCCGCCCAGGGAATCCTGGCAGTGGAAGTTCGTGAAGATGATCAGACGGTCAAAGAATTGATGGCCGCCATCAGTGACCACAACACGATCATCCAAATGATCGCCGAACGCAGTTTTTTAAAGGCCTTAAATGGCAGCTGTCATATTCCGGTGGGTGCATTTTGTCAAATAAAAGCAGACACCATTGTACTGTACGGACTCTATGGTCTGGAAGACGGCAGTCATGTGGTGACAAAGTCAATTGAAGGCGTACCCGAGGAGGCAGAAAATTTGGGAAAACAATTAGCAGCAGCATGTTACACCGCAGTACACAAAAAGCCCGGAAAAGTCTATCTGGCTGGCGGCGGTTGCGGGGATCCCGGTCTCTTAACCGTTAAAGCCAAGGATGTTTTAAGCAAAGCCGATGTGGTCGTTTATGATGCCCTGGTTAATGAAAGCTTTCTAAACGACGCCAGAGCAGATGCCGAAATTGTTTATGTCGGCAAACGAGCCGGCAATCATGCCATGCGCCAGGAAGATATTAATGCCCTATTAGTCCAAAAAGGTCTGGAAGGAAAACTGGTACTGCGCCTAAAAGGCGGAGATCCCTATGTCTTTGGCCGTGGTGGTGAAGAAGGGGAAGACCTCTACGACGCGGGGGTACCGTTTGAAGTGATCCCCGGGATAACCTCGGTCATCGGTGGACTGGCCTACGCCGGTATTCCGATTACCCATCGGGACTGTGTGTCTTCGTTCCATGTCATCACCGGACATTTAAAATCCAATGCCTACGACGGCTCATCGGATCTGGATTGGCCAGTGCTCGGTAAGCTAAAAGGTACCATCGTCTTTTTGATGGGGGTCAAGAATCTGGAAAAGATTTGCGACGAACTGGTTAAAAACGGCATGGATTCAGAAATGCCGGTGGCCGTGGTTCATCGCGCCTCGACCCCCTATCAGCGGGTCGTCACCGGAAACCTGACCACCATCTATGGTATTGCAAGTGCAGCAAAAATTACTGCCCCGAGCCTGATTGTGGTTGGGGAAGTGGTCAATAAACGCGAAAAATTGCGGTTCTTTGATCAAAAACCATTGTTTGGAAAAAACATTATCGTGACAAGGTCCCGGGAACAAAGCTCCCAGATGGTTGAAAAAATCACTGAGTTGGGCGGTAATGCCATTGAATTCCCCACCATCAAAATTGTCCCGATTAACGAAGCGGCTTGTGATGAAAAAGTGAAAGTCCTCAAGGATTACAGTCATATTGTTTTTACCAGCATCAACGGCGTAGAAATCTTCTTTGATTCGCTGGCACGTTGCGGCAAAGACTCCCGTGCCTTTGGTAATCTCCATATCACCGCGATTGGCGAAGGAACCAAAAATGCCCTCTTAGCCCGAGGTCTTAAGGCTGATTTTGTGCCGGATAAATATGTTGGTGAAGAATTGGTCAACGGTCTGGCACCGCTACTTAATAAAGACAGCCGGCTACTAATCCCCCGATCAAAAAATGCCCGGATCTATGTGGTCGAAGAACTAGCCAAAATCTGTCCGGTCGACGAGGTTCAAAGCTACGAAACCATCCGCGAAGATCACGCCACCGTCGATCCGCTGGAAATGTTAAATAATAAAGAAATTGATTATATTACCTTTACCAGCTCCACCACCGTCCAGTTTTTTGTTGAAAAAATTGGCGGCGCCCACATCGCCGCGATCAATTCGGCAAAAGCAGTTTCGATCGGCCCGCAAACTTCAAAAAAATGCCTGGAACTGGGCATCGCTGTCGATATCGAAGCCGAAACATATACCATCCAGGGAATGCTAGATGCGAT
Source organism: Bacillota bacterium (assembly GCA_018903255.1). Taxonomy (GTDB): domain Bacteria; phylum Bacillota; class Clostridia; order Eubacteriales; family Eubacteriaceae; genus Acetobacterium. The sequence goes on along the minus strand of JAHIQT010000189.1, from coordinate 85,049 downwards.
TTTAAAGGATGCACAAAAGTAATAACTAATTACGATTTGTAAGAATCCAACAATGACTGGTTTGGCGGCAGTTTTTATAACAATAAGAAATCGCTTGTAGGCGGTACATACAAAAATTGTTTCGCCTAAACAGCCGGCAAAGCTCACGGGATTATTGCAATTTTCAAGAACTAAATGAGGAGGTCAGCAAGATGTTGCCAACACGATTACGAAAAAATACGGCGGTTAGAAATTTAATCCGAGAAACCCAGCTGTCGATGAATGATGTCGTTTATCCGCTGTTTATCGTCGACGGACAGGGCGTGCGCAAAGAAATCGGCTCCATGAAAGATCAGTATCATCTGTCTTTGGATATGTTAGGGGCAGAAACCCTGGCACTTAAAGAACTGGGCATCCGCTATGTTATTTTGTTCGGCGTCCCCGACCAAAAGGACGGTCAAGCCACACCCGCCTTTGTGGCAGACGGTTTGGTTCAGGAAGCGATCCGAATAATCAAAAGAGTTGATCCACAAATGTATGTCATTACCGATGTCTGTTTGTGTGAATACAAGAGCGACGGACACTGCTGTTTTTTTGAAGAAAACGGCGAGATCAGACGGGATCAAACATTGAAGACCTTAAGCAAAACAGCGCTTAGTCATGCCCAAGCCGGAGCCGATATGGTTGCTCCTTCGGATATGATGGACGGCCGTATCGACCATATCCGCGAAACCCTCGACCAGGCTGGTTATGAATCGATTCCGATTATGGCCTACTCGGCTAAATTTGCTTCCAGTTTTTATGGTCCCTTCCGGGATGCTGCCAATTCGGCGCCAGCCTTTGGCGACCGCCGCAGCTACCAGATGGATCCGGCCAATTCCCGCGAAGCTTTAAAGGAAATGGTGCTTGACATCGATGAAGGTGCCGATATTGTGATGGTCAAACCAGCCATGCCGTATCTGGATATTATTGCCAAGGGCAAGGAACTTTCGTACTTACCGATGGCCGCCTATCAGGTCAGTGGCGAATATGCCATGATCAGAAATGCCGTCGATGCCGATCTGATGGATCGCCGGGCGATTTTTGAAAGCCTGATCAGTATCAAACGAGCCGGAGCAGACATCATCATCACTTATTTTGCCAAAGAACTGCAGGCCATGCTCAAGGATTATCAATAACAGCAAATTATTTATAAGTCATAAATCTTTTGTTCAAGACAAACGCAGTACCGACAATTGTTACATCATGTTGTACCCAAGGGGGCAGACCCTGTGCCTCAAGGCGAACAGTTGCACATCGAACTTTATTTTACAATGATGCTAATTGCAACTGTACGAATTGCGCGCATACAACAGATTAACAAGGGTCTGACCCCTTGGTCATTGGTCGGTACGGTAGGGAGCGAACACCTGAGTTTTACACAATAGTGAAATAATTATTATTGGAGATATTATGAATCGAGAAAAATCAGAAAAATTATTTATTGAAGCAGAAAAATTTATTCCCGGCGGCGTCAACAGTCCGGTGCGGGCCTTTAAATCAGTCGACATGCCACCCGTTTTTATTGACCATGGCAAAGGCGCCAAGATTTATGATGTCGACGGTAACGAATACACCGATTATATCTGTTCATGGGGGCCACTTATTTTAGGTCACGCCTCACCGGTTTACTTTGAAGGGATAGAGGAAGCCCTTCAAAAAGGAACCAGCTTTGGTGCCCCGACTGCCATTGAGGTGGAGGTTGCCAAGCTGATTACCCAAGCCTATCCCTCAATGGAAATGGTGCGGATGGTCAGTTCGGGAACCGAAGCAACCATGAGCGCACTGCGGGTCGCCAGAGGCTATACCGGACGCAATAAGATCATCAAATTTGAAGGCTGCTACCATGGCCATGCCGACGGACTGCTGGTTAAATCCGGGTCCGGCACCCTGACCTTTGGGGTGCCGACCAGTGCAGGCGTTACCCCGGGAACGGCTCAGGACACCCTAGTAGCAACCTATAACGATATTAAAAGTGTCAAAGCCCTCTTTGCCGAAAATCCTGGCGAAATTGCCGCCGTCATCGTCGAACCGGTAGCCGGTAACATGGGGGTGGTGCCACCCGATCTGGAGTTTATGAAAGCGCTGCGGGAAATCACCACAGCCGAAGAAACGGTGCTGATTTTTGATGAAGTCATCACCGGCTTTCGCTTAGCTTATGGCGGCGCCCAGGAAGTCCTGGGGATTGAACCAGATATGACCACCTTAGGAAAAATTATCGGCGGCGGCATGCCGGTCGGTGCTTATGGCGGACGTCGCGAGATCATGGCAACCGTAGCACCATTAGGCGGCGTTTATCAAGCCGGAACCCTGTCAGGAAATCCGATTGCCATGAAAATGGGACTCAACACCCTGACCTACCTACGGGATCATCCCGAAGTTTATAGCCAAATGGAAGAACATGCCAAGCTGTTAGAAGCTGGCTTTAAGGCCAACATCGAAAAAACCGGGGTCAAAGCCCAGATGGTTCGTTTCAAGGGGATGACCTGTTGTTTCTTTACCGATGTGCCAATCGATGGCTATGCCGCCGTGATGACCTCGGACACCAAAGCCTATACCAAATATTTCAAAGCCATGTTGGACGCCGGCAACTTGATGCCGCCAGCCCAATTCGAAGGTATTTTCCTCTCATCTGCCCACACCCAAGCAGACATCGAAAAAACCATCGCAGATCACTATCAGGCATTATTAAGTTTATAATAAATAAACAGTGAAGCTCAAAGACTATAGACCAACAGATACGCTAGTACCGACAATTGTTACATCATGTTGTGCGCATCGGGGCGGACACGGCAGAGCCTGTCCGATCCCGCAGCGAACAACAGATTAACAAGGGTCTGACCCCTTGGTCATTGGTCGGTACGGTAGTTTGAGGTCAACCTACAATGAGAAGTTAATCACTGTTATCATAAAAAAATAGGAGAACCACTTAATGGAAAAGAAAGCATTATTGGTCATCAGTTTTGGTACATCTTACCCTGAGACCCGAAAAAAAACCATCGAGGCAACCGAAAAGCACTTGCAAAATGCATTTCCGGATCATGATTTTTATCGAGCCTTCACATCCCGAATGATCATCAACAAACTGAAGACCCGGGACAACGAAAGTGTGGATACCCCGCAGGAAGTCCTTAAAAAACTTAAAGCAGCCGGTTATACCCATGTTCAGTGTCAAACTACCCATATCATCAACGGCTATGAGTATGACATTACCTTAAAAGAGCTGAAAGCCTTTGAAAAAGACTTCGAATGCCTGACCTTGGGTCGGCCACTCTTAACGACGGTGGAAGATTACGAAGAAACCGTCGACATCGTCATGAAACAAATGCCCAAGCTTAAAAATGGTGAAGCCCTCGTTTATATGGGCCATGGCAGTGACCACCACGCCAACTCAACCTATCCTTGTCTGGATTACATGTTTAAAATGAAGGGCTATGAGGATGTTTATGTGGGAACCGTGGAAGGTTTCCCAGAGCTGGAAAACATTGTCCCGCTGTTACAGGAAAAGAAATATAAAAAGATTTATCTGGCGCCCTTTATGCTGGTAGCTGGCGATCACGCCATTAATGACATGGCCAGTGATGAAGAAGACTCATGGCGAACGGTTCTCGAAGAAGAGCGGTTTAAGGTGGAGTGTATCCTGGAAGGCCTGGGTGAATATGCCGGCATTCAGAACATGTTTTTAGATCATTTGAAAAAAGCCCAACCCGTTGCAGAAATGTAAGGACATTATAAAATTTAGGAGAAATTAGTTATGAATACAGTATATATGGTGGGTGCAGGCCCAGGAGATCCAGAGCTGATTACCGTTAAGGGTCAACGCATTGTTAATGAAGCAGATATCATTATTTATGCCGGTTCTTTAGTCAATAAGGCGATTATTGCCGGACACAAAGCGGATGCCGAAATCTTTAATTCGGCATCGATGACCTTAGATGACGTTATCGCCGTGATCAAACGAGGAACTGAAGAAGGCAAGAAAATTGCTCGCGTTCACACCGGTGATCCGTCTATTTATGGGGCTATCCGTGAACAGATGGATCGCTTGGAAGAACTCGGAATTCCCTTTGATGTGATCCCCGGGGTCAGTTCCTTTGTCGCATCAGCAGCGGCTCTAAAAAAAGAATTTACCCTGCCGGATGTCTCCCAAACGGTTATTTTAACCCGACTCGAAGGACGAACCCCAGTTCCGGAAAAAGAAAAGTTGGAAGATCTGGCTTCCCATCAGGCATCGATGTGTATCTTTCTATCAGTCCAAATGATTGATGATGTGGTAGCGCGACTGATGAAGCACTATCCCCCAACGACGCCGATTGCTATTATTCAACGAGCCACCTGGGAAGACCAAAAAATTGTCATGGGTACCCTTGAAACGATTGCTCAAAAGGTAAAAGATGAGAATATTACCAAAACCGCTCAAATTTTAGTTGGTGATTTTCTGGGAAATGAATATAGTTTATCAAAGCTGTATGACCCTAGTTTTACCCATGAGTACCGTCAAGGGGTTGAGTAAAACCATGAAAACCGAGAAGTGGGCGATTGTCACCCTGTCCCAGGATGGCATGGTTCTGGCTAATCGGCTGGCAGAACATCTCGATGACCATGAATGCCAGATCTACACTAAAGAAAAATACGCCAACGAAACCACCAAAATTATCACCACTGATATTTCTACCTTTATCGGCAGCATCATCGGAGAATACCAGATCATCTGCTGCATTATGGCAACCGGCATTGTCGTTCGCGCGATTGCCCCCCATCTCAAACATAAATCTTCCGATCCGGGGATAGTGGTTATGGATACACAAGGGGAGTTTGTCATCAGTCTGCTGTCCGGCCATTTAGGTGGCGCCAATGACGCCGCCCGGCTGGTGGCTAAACGTCTTTCGGCGCAGGCGGTAATCACCACTGGCACCGATGTCAAAGGAACCATGGCTGTCGATGTACTGGCTCAAAAAATTAATTGTAGGATCGATGATTTTACTGCGGCCAAAGACGTCACGGCACTGATTTTACATGGCGATCCGATTGCCTTAGTTAATTTGGAAAACTGTGATCTCGATGCGGTTATCCTGCCTAAGAACATCGAAACGGTGGCGGATTTAAGCGAGCTGGCTAACTATCGGGGTGCCATCATTACGACTTTAGCGACAACCAATACGGATCTGCCGATCCCCAGTGTTAAGCTGGTTCCGCGAAAATTAGTGGTGGGCGTGGGCTGTCGCCGGGATACCCCGGGAGAACGGATCATCGAGGCGATTGGTGATACCCTGGCGGCGCTTAATCTCAATCAAAAAGCGATCAAATCGCTGGCTACCATCGGCTTAAAAGCTGAAGAACCGGGAATTACGATGGCCTGTGATTTTTTTAAGGCTAAAAAAGTTATCATCCCCAATGAAATGGTGCAAATGGTCCAAAGTCGTTTTGAAGGATCGGATTTTGTTTTTAAAACCACCGGTCTATACGCCGTTTCCGAACCCTGTGGCTTTGTCGCCTCTGGTTTTGGGAAATGCCTGCTGGAAAAACAAAAACTGGATGGGATTACCCTATCAGTCTGGTTGGATGAAAACTAAGGAAATAATGGCTAAAGCTATAATATAAATAATCATGGTCTTGCTGTCTGCTGCACACAAGCAGATCGTCAAGCGCAAGCAAGGATGATAATAACAAAACCTTGTTAAAAAAAGGAGAAAAGATGAGCAAAATTTATGTCACTGGGATTGGTCCCGGACTGTATGAACATATGACCGAGGCGGCAAAGGCCAGCTTGGAAGATGCCGATGTTATTGTCGGTTATAAAACCTACATCGATATTATTGCCGATTTAATTGGCGACAAAGAAGTCCTTTCTTCGGGGATGCGACGCGAAATTGACCGTTGTGAAAAAGCCCTGGAACTGGCGGAAGAGGGCAAAAAAATCTGTCTGGTTAGCAGCGGCGATGCCGGTGTTTTCGGGATGGCCGGGATTATGTTAGAAATCGTTGAAGCAAAAAACAGCGATGTTGAGGTTGAAATTATCCCCGGTATTTCAGCCGCCAATGCGGCCGCTTCAACCCTCGGCGCACCGCTGATGCATGACTATGCCGTCATCAGCCTTAGCGACCTGCTGACCGATTGGGCAGTCATTGAAAAACGGCTGCACTGTGCCGGTGAAGGTGATTTTATCATCAGCCTCTATAATCCCAAAAGCAAGGGTCGCCCCCATAATATTGAAAGCGCCCAGAAAATTCTGTTAGAATATAAGGCCCCGGAAACCCCAGTAGGAATTGTTCGTAATGCCAAACGGAAAGACGAGTCGTATGTGATTACCACCCTGAAAAAAATCCATGAAGCTGATATTGATATGTTTTCGATGGTTATCATCGGTAATTCCAAAACCTATGTAACCCGCGATCAATTAAAAATGATTACCCCGAGAGGTTATCAGCTGTGATTCTGGTACTGGGAGGAACCCTCGATAGCCGCTTATTAACCGAATTGCTGCTTGAAGAAGGAAAAGCAGTCTGTTATTCGTCGCTAACGAATATTGCCACCGATCAGATCGCAGAAAACCCGCTTCTGACTAAGATTTCAGGACAATTGGATGCCGGCACGCTACGAGAAACGATCACTATTTACAATATCAATCTCTGTATTGATGCCACCCATCCCTATGCCCGGGAAATTTCCGAAAACGCCATTTGGGCCTGCGAGGCCATGAATATCGATTATATCCGTCTCGAAAGACCTTCGAATATTGATGATGGAAGCGATATTATGGTCTATAACACTTATGAAGAAGCCCGCGATTATTTAATCGGTGCAATGGGCAATAGTGACAAGAATATTTTATTGACGACCGGCAGCCGGCAACTGGAAGCCTTTGAAGGACTACCCAAAGACCGCACCTATATCCGGGTTTTACCGACCGTCGGGGTTCTAAAAAAATGCGAAAACCTGGGCTATAAAGCCCGCCATATCCTGGCACTGCAAGGCCCGTTCTCGGTGGAAATGAATGTCGCTACGATGAAAGAATACCAGATCGGTTTTGTAGTTACCAAAGATAGCGGCGATGTTGGCGGGATCCCTGAAAAGGTTGAAGCCGCCCGACTGGTTGATGCAAAAATATTATTCATCCGCCGACCCCTGCTAGCTTACCCCCGGGTCATTTCGACCGTCGAAGACGCGGTCGTCTGTGCATTGAAAAACCATTAAAATTTAGGTTTTGGAAGAAATAAAGGAGAAGACATGGCGAAAAATATTATGTTTATGGGTACTGGGTCATCAGTAGGAAAAAGTCTGATCACTGCTGCCATGTGCCGGATACTTAATAACCACGGTTATCAGGTAGCACCCTATAAATCCCAGAATATGGCACTCAATTCGTTTATTACCAATGATGGCAAAGAAATGGGCCGCGCCCAGGTGGTTCAGGCCGAATGCGCCCGAATCGAGCCCCAGGTGGAAATGAACCCGGTCTTGCTTAAACCAAACTCTGACGTTGGCTGTCAGGTTATTCTGATGGGAAAGGCAGCATTCAATATGGACGCCATGGATTATCATGCCCATAAACCCAAGCTGGTCGAGATCGTCGTTTCAGCCTATGACGCACTGGCTGAGGGAAAAGATGTCATTGTAATTGAAGGAGCCGGAAGTCCGGCCGAAATCAATCTGCGAGACAATGACATTGTCAACATGGGACTGGCAGAATTGGTCGATACCCCGGTGGTACTGATTGGCGATATCGACAAGGGCGGTGTTTTTGCCTCGATTTATGGCACAATTATGTTATTGCAGGCCGAGGAACGGGCTCGGATAAAAGGCTTTATCATCAATAAATTCCGTGGTGATGTGGAGCTGCTAAAGCCGGGCATCAAAATGATCGAAGAACTGGTCAAGGTACCCTGTATCGGCGTGATCCCCTACAAACGCTTTGTTATTGATGATGAAGATAGCGTCAGTGAACGGTTTGATAATAATTCCGAAGGCCTGATCACGATTGGGGTGGTCTATTTACCTCATCTTTCTAACTTTACCGATTGCACCGCCTTTGAAATGCACCCTGATGTGAAGGTGGAATACTACCGCAACCAGCGCGACCTGCAACTGGCCAACCCGGATCTTTTAGTAATCCCCGGCAGTAAAAACACCATTGATGACACCTGTCATGTGATCAATAACAAGATGGGCGATGAAATCCACCGGCTTCATGATTGTGGGGTGCCAATCGTGGGAATCTGCGGCGGTTATCAACTGCTTGGCAAAGAAATTCGTGATCCCTTCCAGGTCGAATCAACCAAGGGCAGCATTGCCGGTTTGGGGCTTTTAAACATTGTCACAACCATTGAAGAAGAGAAACGTACGGTTCGGACAGCCGGTAAGATTCAGGGTAACTTCATGGGGATGGAGCTGGCTGACATGGACGTCGAAGGCTACGAAATCCATATGGGCATCAGCGAAGCCCTCGATCAGGCCAAACCCTTTGCAATACTCGAAGATGGTACTATCGATGGGGTGATTGCCGAAGATGGCACTGTGATGGGAACCTACCTCCATGGTATCTTTGACAACGATGGCTTACGGGAAAAAATCATTGAAGCCCTGCGCCTCAAAAAGAATTTAGAAGCCGGTCCGGCAGCCTTTGATTTTAAAGCCTTTAAAGAAGAGCAATATGATCTGCTGGCAGAGACCGTCGAAGCGAATCTGGATATGAAAAAAATAATGGAAATTATTGGAGAAATTAAAAAGTGAATTTAATTGAAGGACTTCCCCTGGGTTTAGGGGGAGGTTTTTGGTTTTTACTGATAATGATCGGTGTGTTGCTGGATTGGCTGATCGGGGATCCTGCCTGGCTGCCGCATCCGATTATCGCGATGGGCAAAACGATCGGCTTTTTAAATAAAAAATTGAATCGCGGCAAGCACAAAAGAGCCAAAGGTTTTTTACTGTTGTTTTTAGTGCTGGGTCTGACCGGAGCGATTGTCTTTGGTCTGCAATGGCTGCTTTACAGCATTAACATTTATCTCTACATCGGCTTTAATCTTTACTTGATTGTTACTGCGCTGGCGGCTAAAACACTGGCTATTGAAGTGCGTAAAGTGATGACCGCCTTAATGAGTGGTGATATTGAAGTTTCCCGGGTTCAAGTGGGTTATCTTGTCGGCCGAGATACCTCACAACTAAAGGAAAAAGAAATTATCCGGGCAACGGTGGAGACCACTGCCGAAAATACCATTGATGGGGTTTTAGCACCGATTTTCTATCTGTTGCTGGGAGCCTTGATGCCAGTGCCCTGGCTTAATCCAGTGATGTTGGTAATGCTTTATAAAGCAACCAATACCCTCGATTCGATGGTCGGATATGTTCAGGAGCCTTATAAGGACTTTGGCTATGCCTCGGCAAAATTTGACGATCTGATCAATTTTATTCCGGCCAGAGTCGGAAGTATCTTTATGCTGGTTGGCGGGATGTTTTTGGGATATACCTTTAATGATGGCTGTCGCATTTTCAAGCGGGATCGTCTCAACCACAAGAGTCCTAACTCGGCCCATCCAGAATCAGTGGTAGCGGGGCTTTTAGGCATACAACTGGGCGGAACCAACCAGTATTTTGGTGAAACGCTCGAAAAACCCACCATTGGCGATGCCAAAACCCCGCTGGAAATATTGGATATTCGCGAAACCATTACCATCATGTATGGCAGCGAGGTTGTCCTGATGATTTTTGCGACCATCATGGCAGTGATCATTTATTCGGTTTAGGTAACTGGAAAATCATTGAATTTCTACTAAGTGAGTTTGCACGAAGTGAATTTAAACTACTAAGTGAGTTTGCACGAAGTGAATTTAAATAAGTGAATTTGACTAAGTGAATTTGCAATCATTTTACTTGAGTAAAAAAATAGATAAAAGAATCTGAAATAATTGGAGTATCAAGATGAATAAACACGGCGGGTATCTGGGCGAAAACAAAAAAATGCTGGATTTCAGCGTCAATATTAATCCCTTGGGAATTCCTGCGGGAATCCGGGAAAAACTGATCGCTGGCATTGATGCGTTGGTCAAATATCCAGAGATCACCGGCCTTTCAGCGATTGGCAAGATTGCCGATGATCTGGCGGTGCAGCCGGAAAATATCATTCTCGGCAATGGCGCGATCGAGCTGATCTATCTTTTTGCCAGAAGCATGGGGCCGGGGAAGGCACTGATTGTTCAACCGACCTTTAATGAATATGAACGCGCCTTAAAGCTTTATGGCTGGGATGTGGTTCACCATGTCTTAACCGAGCAAGATAATTTTACCATTAACCCCGAAGCATTAACGGCGGTCATCAAAAACGAAAAGCCCCAGGCAGTATTTTTATGCAACCCCAATAATCCGACCGGGCGGCTTTATGGAAGTGACTTTATCAGACAAATGATAGCCCCTTCGGCACCCGAAATCAATTGGTTTCTGGATGAATCCTTCATCGATTTTTCTGACGAAAGCGGTAGCCTCTCATTGGTCAAAGAAGCGAAACAAGCGGTCTTTATCTTAAAATCGCTGACTAAATTCTATGCCCTGCCGGGGCTGCGGATTGGCTATGGGGTCGGTCTTGCTGGGATTATCAAGAAAATGGAAGGCTTTAAGGAGCCTTGGACGGTTAATGCCCTGGCTTTGATCGCGGCCGCCGGGGTCTATGATGAAAAAGATTATGCCAAACAGACTAAAAGCTATATTCAGGGGGAAGGTCAGCGGGTCTTTAACGCCTTAAGCCAGATTAGAACGCTTAAGGTTTACCCCAGTGGTGCTGACTTTCATCTTTGTCGGCTGTTAAAGGGAACCGTCGCAGAGCTGCAGATTGCCCTTGAAAAAGAGGGCATGTCCTTGCGAACGTGTGAAGATTTTATCGGCCTGGACGATTCATATTTTCGGATTGCCATTAAACAAGAAGCAGATAATACCAAGCTGTTGACTTTTCTTAAAAACTGGAGGAATTAGTAATGGGTCACTTAATATTTGTTACCGGCGGCGCCCGCAGCGGCAAGAGTAGCTACGCCGAAAATATAGCCCGAGAAGCGGGCAAGCCAGTGGCTTATATTGCTACGGCGATCGCCTTTGATGATGGCATGAAAGACCGGATCGCCAAACATCAGGCGCAGCGACCCGAGCAATGGGGAACCATTGAACAATATAAGGATTTTCAGACAATGATAGACAATCCCATTTTTGAGCAAGCTGAGATTGTTTTGTTTGACTGCCTGACAGTAATGACCACCAATAATATGCTCGATTTTCCGGTCGATTACGACACTTGCGAGATGGATAAGGTCGCCGAAATCGAAACCGCCATAAAGATCGAAGTGGAAAAACTGCTGGACGTCTGTCAGGATAAAACCCTGATTGTGGTCTCTAACGAGGTCGGTCTGGGTCTGGTGCCGGCCTATAAGCTGGGCAGCTATTTCCGGGACATCGCCGGCCGAATGAATCAACTGGTTGCCGGCCGGGCCGATGAAGCCTATCTGCTGGTTGCCGGCTTACCGTTGAAATTAAAATAACTGACAGCAAGAGCCCCTTTTGGGCGGCAATCATGATTGCTGCCCAAAGGGGCTTTTGTTTTATCTGAAATAACAGGGGGAAATAGAGATGGATCAAAAAGTTTTAAGAGCTGAGCTGTTGGCCTTAGCCGATGAAAAATACCGGAAATTTTCCAGTGGATTAATTCCTGGAGCTGATACGATGCTGGGGGTGCGCCTGCCAGCGCTTCGGAAGATCGGCAAAAGCATTGCCAAAGGAGACTGGCGATCCTATCTGGAAACTGCCCGGGATGATAGCTTTGAGGAAACGCTATTACAGGGGATGGTAATTGGTTATATCGATGTCGAACTGGCTGAACGGCTGGCACTGATCAAAGCCTTTATCCCAAAGATTGACAACTGGTCAATCTGCGACAGCTTCTGTACTGGCCTGAAATTCACAAAAAAGCATAAAGAGGAGGTCTGGCTGTTTTTACAACCATACCTCCAATCCAATGAAGTTTACGAGATCCGTTTTGGGGTGGTGATGTTTATTGCTTATTTTGTTGAAGATCTTTATCTGGAGCCGATGTTTCGAAATTTCAATGCCATTGACTGCGACAACTATTATGTGAAGATGGCGGTTGCCTGGGCGATTACCAGCAGTTTTACGGTTTTTCCGGAAATGACCATGATTTATCTCAAGGCCAACAATCTGGATGATTTTACCTACAATAAAGCCTTGCAGAAAATCACCGAATCGCGGCAGGTAAATCCGGAGATGAAGGTGCGGATTCGCTGTATGAGACGGAAAAAAAGATAGCATCGGTGATTGAAAGCGACCGGTGTGTACTAACTTATTAAACGATGTAACATCCCCAGATCATAGAAATAAAATATAAAAGTTTGCAAACATGACAGACGAAAGTCCCATCATAAAAAGTGGACTTCAAGGTAAACGACTGATAATATGGTTTTAGGTTCAAATGTTAAGAAAACAGTGGAAGAAACGATCGCGGCTAAAGGGTGATCGACTAGGAGATCGGGATAGCCAAGGCTGAAAAAAAATGATTCAGAAAAGGAGTAGCAAATGAAGAATAAGAAAAAAACAATTGGGGTAATTCTCGGGATCGGTATGATATTGGTTAGTGTCCTGGGCTGTACAGCACCAAAAGACACCGGGGTAAGCTCGTCAGCAGAGTCTTCAGAAAAAATTGAACTCGCCTTGATTACCGATCTTGGCCACATTGACGATCGATCTTTTAATCAGGCGGCCTGGCAGGGGGTTCAACAATATGCCAAAGAAAACGGAGTAACCTATGCCTACTACGAGCCGGAAGAAGGCACCACCGATTCCTATGTTGAAAGCATCGATCAAGCCATCGCAAAGGGTGCTAAATTAGTTGTTTGTCCCGGCTATTTATTTGCAACCGCGGTTTTTATTGCCCAGGATCGCTACCCTGATGTTGCCTTTATTCTGGTCGATGGTGAACCCCACGATGCAGCAAATACGGTTTCAAAAACTGGGGAAAACGTCTTGTCAATTCTCTATCAGGAGGAACAGGCCGGATTCCTGGCTGGCTATGCCGCGGTTAAAGATGGTCACCGCAAACTTGGTTTTATGGGTGGACTGGCCGTTCCCGCAGTGATTCGTTATGGCTATGAATTTGTTCAGGGGGCTGATCTAGCTGCCCAGGAATTGGGAGTTGACACCGAAATTAAGTATAACTATACGGGCACCTTTATTGGCACTCCGGAAATCCAGGCGCAGGCTGCTGCCTGGTATGCAGAGGGGACTGAGGTAATCTTTACATGTGGCGGCGCCATCGTGGAATCCGTGATCGATGCCGCTGAGGAGCATGACAATGCCAAGGTCATTGGCGTCGATGTAGATCAGAGTGACCTATCTAAAACAGTGATCACCTCGGCCATGAAGATGGTCACCAGTTCTGTTTATAGCGGCATTCAAGATTACTACAGCAATGCGTTCGCGGGCGGCACCACCCAGACATTTTCAGCCGCTAACAATGGAATCGGTCTGCCTATGGATACTTCAACTTTTAGAAGTTTCTCCCAGCAGGATTATCAGGTTATCTACGCCAAACTTGTTTCCGGGGAGATTGGCGTTGCCAATCAAACCGAGGATTCTACGACCGCCGATCTGCCCCTGTTGGCGACCACGGTTACCTATATTAAGTGAATCAGATGGTCTAGCCTGTTTAACGGGTAAGACCTTTTGTAGGGATTTGCATAAAAAAAGTCCACAGGCTTAGGCCTGCGGACTTTTTTTTATGCGAGACAAGCTTTGTAAATTAGCTGCTAAAACAGTATTATTCATACCTCAGCGCATCAATCGGATCCAGCTTGGCAGCCTTATTGGCCGGATAAAAGCCAAAGAAGACCCCAATGACCATTGAGAAGCAGAGGGCAATGATCATCGGGCCAATGGGCGGCGTTGACGGGAATTTCATCAGGGTACTGCCCATGATTCCGAGGACGGAACCAAGTCCTACGCCGATCAGCCCGCCAATCAGGCAGATGATTATCGCCTCGATAATAAATTGGCTGCGAATCGCCGAATTGCGGGCACCTAAAGCCTTACGGATGCCGATTTCCTTGGTTCGCTCAGTGACCGATACCAGCATGATGTTCATTACCCCAATCCCGCCGACTAGCAGTGAGATTCCGGCAATCACCGAGATCCCCAGGGATAAGGTGGCAAGCATCCCGGTGGCCTCGCTGGCGATCGCTTCTAAACTTTGAACCTCGATGGTGAAATCAGACGTGTTTGCCAGCGTTTTAATAAAATATTCCTTGCTGGTCTGAGAAAAGGCGGCTGAGTCGGTGCCGGAGGTCGCCATGATGGTAAAATTCGTGTATCCGGAAACAGTGGCTGTTTCGCTGTTTAAAGCCATCGCGGTTGAAATCGGAATAAAACATTCGATCCGGCTTTCGTCACCCATATAAAAAAGCGGATTATCAATGACCAGCTTTTCATAAACCCCAATGACGGTATAGGTTTCATCGGTATTCTGGGTATCGACTTGAATTTCCATCCCCAAAGCATCGCCATGAACCCCAACCAGGCTGTTGCGGATGCTCGTATCGATGATGACGACACGACGGTCACCTTGAATATCGCGGGGGGTGATAAAGCGTCCCTGGACCAGGTTGATATTATTAACCATGCCATAGTCGGGGTTGACCCCGGTGAGGGTGACGTCCCGGTGAATATAACCTTTGCTGAGCTGGCCGGCGCCTAACGGACTGGAGGTACTAATCGCTTTAACCTCGTCAGCATAGGTTGATTTAAAGTTTTCCAATTCTTCCGGGGTCACATAGTCATCGTCTTGAAATGCCGAGGCCACCTCGTAGTTCTTAGCACTCACGTAGACCATAATATTTTTGCCGCCGATTTTGTCCATCGTTTTTGAGACCGAGCCAGTCATCGCCGAACCGAGGGTAGAGATCGCCATCACCGAGGAAATCCCGATGATAATACCCAGCATTGTTAACAGCGCCCGCATCTTATTGGCGCGCAAGCCCTCCAGGGCCAGGCGGATATTTTCAAACAGATTCATAGTAGCCCTCCAATTGATATTGGCGATTCTTGCGGTTATCGACAATGGGACCATCCCGAAGTCGGATGGTTCGTTCTGTTTCTTGAGCCAATTCGGCATTATGGGTAATCAGAATAATGGTTTTACCCTGTTCCTGATGGAGTCGATGAAAAATATCCATAACCAGGCGGCCGGTATGGGTGTCTAGTGCCCCAGTTGGTTCATCGGCCAGAATAATTGCCGGATCATTAGCCATCGCTCGGGCGATCGCTACCCGTTGTTTTTGTCCGCCCGATAATTCATTGGGACGATGATGGGAACGGCCGCTCATTTCCACCAGTTGGAGGAGTTCAGCGGCTCGTCGCGATCGTTCGCTGCGGGGGATGCCGCCATAAAGCATCGGCAGGGCGACGTTTTTTAAGGCGGTCGAACGGGGAATCAGATTAAAGGTCTGGAAGACAAAGCCGATTTTCTTATTGCGGATTTTTGATAGCCCATCGTCGCGGACATTTTCCATCGGCAAATGATCCAAATAATATTGCCCCTTGGTGGGGCGATCCAAGGCACCCAGGATATTCATCAGGGTCGATTTGCCGGAACCGGAGGCACCGACAATCGATAAAAACTCACCTTCATAAACATCCAGATCGATACCATGGAGAATTTCCAGTTCATTGGGGGTTCCCAGATAATAGGATTTGACGATCCCCCGCATTTCAATAATTTTATTTCGCATCATTTATACCCCCGCTTCGACAGCAACAGCCATTCCCGGCACAACAGTTTGAGGCTGGACGACGATTGCCATTCCGACACTGAGCTGATCACCGGCGATTTCGATTAATGAATCGGTTTCCAGACCCGTGGTTACCGGAATCGATTCGACTGTGAAGGAGCCTTGCTCGACAGGATTTTCTTTGGCAAGATAAATACAGGATTGACCGGAATCATCGATTACCAGCGCCTCATAGGGAACACAGAAAACATCATTACGTTCTTCGCTGACAATGTTTAAGCGACTGGTCATCCCGATTTTTAATCCGGTGGTATCGGCGGGCAGATCAATTTCAACCTCGAATTCAGCCTTGGTTGCTGCTGAATTGGCAGTGGTGGTTTCGTTTTTGATGGCCGTTGGGGCGATTTTAGTCAGGTTGCCGGGGAATACCTGATCTCCGGTGGCATCGGATTTAACTAACACCGGCATGTTTTTGTGAATATGATTGAGGTCTGCTTCCTTAATCTTGCCCCGAACCTTAAGGTCGTTGGTGTCCTCAATGGTAAAAAGTTCGCCACTAGCAAGGTTGCCTTTAACGGCGTTCATCGCCGTGATGGTTCCGCTAGTAGTAGCCTTGACGTAGCTGTAGCTGTCATCAGCTTTATTGTAGAGCTGACATAACCAATCGTCTTTATCGACCCATTGACCAACCGAAACATAAAGTTTTTCGATTTTGTCATTGCTATTATCGCTGATTTTGACGGTTGTATAGCTTTCGATCACGCCAGTGGCAGAAATCGTGTTTTGCAGATTTGCCTTTGCCAGCGGGGCGGTTTTTACAGCAATCTCCGGAGTAGGCTTGGAATTGGCATAAACATAGGCACCCCCGCCTACTAATAGGGCTACCCCGATCACAACACATAAAATAATTCCTTTTTTCTTCATAACGTCTCCTCTTAACTTTTCTTGGTTTTTAAATTAAAACCTGGTTCTTAATTTCTTGTATTATTGTATTAAGTAACTAATACAATAATACGAAATAAAGTGATTGTCAAGCACTTTATTTTTACTGATCGTCTATCCTAATTTTTATTCGCAGCGGATTTGCTGATAGTTTAAGTATAAGCGTTAATTATGAAGATCGGGTTAGTCAAATTCTTAAGACTTTTTGACAATAAAAAAGACTCCGCAAGGGAGTCTTGAATTTTTTAAATCGTTACTGATGAATGGGCAGAATCAGTTCAACCTTAAATAGCTGGTTGAGCTGATAGTAGTCGATCCGTCCCTGGTGGCGGGAGATGATTTTTCGGCAGGAGTCCAGGCTGGAACCCTCGGCACCAATGGTCTTTTTGCCAGCAGCTTCGGGGTTTTTAATGGTTTTATTCCGCAGAATAATGCAGAGTTCGTTTTTATTGAGAATCAGGCCAAAATCGATAGGCTTGTCGGGATCGGCATACTTAATAATATTAGAAGTCAGATAGTCAAAAATCCGTTGTAGCTGCTCGAGATCAACCCAAAGGGAGAAATCCCGTTCAATGCAGTTTTCCTCGACAACATCGTATCCAGCTTCTTTTAGTACCTGGGTCGAAGAATTTAGTAGCTGATGAATCAGGGGTTTTCCATTGTAGACCTTGAACTGATAGTAGCCCTTGCCATTATCGGTAAAGGCGTGCTCAAAAAGATCATCAATAAAGCTGATAATCTGATATGTTTTTTTCAGGGCGATCTTTAAGTAAGCTTCTTTTTTGGAAAAGTCACGCTCATCAGGGTTTTGAATCCGTTCAAGATAGCCGATGATCCCGGTTAAGGGGGCATGGATTTCGTTGGAAACAGAAGTAATAATATGGTGATTTTCCATCTTGGCAAGCGATTCGGCCTTGCTTTTAGCCTCATACAAATCATGTATCAGATTCACGTTATTAGCAATATCAGTGAGTTCGTTATTGCCCTGGAGCGGGATATACGAGTCAAAGTTCTCGGCGGCAACTCGCTCGGAGCCCTTTTGCAAGGTTTTGAGATAGCTTAATTTCTTGCGAATTAAACGGGATATGATAATATAAACCAATAAACTGGGTATAATTGTAAACAGGATGCTAAACAAGGGGTTGTAGCCTAAAAGCGGTAGCAAAAAAAGATTCAAGAACACATTTAAGATAATAGCAGCAACTAATGCAAAACTCAAATATTTTATAAAGACCGAGACCAATTGCTCATCTGGTCGATGCTTACTGTTTTTTAGTTTAGTTTGGTCTGGTTTGTTGTTTTTCAATTTAGTATTCCTTTCGATTTGTTTTATCATACAATCATTGTAAACTGTAATACGATTATAATCAACAAGAGCTTTAAATTTAAGCAGCCTTAAGCAAAACCAGCCTGGCGCTGTTTATATAGAAGTGATTGAGATTTATAAAAAAATTTAGGAGGACAAGATGAAAAAAAGAATTGGCTTGGCAGTCGCGGCGATCCTGGTAATGGGTGTAGTCGTTGGTTGTAACAGCAACGCCACGACGACATCCGATGAAATGGCGGACAGCGTCAGCTTTACCGCCACCATTGACGAGGTTAGTGATACAGAATTGCTGGTAACAGTATTGGATGATGAGAATTTTAATCAGGCCAGGGTTAATATGCAGGACTTTGACAGCCTCGATTTTGTGCCAGAGAAGGGTCAGACCGTCAAAATGTCGATCAAGAATCAGGTCGGCATGAGTGAGCCTCCCTTTGTGAATCCGATTACCATTGAATTGGTCAAGTAATTTAAGGGGTTTGTCAGAAAATGGTTTAACTCCCGGTAGTTTTGCGATATAATAAGACTAGATTACTATGAGGAGAAATTGAATGAGTTTATACGATGCTTGGAAAAACTACATCGAAGAGAATTGCAACACCCAGGAAGAACAAAATGCCTTTTGGGAAAAATACTGTGCGGATGAAAAAGTTCTGTACCAGAAGATTCTCGGGGAGAAAATCACCACCATTTCCGGTGTGGTAGAAGATCTGATTAACGAAAGCAAGATGGTTCCGCCCCAATACATGGGCTTTTTGGATGGTATCAGCGATAGTCTGACAGCGCCCATTGATCTTGAGACGATTGAACTGGATTCCCAAATTAAGTTGGAAATTGATTTTGCCAAGCTTTATAAAAATATGCTGGCAGTTCCGGCCGACTGGCTTTATAGCCTGGAGGAATGGGATAACTTTTTTACAGAAGAGCAGCGGATTGAGCTGGAAAAAGAATACAAACGATCAAAAACCGTGGTCAATGAGGTAAAGGTCGGCCGAAATGACCCCTGTCCTTGCGGTTCTGGCAAAAAATACAAAAAGTGTTGCGGACTTTAATTGCATCAAAAAAAGAGCGAAAGCTCTTTTTTTAGTGGTTGATTATTTCATGAATATAGAAAACGGTAATCATCGAAAGGGCAATATCCGGTGAAAATTTACTTAAGAAAGTCGACATCCGTTCTGGACTGAGATCGCTTCGGATACTCAAAAATACGATATAAAAGGTAATGAAATTATACCACAGAAGGTTGCTAGTGGCGGGGGTTAAAAAACTTCCGATGATTTTAGGATTGTCCAATAGGGTGAGGTTTTCATCTAAAAGCCGGTTTAGCTCTTTAAGGATTGCCTGAATGAAAAAATCAACAGGATAGTTTTCCAGTCGTGGCACACCAACGCTTTTTCCAGTAATTTCCAGCATCGCAAGGCCAAGGGGCTGATTTTTAAAAGCGGTTTTCTGCAACAGACTTTCCAGCGCTTTTACAACATCGCTTTGACTGGCATCGGCCGATAGGCTGAGTAGAGCCAGCATTTTGTGCATTTGTTTTTGGTTTGACAGTGGCTGCCCCAGCTTGTTGATAAATTTTCTAAAAAAGGCACTACTTTTATTGGTGTTCAAATAAAAATATCGGCCTTCCAAACGGCCAAAGACTTTTAAAGCATCCAGATAACCTAATTGGATATTCTGCTCGATTTGCTTGGAATTAAAATCGAGCAGCCCACCAAGATATTCGGAATTATTGACCGTAATGATCTTGGCATCTTTATCCCGTACCGATTTGCGCATCCCGATCACCGGGAATTCCACCGAAATAATCTGGTTGAAATGCTGGTCCAGCATAAAATTGATCGGAACATTATCAAAAAATCCCCCATCGAGATAGGTTTTACCATCGATTTCCTGCTTCTGAAAAATCGGTAACGCAGCACTGGCCAGTAAATAGTCAATCAACTGGCCTTCTGGAATATCTTCAATCATCAGTTGACGTGGTTTGAGGCTGGTAATATCAACCGTTACCAGTCCGAACCGAATCGTTGAACGTCGGATGCTGTCTTCGCAGATCAACCGGGTCAGATTGTGGCGCAACGGCGAGATATCCAAACCGTCGGAAAAAAGTGCGGCTAGAAAACCGGTTCTGAAAATATCAAAACTTTCTTTTGACCACTTCTCCACATAGGTATTGGTCATTTTTTTATTCAAATCAAGAACCTGGTTAATGGTCAGATTAGACCAGAATTCCATGGCAATTTGATAGTCATCCTGGGCAATCATGGCAGCGTTTAGTGCCCCGACGGAGGTTCCGATCACTGCGCCAAGAGCGTAATCACTTTCTTTAAGCGCCTTCCAGACACCCATTTCAAAGGCCCCTTTAGCACCGCCACCACTGAGAACCAGACCGTACTGTTGTTGCGACATTGAATGTTCACCTCTCTGTTATTAAGAAATGCCAGCTAAAGAATCTTTATTAGTAATACATGCCGTTCATCAGACCACCTAGCATTCCCATGCCACCAACTCCGATACAAGCGATGCAGGCAAAGACCATCAGCACCGTAAAGGCCATCCCGATAATTGAACAAATCAGACCAGCCATGGCCATGCCGGTAGGTAAGCCTTGAAGTTTTCGTTCCTTCATCGCGATCATCCCAAAAATAAGACCCACGGCTCCGGTGACTAGACCGCTGCCAATCAAGGTGATAAAGCTGACGATTGAGAAGATCCCGAGGGTCAGCGCCAGGATTGATTTTGAATCATAGGTTTCGGCGATAACTCCTTCCGGATGGCGTTCATCGTAAGCATCGCGATTACGGATAATAAAGATAAAAATTGGACCCAGAAAAGGGAAGAAAATGCTGAGAACCAGATATAGTACCCGGTGATCTTTGTCATAAATACTGTATAGCCAGAACTGGGCGGCATAATAGTAGACGCTTAGTGCCAGCGATAGCAGGATTCCGATAAAGGCACCCAGATAAGGAATGAATCCAAGAATCGTCATGACAGCAGTTAAGGCCAGACCCATCAAGGGAAGAAAGAGTTTGGCATAGGGAATATGCCAGCTGCTGATGGAAACATCATCATTGATCAGTTCACCCATTAGATAGCGGTTGGCTAAGGGAATCCAGGCTAACCAGGGGTTATCGATATTGCGGTTTTTAGCCATGGTATAAAGACCAAGGGAATTAAAAATGTAGCAAATAAGTCCGATGACCAGACTAATTGCTAAGATAATACCAAGAACTGACATAATAACTGGCATAATTGCCCAAAAACTGTCCGGTTGGGAAGAAAAATCTCCCAAATAACCATCATAAAGATCCATAATAATACCTCCTAATAATTTCGGATATAGTGATTATACCCTAAAGCGCTGCAAATATCTAATCTTTCAAGTGTTTTTGATAAAGGGTCTGGGGAACTTTAATGATAAAAAGTAATCCTAATGCAATAATAATCAGGCTGATAAATTGCGAAGTGGAGAGCATTCCAATGTTACCGCGGGGATCCGAACGAAAAAATTCATTGATAAAACGAAAGATTCCTGAAGCGATTAAGTAGCACCCGGTGGTCAAGCCAGGGGTTTGACTTTTATTAAGCACGATCACCAAAACCAGGGTCAGGATAAAAAGAAAGCTTGACTCGGTTAATTGAGCGGGAAACAGGCCCACGCCTGAAGGCGGGTAGGCACCGATTGGATAGTGAACGGCGTAGGGGCCATCGTAGGGAATCCCGTAGCAGCAGCCATTAAAAAAACAGCCGATCCGACCAAAGGCCTGAGCAAGAGCCAGGCAGGGAACCGCAATGTCGAAAAATTTTACCGCATCAAGATGATAAACCTGGGTATAGAGAAATCCCCCCAGGATTCCGCCAATCAGTCCGCCATAAAAAATCGCTCCGCCAGTGGCAAGCCGAATCAAGGCGGTTTCCGGGCTGGCAATCAGATTCGGTAAATCGATCAGAATGTATAGCAATTTAGCTCCTGTGATGCCACCGATGATGCCAAAAAGTCCAAAAAACATCGCATCCATGGTCGTAATATCATATTTTTTAGCGGTTGGAATAGCCAGCACAAAACCGCATCCGGTGCCAATTAGAAACAGGACGCCAAAGGTTGGAATGGTGTATTGAAAGATACCAATAAGGGGGTACATAAAACTCCTTTCATGGGGAAGGTAGGGATAAAAATAGCTCCACTTGATTCTCAGATAAAAAAAATAGACGATTCTCATCGTCTATTTTTAGCGCATCAATCAAGCGAACATCGCGGCTGTGCCTAATAATCCGACACAGGCCACACAGGCAATCAGAACGAGTGCGCACAGGGCAAGCCCGATGATATTAAGCACCAAACCGGCGGTAGCCATGCTATTTGGCTTAAAGCCTTCCATCTCACCAGCTTTACGGATCTGGATGGCAAAGATTAAACCAATGACCGCACAAATAATACCGATAATGGTAAAATAACTAAACCAGATGCTAACCAAGGATACGATTCCCAATACCAGCGAAGCAATGGCCTTATTATTATACTGTTCCATATAAGCCTCCTAAAGTAAAATTATTTCTCTCCTTAGAATACTCCTGTTGCGAAAAAATGTCAAGAATTATGAATTTCCTTTAACTTATCGACCAGATCAAAGGCAACGTGATTGATCGTTTGGGAACCGGCCACAAGAACCAGATCATTGGGCGATAGGTGGTCAGTCAAATGATTGACAATATCCTCAAAGGCCGAAATGGTGACAGTTGGGATACCATACTTTGCTTCAATCGCTTTTTGCAGATCTTCAGAATAAATATTCCAGTCATTGCCCTCCCGATCCGAATAAATATCGTTGAGAATGACGTAATCGGCTTTGGCAAAGGCGTCGACAAAATCATCAAAGAAAAAGAAAGTTCGGGAATAAGTATGGGGTTGAAAAACGACCCATAGTTTATGGTGTTCATAATTGAGACAGGCATCTACGACCACCTTTAATTCGGTCGGATGATGGGCATAATCCTCGTAAACGTTGATGCCGTTGACCTCACCGCGGAACTCAAAACGGCGTTTGGCGCCGCTGAATTTTGCCATCCCCGTGATCGAGGTTGCCACCGGGATATTGAGGAAGTCGCCACAGATAATCGCCGAGAGCGAATTAAGGACATTATGTTGACCGGGAATAATGAGTTGATAATGGCCATAAAAAGCACCGTTTTTGTAAACATCAAAGCTAGGTTTGCCAACCTTGTCATAGGTAATATTTTCGGGATACCAGTCATTGCTTTTATCCAAACCATAGGTAACCACCGGACAGGCTAAATCAGTGACGACATCGAGCACATCCGGGGAGTCGCCATAGGCAATCATCAGTCCATCCGCTGGTAGGATTTTGCCAAAATTAGCAAAAGATTCCTTGATCTGTTTTAAGCCACCGGTAAAATAATCGAGATGATCTTCTTCGATATTGGTAATGATGCCAATCGAGTGGGAGGTTGTCAGGAAACTGTCAACATATTCACAGGCCTCAACGACAAAAAACTCTTTTCCGTCAATTACGGCATTGCCACCGAATTCATCGAGCTTGCCGCCAATACTGAGGCTGGGTCGTAGTTCGGCATGTTGGAGCAAGCAGGCAACCATCGAAGAGGTCGTGGTTTTGCCATGGGTACCGGAAACGGCGATGGTTTTATCAAAGATATGGGAAAAAAGACCCAAAAAATCAGAACGTTCGATTTTGGGAAGATTCAAATCGCTAGCTTTAACCATATCCGGGTTATCCTCATGAATGGCAGCAGAATAAACGACACAATCGGTATCCGCAGGAATGTTTTTATAGTCGTGGCCGATATGAATCGTAATGCCCAGACTTTCCAATTTTTCAGTGTAGGATGAAGCAACCATATCAGAACCTTCAATGATGAAACCCTGAGATAAAGACATCGTCGCAAGACCACTCATGCTGCTTCCGCCAATGCCAATGAAAAATAATTTATTAATCGGTCGGTTAAATTTGTTTTCTAGTTGTGCTTTCAAATAATTAGCTCCTTTGTCGGTAATAAAATCTTAATTATTTCTTAACGATTTAGCTAAAAGTGTTGATTGCCTGGTCAGGCATAGTCATGAAACAATCAGAATACCAATCATAATTGGGAAAAACACTTTGAACCGAATTATAACACAGGTCTTTCCACCGAGTAAAGATTAAAAAAAACTTGCACTTTCATTAAAATATGAATAATATTATAGAGAATGAGAATAATGTTCGGATTTTAAAAAATCGATCATAGGTGAAAAATGAAAAAGAATGAAAGAATCAGTGTTATCACAAAAATTTTGTCAGACCATCCCAACCAGGTTTTTAGCTTCAATTATTTTACCGATTTACTAGAAGCAGGAAAATCAAGTGTCTGTGAAGATGTGGCGATCGTCAAGAATGCTATCGAACTAACCGGTAGCGGTTATATCGAAACTTTTTCCGGGGCATCGGGGGGGGTTGTCTATCATCCCCAGGTTACCAGCGATGAGGAGCTGCTGATCCTCAAAGATATTGCTGATCAGCTCCAGTCTCCGACCCGAAAAATTCAGGGCGGTTTTGTTTATTATAGTGATATCCTCTCGAATCCGCGCTATTCTAAAAATATTGGTCGGATAATTGCTTCAAAATATGGACAAATGGGGATTGAATATGTCATCACCACCGAAACCAAGGGAATCCCTGCGGCGATGGAAACAGCCCACTACTTAAATGTGCCAATGGGTTTGATTCGGCGTTCCAACCGGGTAACTGAGGGGGCAACGACCAGTGTAAATTATATTTCCGGGTCATCCAACAAAATTAATACCATGTATCTGAGCCGGCGCATTGACCTCAAGAACAAAAAAGTGCTGGTGATTGATGATTTTATGAAGGGCGGCGGAACCGCCAAAGGAATGACCAACCTGATGGAAGAGGTGGGCGCTGAAGTAATGGGAATATGCGTTATCTTTGTGACCCGGTCGCCGGCTGAAAAGCTGGTTGAACAGTTTACTCCGCTGATCTGGATGGATGACGAAAATCTGGAAGCTGGATTGCAGGTTTTTCTGCATTCTGAAAGCTGAAAAATTGAAAGAAGCATCGCTCATCAAAACGCACATTTGAACATTAAAGAGACGCTTAAATAAAAGAAATTTTTTGTTTTTTTTAAACCCTTTTTGAAAATAATAAGAATCGAAAAAATTTAAGGTTTTTGTTTTAATATAGTTGAATTTGTGTTAGTATATACCTAGAATTAGACATGTGACTTTATTTCAAAGGGGAGGCTTACGAGATGGAAATAACGGACGTAAGAGTACGGAAAACGTATCCAGAGGGAAAAATGAGAGCAATTGTCTCAGTTACTTTCGATGATCAATTTGTTGTTCATGATATTAAGGTAATTGAGGGTCAAAGCGGATTTTTTATTGCGATGCCCAGTCGAAAAACGCCGGATGGTGAATTCAAGGATATTGCACATCCCATTAACATGGGTACCCGTCGCGAGATGCAGGAGAGTGTCCTGCGAGCTTACGAAAAGGCCATAGAAGAGGATAATCAAGTAACCAATGAAGAAGAAGCAGCAGTTGAACTAGAAGTAGATTACGAAGAAGAATAAAAAATTAAAAATTTAAAAGAAAAAGGGGAAGTACTTCCCTTTTTTTGTTGTTGTTAATAATTATTACAATAGTGGAGATGAAAATGAACCATTCTAAAACCATCATATTGGCAGCCGGGGAAGGAACCCGGATGCGGTCTCACAAACCCAAGGTGCTCCATCAGGTCTGCGGCGAGAATATTCTGGATTATGTGATTGCCGTCAGTCAGGCATCAGGAATTTCAGAGATTGGCGTGATTGTCGGGTTTCAGGCCGAACTGGTCAAAGAAAGCCTGCCACCACAGATCTCTACCTATCTCCAGCAAGAACAGCTGGGTACCGGACATGCCGTTTTGCAGGCACTGCCCTTTTTTGAGGCGCTTGAAGGAAACCTGATCGTGTTAGTTGGCGATGCCCCGCTGATCAGGGCAGAAACCCTGACCGGTCTGATTGCGGCGCACGAAACCGGCGGCTATGCCGCAACGGTTTTAACGGCAGAATTTGATCAGCCGCGCGGCTATGGCCGGATGATCAAAAACAGAAGTGGGGAGTTACTTAAAATTGTTGAAGAGAAGGATGCTGACCCGGCTGAAAAAGAGGTCAAAGAAATCAATTCGGGGATGTATTGCTTTGACGCCCAGGCGCTGATTCTGGCGCTTAAGGAATTAAAAACAGATAATGTCCAGGGCGAGTATTATCTCACCGACGTCATCGAGATCCTGCGGAAAATGGGGAAAACTGCCGGTACCTATGTAACAATCGACCCCGAAGATATCCAGGCCGTCAATTCCCGGGTGCAGCTGGCTGAAGCTGAAGCAGTGATGCGAAAACGGATTAATCGAAGGCTGATGGAGGCTGGGGTGACCATCATTGATCCGGCAGCCACCTATGTAGGATCCAGAGTACAGGTTGGCCAGGATACGATCCTCTATCCCGGGGTTATCCTGGACGGTGCGACCGAGATTGGGAAAGATTGTGTCATTGGCGCAAATAGTCGGTTAGTGGACACCAAAATTGGGAATAATGTTACTATCCAGAGCTCGACAATTTTAGAGAGCAGCATCGATGATTACACCAACGTTGGACCTTACGCTTATATTCGTCCAGGCAGCCAGATTGGCAAGCATTGTAAGGTTGGCGATTTTGTCGAGATTAAAAATTCCACCATGGCTGATGGCGCAAAAGCTTCACACCTGACCTACATTGGCGATGGCGACGTCGGTGAAAATGTCAACCTGGGTTGCGGCACCGTTTTTGTGAATTACGATGGCAAAAATAAACACCGGACGATCGTCGAAAAGAATGCCTTTGTTGGTTGCAATACCAATCTGATTGCCCCGGTAACGGTTAAAGAAGGTGCCTATATCGCGGCCGGCTCGACCATCACGGACGATGTCCCGGAAGACAGTCTGGCAATTGCCAGAGCCAGACAGGTTAATAAGGTCAATTATTTAAAAAAGTAACACACCAGATGATTAACAAAAAAATAGAAAATAGAGAAGATTAAGAAGAGGTAAAAAACGCATGGATGGAAAGTATAGTGGAATTAAGATTATTGCTGGGAACTCAAATATGCCATTGGCACAGGAAATTGCCGAATATTTAGAAGTCCAGCTCTGTAACGCTGAGGTGGTTTCCTTTAGTGACGGAGAACTTGGCGTCAACGTTTTTGAATCAGTTCGGGGGGCAGATGTTTTTGTGATCCAGTCGACCGGCACCCCGGTAAATGAAAATTTGATGGAATTGCTAATTCTGATCGATTCCATGAAACGTGCTTCGGCAGGACGAATTAATGCCGTGATCCCTTATTATGGCTATGCCAGACAAGATCGCAAGGCGAAATCCCGGGATCCGATCACCGCTAAACTGGTGGCAAACTTGCTAACCACCGCTGGTGCTGACCGGGTTATCACGATGGATCTGCACTCGAACCAGATTCAGGGTTTCTTCGATATTCCCCTCGATCACCTGTCAGGCAGTGCCTTGATCACGGAATATTATAAAGAGAAAAAATTGGAAAATATGGTGGTAGTTTCTCCTGATGTGGGTAGTGTTAAGCGATCAAGAACGCTGGCCAGAAACTTAAACTGTCCCTTTGCGATCGTTGACAAGGAACGTCCCCGCCCGAATGAAACCGCGGTGATGAATGTTATTGGCGATGTTAAAGGGAAAAACTGCATCATGATCGATGATATGATTGATACCGCCGGAACCATTACCTCTGGAGCCAATGCCCTCCTTGATCTTGGTGCCAGTTCTGTATTTGCGGCTTGTAGTCATGGGGTATTTTCCGGTCCGGCAATCCAGCGGATTCAGGATTCCGCGATTGAGGAACTGGTCACGCTCAACACTTTGTGTATTCCCAAAGAAAAACGCATCGAAAAAATAAAAATTCTTTCCACCGGAACCCTTTTCGGCCGGGCTATTGACTATGTTCACTTTGGCCGGTCACTGAGCAAGCTTTTTGTGGGAAGATACGTATAGGAAAGCCGATGCATCTGATTGTCGGATTAGGGAACATCGGTAAAGAATACCATGGAACCCGTCATAATATCGGTTTTGAAACCCTGGATTATCTCAGTGATAAAAAAGGAATCACGATCACTAAAAAAGAACAACACGGAGTAACCGGCGTCTATCGTGAAGATGGACGAAAAATTATGCTAGCCAAGCCGACCACCTATATGAATAATAGTGGACTTTGTGTGGCTGGGCTAATGAATTTCTATAATATCCCGATAGAGAACCTGCTGGTGATCTATGACGATATTGATCTGGCCACCGGCGATGTGCGGATCAGGCAGCGCGGTAGTGCCGGTACCCATAATGGCATGCGCTCGATTATTTCGCATCTGGGAAATCCGGAATTTTCGCGCATTCGGATCGGCATCGGCCGACCCCGGATCGGTTCAGAATTGGTTCATTATGTTTTGGGTCGTTTTCCTAAAAGCGAATTTCCGGCGATCGAAAATGCTGTGATCGAAGCCGCCAAGGGAATTGACATTTTTGTCAAAGATGGCGTTGATCTGGCGATGAACCGCATTAATGTCAGAAAAAAAACGGCAGAAAAGAAACCGCCAGAAAAAAAACTGGCAGACCAAAAGTCTGAAGCAAGAGCAGTGCAAGAAGAATTAAACTAGCATAAAAGACGCGAAAAATCAAAACAGAAGACAAAGATTAAGACGTGTGAAAAGAATACAAACAGGTGCCTGGGTTTAAAACCCGGGCTATCCGTGTTTTAAAATGAAAGAAGAGCTCATGGAATTACTTTATCAAAACCTCTTGAAGGCCGAATCGATCCAAACGATATTGAACAGTTTATCGCCAGGAGAAATCATCAATCTCTCCAATGTCAACAACAGCTTTAAAGAAGTGCTTACCGGACTGATCATCAGACAGCAGCAAAATCGGATTCTATATGTTACAGCAAGCGATTATCAGGCTCAGAAAACGGCTGAAAATCTGGTGAAAATTCTGGGAGATCAGGTGCTTTACTTGCCGGCAGAGCCGATTCATGACTATTTTGCCGATGTTCATAGCCAGGAAATCAATCATCAGCGCTTGCTGGTGTTTGAAAAACTATTGTCAACGCAGCGCTTTGTGGTGGTGATGGGAGCAGAAACCCTGTTAAAGAAACAATTGCCCAAAGAAAAATTTCAGGGACTGGGTTTTTCGCTGGCAGTCGAGGATAGCTGGGATCCGATGATTCTGAATAAAGGTCTTTTTGAACTGGGGTATGAAGCCGTTTCTCAGGTCGAGGCCAGAGGCCAATTTGCTCACCGGGGTGGGATCATCGATGTTTTTTCGACTACTGGTGGAGAAGCCTACCGGATTGAATTTTTCGGTGATACCATTGAATCGCTGCGAACCTTTGACCCCCAAACCCAGCTGTCAACCGGTTCGGTTGAGCAGGTGTCGATTTTACCTGGTCGGGAAATAATTTTAAATGAAGATGAACGGGCTAATGCGCTAAAAAAAATAATCAAAAGTTATCGCGATAACCCCGGTTATCAAGCGCTGATCGAACGGATCAGCGAAGATCCGGGGAGTCATGATGAGACCCTGTTTTCCTTTATCAAGTCCGAGGGGATGCTGTTGGATTATCTGGGAGATGTTTTGGTTATTTGGGATGAACCGCCCCGGATCAAAGAAGCACAGACCGTTTTTGTCAATAAACTGCACCGTGATTTTTTGACCCTGACGGATGAACAGCTGATGTTTCCTGAAGAAAAAAATAAATTCTACTCATTTTCAAAAATTGAGAAAGCTCTCGAGCACCAGGCCCAGTTAAGGCTCCACCTTTTCACCGCCAGGGGCAAAAAAGGGATGGCCCTCGATTTAGGGGTCAAGGAAAACGATTCCTTCTTAGGTCAGGTTCCCCGCTTTATCGAATTTGTCCAAAAGCAGCTCGAAAAAGATGCCATTATCCATCTGCGGGCTCGTGATGAAGCGGGGCGCGAAAAGCTCAAAAGCATTTTAACCGATGCCGATATTCACCGCTTTAGCAATGAGGCGTCACCAGGGGTTCAGCTGGTCACCGGCGAAATCAGCGGCGGCTTTGAAATGACTGCAGAAAAGCTCATCTGTATGAATCAAAGTGAGATCATCAAAGAAGCACCCCGCGAAAAAAAACGTCGCCGCCAAAAGGGACGCAAGATCGATTCCTTCACGCAATTGAATCAGGGTGACTTTGTCGTCCATGATACCCATGGCATCGGGGTCTACCGGGGCATTGAACAACTAAAAATCGATGAGACGATTAAAGATTTACTGGTTATCGAATACGCCAACGAGGCAAGGTTCTATTGTCCGGTGGATCAGATGGATGCGATCCAGGTTTATGTCGGAACCGGCGAGAAAAAACCAAAAATTAACCAGTTGGGCACCAACGACTGGAATAAATCCAAGTCCCGGGTCAAAGTCGCCGTTGAAGAAATGGCCGATGAACTGATTGCCCTTTATGCCAAACGGCAAAATTTAAAGGGCTATGCTTTTAGTCCGGATTCCAGCTGGCAGCAGGAATTTGAGGATTCTTTTCCCCATGAGGAAACCAACGATCAGCTCCAGGCCGTCGACGAGATCAAGGAGGATATGGAATCGACCCGACCGATGGATCGGCTGCTCTGTGGCGATGTCGGCTATGGTAAAACCGAGGTTGCCCTGCGAGCCGTCTTTAAAGCGGTGATGGAGGGAAAACAGGTAGCCTTGCTGGTGCCGACCACGATATTAGCCCAGCAACATTATCAGACCGCCTTAGACCGGTTTAAAAAATATCCGGTCAGCATTGGTCTGCTCAGCCGCTTTCGGTCTAAATCCGACCAGGACAAGACTTTAAAGGAACTGGCCGCCGGCCAGGTGGATCTGATCATCGGCACCCATCGGTTATTATCAAAAGACGTCATTTTTAAAGATCTGGGGCTGTTGGTGGTAGATGAGGAACAACGGTTTGGCGTCGGACATAAGGAACGGATCAAACAACTCAAAGAAAATGTCGATGTTTTAACCCTCAGTGCCACCCCGATTCCCAGAACCTTGCACATGTCGATGATCGGGGTCCGCGATATGAGTGTCATCGATGAGCCGCCGGCCGGTCGTCGGCCGGTACTGACCTACGTCATGGAATATAATGAAGCCATCGTCAAAGATGCGATCGAGCGGGAACTGGCCCGACAGGGCCAGGTCTATTTTGTCCACAACCGAATCCACGATATCTTTGAAGTGTCGCGAAAAATTCAGAAGCTGGTTCCTGAAGCCCGGATTGTGGTCGCCCATGGCCGGATGACCGGTCAGGAGCTGGAAGACATCATGATCGATTTTTTAGAGCGGGAGTATGATGTCCTGATCACCACCACCATCATTGAATCGGGACTGGATATTAAAAATGCCAATACCCTGATCATCGATAACGGTGATTATATGGGTCTGTCGCAATTGTATCAGCTCCGCGGACGGGTGGGGCGGTCTGATGTTCAAGGCTACACCTATGTGACCCATCGGCCCAAGGTGCTCTCGGAAATTTCCCAGAAGCGCTTAAAGGCCATCAAAGACTTTACTGCCTTTGGTTCGGGCTTCAAAATTGCCCTTCGGGATCTGGAAATCAGAGGCGCTGGGAATATTCTGGGTGCGGCTCAGTCGGGCAATCTGGCCACTATTGGTTATGAACTCTATTGCCGGATTCTCGATCAGGCCATTCATGAGCGGCTGGGTAAAGAAATCGATTTCCCAACCAGCGAGCTGATGATCAATCTCAATGTCAGCAGTTATATTCCCGAAAATTATATTGCCGATGAGGAACTCAAATACGATATCTACAAGAAGTTGTCCTATGTGAAGTCACGGATAGATTATGACGAGCTGGAGGATGAGCTGTTGGATCGCTTTGGGGAAATCCCTGATGGGGTCTATAATCTGATGGCTCTGGCGATGATCAGACATCTGGGCAGATCGCTGGGGATGATCGAAATTCGGGAACGGGGCAACAGTGTGTTACTGACCTTTGACAATACCAGGGAAATTCCAATTCCTGATCCACAACTGATGCAGGCGCTGTATAATACTTATAATATTAAGTTCAATGCCGGAAAAGGCGATCAGATTCGCTGGCGGATTGTTTTAAAACATGAACAGGATCAGGCTTATCTTAAAGCCCTGGGTGAATTTCTGGGACAACTGGTTTCATCAAAGAATTAAGGTAAAGTCCAGTTGTAGTATGTTAAACTGGGCAAGGTTTAATGATATAATAATTTATTAAGAAGAGGAGAACGACAAAAATGAAGAAATCTCGGATCATGGCGCTAATGCTGACAGGTGTTATCTGTGTCAGTCTTTTTGCTGGAGGTTGCAGTTTGGTTAAGGTAAATCCTGAACAGGATAAGAAGGTGGAAATCGCAGAAATTGATGGAACCCCTTTGTTAAAAGAGAGTTTTAATAACTATATGGCCTATTATCAGATGTATTTTGATGCCAGCGGGATGACCTTCCCAACCGAAACGGAGCTGACTGAGCTGAAAAAAGATATCCTGGATGATCTGGTTCGGGTCGAAACCCTTACTGCTAAAGCAAAAAAAGATGGGGTGACCGTTGATGAAACCGGGATATCAGACAATGCCACCAGCATGTTGGAATCCTTAAAAACAACCCTGGGTGAAGAAAAATATGCAGCGGTTTTAGAAAAGAATAATACCGACTCCGCATCATTTGAAGCATTTTTAAATAAATTTCTGTTGGATTACAGTTATGCCAATACCATGGAAACAAACTACAATAACACCTTAAAAGCTGATCCCAGCAAAGAACTAGATACTGTTGTGGGAACAGTTGGTAAGGATGAGGTTAAGAAAGATGTATACAATTATCGGCTGGCCAATGAGGAGTTATTAACCTATTACCAGACCCAACAGGCATTAAAAAGCGACGACGAAAGCATGAAAGCTACTAATGAAACGATCTTTAATACCATTGCGGAGCAAAAAGCGCTGGCTCAATACGCGGAAGAAAAGAAACTGACAGCTGACCAGACTAATATCGACAGCTATGTGACGACCCAGGAAGCATTTGTCAATTATCTGCTACAGGGTGATGAAGGGCTGCAAGAGTTCCTGGATACAAAGTTTTTAACGATTGCCCAGTTTAAAGAGTTTATGAAACAGGATGCGACCGCATCGGCTATTTCGAAAGCGGTTCAAGCTGATCTGGAAACGACCGTAAAAGTTACCGATGGCGAAATCAAAAAATACTACGATGAAAACAAGGCCTCTTATGATACCAGTACCGTTTCAGCCAAACACATTTTAGCGACTGAACAATCCCTGGCTGATCAAGTTTATGCCGAAGCCAAAAATGCCAAAACAGTGGCAGAGTTCGATGCAATTATGGCAAAATACCAGACCACTGAGGGTATTTCGGAAGCAGCCGATCTGGGTGCCTTCGCCAAGAAAACCATGGTTACTGAGTTTTCAGATGCGGCCTTTGATATGGATGTGAATACCGTCAGTGAACCGGTTAAAACCGATTATGGTTACCATGTGATCTATCTTTATGATAAAAAAGACGGCGAAATACCAAGTTTGGAAGATAAAAAAGAAGAAATTACAACAACTTTAAAAAGCGAAAAAGTCACCGCAGAATTTGACAAGCTTAAAAGCAAACTGATGACTAAATTCAAAGTTAAAATTAACGACATCGTTACCCCGGCTCAAGCATATCTGCAAGAGTTAAAAACCGAACTGAATGTCAAAGTCTACGAAAAAAAAATCTAAAGACAATTTAAACATAATTGCAAAAAGCACTGGTCTTCAGTGCTTTTTGGTTGTGTATCGATAGTTGGTAAGATATAATAAAAAACAATCTGCAAAGAAGCATTAGTCAACTTGCAACAAAGCACAAAAGAGGTTTATCTATGTCAAAGCGAACATCAAATTACTTAAAGGGTGCCAGTATCCTGGTCGCGGCGGGGATCTTTTCCCGGCTGTTGGGCCTCTTTTTTAAGATACCTCTCTACCAGATGGTCGGAAGCTACGGAAATGGTATCTATGGGAATGTCACCAGCATCTACAATTTGCTGCTGATGGTTTCCACGGTTGGCTTTCCGGTGGCGATCTCCAAAATGGTGTCCGAGAGTATTGCCAAAAATGAATATGCAACTGCCCATCGGGTCTTTAAACTGTCGATTCTGATTTTAGGAGTACTGGGCGCCTTATCGAGCCTGTTTTTATTTTTTGGCGCCGAATGGATTATTGAAACAGCCAGTTGGACGGCTGAAAGTTATCCAGCTTTGGTAGCGATTGCCCTGGCACCCCTGTTTATTTCCTTTGTTTCGGCCTTTCGGGGCTTTTTTCAGGGCTTTCAAATCATGACCCCGACCGCTGTTTCACAGATTTTGGAACAGCTTGTTCGGGTTTTTCTAGGCGTTTTGTTATGCTGGGTCTTTGTCGGTCAGTTTGGGATTGGTCTGGGAGTTGGTGGGGCGGTTTTTGGTGCCACTGCCGGCGGCCTGGTGGCGGCTATTTTACTGGCCTACCTATACCGCAGCTTTGTCACCCAAAATAGACGGCTGTTAAAAACAAGAACCCGGAAACCGCAGCGTTCTAACCGGGCGCTACTCAAAAGACTGGTGATTATCTCGATTCCGGTCACCTTGACATCAGCCCTGGTGGCAATGTTTTCGACGGTCGATTCATTTATCTACGTGTCCCGCCTGGGCGTGGCTGGCATCGATGAGATAACCGCTACGATGATGTTTGGCGATTTTACCAATGCTGAGATCCTGATCACGATTCCCTTAATTATCAGCGGCAATCTGGCAGTGGCAATGATTCCGGCGATTTCGGAATCCTTTGCGATGCGCGATCGAAAAGCTATGAATCAAAAGATCGTATTGGCGATTCGGGTTATTCTATTGGTGGCATTTCCCTCCTGTATTGGTTTGTCGGTGCTATCCTACGGCATCTTTGATCTGCTCTTTCCGGGTTCACCCTATGGCGGATTTATTTTATGTACCTTTTCCTACGCGACGATTTTTATGATGCTTTCCAATACCTTTCAGAGCATTCTCCAATCGATCGATCGCTTTCGCATCCCGCTGATCAATTTGGGGGTAGCGATTATCATTCGCTTCATTACCGGTTGGATATTTTTGTCGATTCCATTTTTTAATATCCAGGGGATCGTCATCAGCAGCATGATCACCTTTGTTTATCTGACAATCGCCAATTACGCGTCGGTTAAGCGCTATACCCACATCAAGGTAGATTTTATCCACACTGCATTAAAACCCTTGATTGCGGCCGTCGTGATGGGGATTGCGGTATTCTTTAGCTATAAGTCGATCACTTCATTACTGGGGGGATTTATGGGAATTATCTTAGCAGTAATCATCGGCATCTTGATTTACTCCTTTGTGCTGGTTTTAATCAAAGGAATAACCGAAGCTGAAATAAAGCTACTGCCGGGAAGTCGAACCTTATTAAGCTATTTTCGGCGGCTTGAGCGATTAATCCCCGGCCGCAAAAATCGTCGCAGTAGACATCAGTAATCGATTCAGAAAGGAAATAAAACATGCACCAAATAGATATAGTCGGTTTGGGGCCGGGCAGTCCGGGCCAGATTACCCTCGAAACATTAGCATTATTAAAAGATCCCAGTCCCAATTTTTTCCGCACCGCGGTTCATCCGGTGATCGGTTTTATTCATGACCAAGCCATCAGCTATCAGAGTTTTGATTGCTATTATGAGCAGGAAGGCTCCTTTGAAGCGGTTTACGACAAAATCGTGGCAAAGCTTATTGAAACCGCTAAAACGGTTGAAAAGCTGGTTTATGCGGTTCCTGGCAATCCGCTGTTTGGCGAAAAAACCGTTGAAAAGTTGATTTTAGCTGCGAAGGCAGAAGGGCTCAATTATCGGATTTATCCGGGCGTCAGCTTCGTTGATGTGACCTTGAATAGTCTTGAAGAAGACCCCATTCATGGACTTAAAATTATCGATGCCTTTGATTGCCTCAAAAATCCGCCCAATCCCCGGATTGGGGCGTTAGTGACCCAGGTCTATGACCAGCATATGGCTTCAGAGCTCAAGCTGCAACTAATGGAAATTTATGATCCCGAAAAAAGAGTGATCCTGCTAATCAATTCCGGGATTCCCGGCCATGAAAAAAGAGTGGAAATTTGTCTCTATGAGCTCGATCGGGTGACTGCCATCAATCACTTGACCAGCCTGTATATTCCGGCCGAAAACAAAGCCTATCAGGGATTCCAGGGTACCATTGAGATGATGAAAGCACTGCGAGCTGATGGCGGTTGTTCCTGGGATCGGAGCCAGACCCATGAAAGTCTCAGGAATTATCTGCTTGAAGAGAGTTATGAGGTTTTAGAGGCGATCGAAAATCAGGATTGGGATAATCTGGCAGAAGAATTGGGGGATGTCTTATTTCAAATTGTCTTTCATGCCGAAATTGCCAGTGAGGCTGGTCGCTTTAATATCAACCAGGTAATTGACGGGATCAATGAGAAAATGATCAGACGTCATCCCCATGTTTTTATCGATAAGGAAAGCTTTAATCCCGATCAGGTTGAAACCAACTGGGATGCGATTAAGCGACTAGAAAAAGGTGAGCCAGCAGAATCGTTGGAAAGCCCCGGATTGGCCGCTGAAATGAAAAAAATACCCAAGGCATTGCCCGCCTTAATGGAAGCTTGCAAGGTCCAGAAAAAGGCTGCCAAAGTCGGTTTTGACTGGCCGGATCCAACCGCCGCGCTTAAAAAAATTGATGAGGAAAGCCTCGAATTAAGGGCGGCACTACAGGAAAATAATGCAGAAAAGAGTGCAGAAGAGTTGGGTGACCTGCTTTTTTCAGTCGTTAATGTGTCTCGTTTACTTAACCTTCAGCCGGAAATGGTGCTCAGGAAGGCGACAGAAAAGTTCATTGGACGCTTTGAAAAAATGGAAAAAATTGCGAGTCAAGAGAAAAAATCTTTGAGTGACTATACTTTTGAGCAGTTGGATCAGGCTTGGAATCGCTCAAAAGGGCTTTAGTAGTGGAAAAAACCGAAAAAAGCAAAAAAAACTTGTAATTTACAGGCGAACGCGCGTATAATATTAAAATAGAATACTGGAAACTATCAGATGGAGGAAAAAATGAACAAATCAGAATTAATTGCCCAAATGGCAGAAAAATCGGATTTATCAAAAAAAGATTCAGAGAAAGCATTAGCTGCTTTTTTAGACACTGTGGTAGATGCCTTGAAAAATGGAGACAAGGTATCGTTGGTAGGTTTTGGAACCTTTGAGGTTAGAGAACGTGCAGCTCGTACAGGTCTTAACCCACGCACAAAAGAACCCATCGAAATAGCGGCCTCTAAAGCCCCTGGCTTTAAAGCAGGTAAAGGCTTTAAGGATGAAGTAAATAAGTAAGCAAAGTTACAGAAGCCGGGGCGATGCTCTGGCTTTTTGTTTTATTTAGGGTCTTGTTTTAAGATTTTTGATTTAGAATTGATGAGGGACACATGAGAATTGATAAATTTTTAAAGAATGCCAGAATTATCAAACGTCGGACAGTGGGAAAAGACGCCTGTGATGGGGGTCGGGTTTCCATTAATGATCAGGTCGCTAAACCGGGAGACCAGGTCAAGCCCGGGGATATTATTACCATTCGTTATGGTGATGGAGAACAAAAGGTGGAGGTTCTTTTATTGCTGGAACATGCTCCTAAGGACAAAGCAGCAGAGATGTACCGGGAATTATAAAACCGCTCCGCCGGAAATGAAGAAATGAAGATGAATGAAAAAACCAAAAGTCTGATCAGGCGTCGCATGATCATTGCCTTGGCAATTCTTGTGACAGTGCTGTTTACGGCCTACATCTATCTGGCTAATGCCATAAAAATATTTGAACTGGATCAGCAAAAGCTCCAGATCACCCAAGAAATCGAAAACGAAAAAATAAGAAGCAATCAATTAGACGAACAGGTCAAACAAATGGGCAGCAAAAACTATGTGGAAAATTTTGCCCGCAAATACCTGGGATTATATTATCCTGATGAAACCATAATCATTGTGGAAATCCAGGAAAAAGTTATAAACCAGGAAAATGTGGCAGAAAGCGAGGGGCAAACAGTTGAACAATAAATGCAATAGTGACTTAGATGGGGCTGCATTTGAGCAGAGCGAAATAAAAGAAAAGAAGCGACATCTGGCCGTGATTGATATTGGTACCAATTCGACCCGGATGCTGATCTTTCGAAACGACCAGGGGAATTTGGTGCGGGTTAATAAATCCGTCCGCTATACAAGGATGGGTCAGGGTGTCAATCAAACCGGGCGACTTCATCCCGATGCCGAAAAACGAAATATCGAAGCACTCGAAGAATATAAGAACATCGCTGCCGACTATGAGGTGGAAGAATTTTATTTATTTGGTACGAGTGCCATGCGCGATGCCGATAATACGGCCGCTTATCTTGACGTTGTTAAAGAAAAGTTGGGCTTTGAAATTGAGGTTGTCTCAGGAGAAGCAGAAGCAGAGCTTGGATTTGTTGGGGTATCGCAGTGCTTTGATGAAAAAATTCTCATTTTTGATATCGGCGGTGGTAGCACCGAATTGATCTATGGCGAAGACAATGAAATAAAAAGAATGATGAGCATCAATCTGGGTTGTGTTCGCTGTACCGAAGAGTATCTTTTTTCTGATCCGCCAACTTTTCAGGAACTGGAGCGGATGAACCAAAGGATTTATGCTGAGTTTGAAAAAAAGACAAAGGGATTTTTGCCGAGCAAGCCCTATAAACTGATCGGTATTGGCGGAACCGCGACCAGTCTTTCGACGATCAAGCAGGAGCTTAAGACCTATTGCAGTGAGATGGTTCATCAGAGTACCATCACCAAAGATGAGCTAGAACAAATGATTGACAGTTTGGCCAGTAAAACCATCAAAGAACGGCAAAATATGGTAGGTCTAGAAGCGAAACGAGCCGACATTATTCTGGCCGGGGCTTTTTTACTTTTGAATATATTCAAAATTACCGGTGAAAGTGTTTTTACGGTTTGTGATTATGATAACCTTGAGGGCGCAGCCTATCGCCGTTTTGTGATGGAAAATAAATAATAAAATAAATTTCTAAAAAAGCTTGACATTAGGTTTGAATGGGCGTATAATAACACTTGTCCCTCGAGCAAGGGGACAGACGAAAAAGTGCCGGGGTGGCGGAACTGGCAGACGCACAGGACTTAAAATCCTGCGGTCCTTTCGACCGTACCGGTTCGATTCCGGTCCTCGGCACCACTTTTTTAATGATCACTTTTTAAAATGATCACTTTTTAAAATGATCACATTAAACTTGCTCAATTAATTACATCGCGGGATGGAGCAGCTTGGTAGCTCGTCGGGCTCATAACCCGGAGGTCGTAGGTTCAAATCCTGCTCCCGCAACCAAATTTACAAATTCTTTTTTCATGGCGGCGTAGCTCAGTTGGCTAGAGCATACGGTTCATACCCGTAGTGTCAGCGGTTCGACTCCGTTCGCCGCTACCATAAAAAAATTCATACTTATCTGTGGCCCCTTGGTCAAGCGGTTAAGACACCGCCCTTTCACGGCGGTAACAGGGGTTCGAGTCCCCTAGGGGTCACCACTTGTTTGCATGAATTGATAATACCAGTATTTTCGTGGTCGCATAGCTCAGCTGGGAGAGCACCTGCCTTACAAGCAGGGGGTCACAGGTTCGAGCCCTGTTGCGACCACCATTTTTTATTTATAGAGTATTTATAGAGTGAGTTTAAGAATTTGTTGAAGTGGTGAAGCCATGGAGAAAAAAGTAATTCAGTATATTGAAGAACAGGGAATTTTAGAGGCTGGCGATCATGTTCTCATCGGCGTATCCGGGGGAGCAGATTCGCTGGCTTTGTTGTATTTTTTGGACAAATTTGCTGACCGATTTCAAATTTCGATTGGCGTCGCGCATCTTCACCATGGTCTTCGGGGTCAGGCAGCTGATGCCGATGAAGCGTTTGTGAGAAACTTTTGTCAGGATCGAAACATTCCTTTTTTCTCAAGGCAACGGAATATCCAGGAGATTTCCCGAACTGAAAAGATTTCTGTTGAAGAGGCTGGCCGCAAAGAGCGTTACGATTTTTTTATGGCCATCGCCGACCAGCATCGCTATAACCGGATTGCGATGGGTCACCATATCAATGACCAGGCCGAAACGATGCTGATGCGGCTGATTCGGGGCACCGGCGTAAAGGGTGTGTCGGGCATTAAATCCAGTCGCGACAATTTATATATCCGACCCTTTCTCTGTCTTCAAAAAAAAGAAATCCTGGTCTATTGTGAAATCCACAAACTGGCCTTTCGAACGGATGCCAGTAATTTTCAAAGAGATTATACCCGCAACAAAATTCGCCTGGATATTATGCCGATGATTTTAGAGGTTAATCCCAAAGCCGAAGTCCATTTTAACGAATTTACAAAAATTGCCAATGAATACGAGGCATTTTTTGAGAAATATGTGGATCAGATCGAAGCCCGGATTCTGACCGCTAAAGAGAAGATGGTGTTGATTGACCGTGATTTGTGGTTAAATGAAGAGGCGGTCGTTCAGAAAGAAATATTGCGGCGGTCGATTTTTAAATTTAAGGGTAGTTTAAAGGAAATTGAGTACAATCATATCACTGCTCTAAGTAGTTTACTAAAGAGCAATAAAACGATATGGGAAATCCACTTTCCGAATAAGGTTCAAGTAACCCGCCGTTATCATCGGGTTATGGTGACAGAAAAACAAGAAGTTAAGGACGACATGATCATTCCGAAACGGATTCACCCAAATAAAACCTATATTTTTTCGAAGGAACACCTGATTATTGAAACAGCGTTGATTAGTCAGGATGATTTTAGAAAAAAAAGGTGTTTTTTTTCCAAAGAAATAGAAAATCATAGTGAAAAATATTTTGATTATGATAAAATAAAGGGCAGATTGATTTTGCGTAGCCGGCGATCGGGCGATTATTTTTACCCCGCTGGTATGGCAGGAAAGAAATCCATAAAAAAATATTATATCGATAAAAAAGTCGACCGGAATCGAAGAAATGAAATTCCGCTGTTGGTGATCGATAACGAAGTGTTGTGGATTCTCGGTCATGCGATCAATCAGCGATTTCTGGCCGATGATGATTCAAAAAATATAATTAGGGTAACATACCTTATGTTAGGAGAAAAGTGTGATAGCCGATATTCAGGAAATTTTGGTTGATGAAAAGGCATTAGAAAAACGTGTCGCAGAACTTGGAGAAAAGATTACCGAAGACTACCGGGAGAAATACCCCATCTTGATTGGTGTCTTGAAAGGATCGTCAGTTTTTATGGCAGATTTAATCAGAAAGATTCCAATTCCGCTGGAGATTGACTTTTTAAAAGCATCCAGCTATGGGGCTGAAGCACGCAGTTCGGGAGAAATTAAGCTGGAGGCCGATTTATCGATGGATGTTAAAGGCCGTAGTATTTTGCTGATTGAAGA
Source organism: Bacillota bacterium (assembly GCA_018903255.1). Taxonomy (GTDB): domain Bacteria; phylum Bacillota; class Clostridia; order Eubacteriales; family Eubacteriaceae; genus Acetobacterium. Next base: position 43,407 of record JAHIQT010000189.1, on the reverse strand, counting down.
TATTGTTGATACCGGCAATACCCTGAAATATTTATTGAACCGCTTTGCAGCTCTAGGAGCCAAAGATGTCAAGGTTTGTTCGTTGCTGGATAAGCCGGAACGTCGCGAACAGCGGGTCATTGCCGATTATATCGGTTTTGAAATACCCAATGAGTTTGTGGTTGGGTATGGTTTGGATTATGCCCAAAAGTATCGAAACCTCCCATTTATCGGAATTTTAAAACGAGAAGTATATGAATAAGGATAGCAGAGCAATGAAAAAAAATACGAAATTGAGAGGAGTGATGTTTTTTGAATAAATACCTTAAGATGATCGGGTTTTATTTAGTAATTCTATTAATCATAATTGTTGCGGTAACCTTTTTAAACCCGATGAAGGAAGAGGTTAAAACCATTGTTTATAGCGAGTTGCTCACTGAACTAAAGAATAATCAGGTCACTGAGATTGAAATAAACAATTCCAATGTCACTGGTGTTTTGCGAAACGGAGAAACATTTGAGGCGGTGGTTCCCCAATATGTAATTGATGAGCAGGTAACACCTTATATTTATGAGAATGATGTTAAGGTAACCATTACCAAACAGCAGGATTCCTGGTGGATTTCATTAATTCCATCGGTGGTACTGATCGTTTTAATGGTGGTGTTTTTCCTCGTCTTCAGCCAACAGGCTGGCGGCGGCGGCGGTAAGGTGATGTCCTTTGGAAAGAGTCGGGCAAAGCTTCACGTTGAGGGAGAAACCAAGGTGACCTTTAAAAACGTCGCCGGTGCGGATGAGGAGAAAGAAGAACTTGAAGAGGTTGTTGATTTCTTAAAGGCACCGGATCGTTATCGTAAACTGGGTGCCCGGATACCTAAGGGAATCTTATTAGTCGGCCCTCCGGGAACCGGGAAAACGCTCCTGGCGAGAGCGGTGGCTGGGGAAGCGGCGGTACCGTTTTTCACCATCAGTGGTTCGGATTTCGTGGAGATGTTTGTCGGGGTCGGTGCTTCTCGAGTGCGAGACCTTTTTGAAAATGCCAAGAAAAACGCCCCCTGTATTATTTTTATTGATGAAATTGATGCGGTCGGTCGTCATCGTGGCGCTGGCCTCGGCGGCGGACATGATGAACGGGAACAAACCCTGAATCAATTGCTGGTTGAAATGGATGGATTTGGAGTAAACGAGGGGATTATCATTATTGCCGCGACCAACCGGCCTGATATCCTTGATCCGGCGCTATTGAGACCGGGACGTTTTGACCGACAGGTTACGGTGGGCGTACCGGATGTAAAAGGTCGGGAAGAAATTCTCAATGTTCATAAAAAAGATAAACCTCTGGCGCCAGAAGTAGAATTGGGCATCATTGCCAAAGGAACGCCAGGCTTTACCGGAGCTGATCTGGAAAATCTGATGAACGAAGCGGCACTATTGACCGCCAGACATAATGGTAAATTTATCACCATGACCGAGCTGGAAGAAGCCATTAAACGGGTTATTGCCGGGCCGGAAAAGAAAAGTAAGGTGATTAATCAGGATGATTTACATATCACCGCCTATCACGAAGCCGGCCACGCGATTGTTATGCATCTGCTACCCAATTGCGAGTCCGTTCATGAGATTTCGATTATCCCTCGGGGCATGGCAGCAGGTTATACTCTGTCACTACCGGACGATGATCGTCAGCATATGAGTAAGAGTAAATTATTAGAAAATATTTGCGGTTTGCTGGGCGGACGGGCAGCGGAAAAGATTGCCCTGGATGATATCTGCACCGGCGCCAGCAATGACATTGAACGAGCCACCCGGATTGCCAGAAGCATGGTAACCGAGTGGGGCATGAGTGAGCATCTGGGACCAATGACTTTTGGACATCCCGAAAGCGGCGAAGTATTTCTAGGTCGCGACCTGGGAAGATCGCGTAATTACAGTGAAGAGGTTGCTGCTGTTATTGATAAGGAGATCCGCACCATTGTCGAAAATGCCTTTGATCGAGCCTGCGCGATTCTCGAAACCCATCAGGAAAAGCTGGAAGAAGTTGCTACCCGCCTACTCAGAGACAAAACCGTAACTGGTCAAGAATTTAGAGCCTTGTTCGAAGAGTTGCCAGCAGAAGAGCAGCCAGAAGAAGAGCAGCTAGAAGACGAAAAAATGGTTGAAGTTGCGATTGAAGCCGAAATTGAATAATTAGTATAGAGAAAGCCGTTAATATAACGGCTTTTTTTAAAAGATGATATAGAATAATAAAATCAAATTATCAAGAGTGAGGGATTAAAATGGAAGAGTTCAGAGTAGGAACCTGTTATGAGAAAAGTTTCTTTATCAATAAAGAAGATACCGCATTAGCACTCGGCAGTGGTGGCGAAGAAGTATTGGCTACCCCTCGTTTAGTGGCATGGATGGAAAATACCGCATTTGAAGGCCTTGATATTTCATTGCCAGAAGAAAACACAACCGTGGGAACCCATATTGATTTAAAACACATTGCAGCTTCTCCGGTTGGGATGGAAATTAACGTTCGCGCGAAACTGGTCAATCATGAGAAAAGAGCCTTGAATTTTGAGATTGAAGCATGGGATAAAACCGAAAAAATCGGTGAAGCAAGCCATCAGCGTTTTATTGTCGAAAGAAAGCGTTTTATCGAAAAAGTACAAAAAAAAGCCGGGATTAATAACTGAATTTCACATTCTTGGGTATAACATTAAATGACTAGTAGCAAAAAAATAGTAACAGGAGGTGCTTTGAATGAAAATCATTTTGATTGGACAGGCTCTCTTTGGAAAAGACTGTCTGGAAGCCTTGATAGAGCAGGGTGAAGAAGTAGTTGGTGTGATGACGATTCCCGATGATCCGACCGGAAAACCCAATCCACTAAAGGCGTTCGCAGCTGAAAAAAATATTCCGATATTTCAACCGCCAGGAAAAAGTCCAAACCGCCTTAAAGACCCGCAGGTGATCGAAATTGCCAAGGATTTAAAACCGGATCTATTTGTGCTGGCTTTTGTTAGTGACATCATACCCTACACGGTCATAAAAATGGCCAAACAGGGAGCGATCAATTACCATCCGTCACTGTTACCAAAATATCGGGGTGGTTCGGCAATTAACTGGGCAATAATAAATGGTGAACATCAAACCGGTGTGACAATCCACTATGTTGACGAAGCTGTTGACGCTGGAGATATTATTCTTCAGGAAAAAGTCACCATTACTCCAACAGATACAGTCGGTTCAGTTTATTATGACCAGCTATACCCATTAGGGGTAAGGCTGATTGCTGAGGCAGTCGAGCTGATTCGTAAGGGAATCGCACCGCGAATACCGCAAGACCAAAAAAAAGCGACATATCAACCGATAATTACTGAAAATGATGTGGCAATTGACTGGCATGATTCATCAGAGACGATTGTGAATTTGATTCGCGGTGCTAATCCTTCACCAGGAGCGCATACGGTTTTTCGCAGCCAAAAACTCAAAATTTGGGAGGCTCAAATTTTTGAATCCAGTCTGGAATCCGATCCCGGCGAAGTCGGTCAAGTAATTAACAACCAGGGCTTTACAGTTGGGACAGCTAATGGTAGCATATTGATAAAAAAGGTGCAGAATCAGGGCAAGACAAAAGTATCGGCAGCCCAATTTGTCGAAGCGTTAAACATAAAATCCGGTGAATATCTGTTTTCATCAATGAACCGAGCTGAGGAGTAAGGCGATAAGCCGAGCGGACTGAGATGAGGTCAACTTAAAGCTGGGAAGGATCTATAGCGCAATGAATAAAAACAAACACCGAGGGCTAAGGTCGGGGTGCTTTTGTAATATCGAAACATAGGGATAGTAGGAGGAAAAATGATTCTAGGGATTGATGTCGGAAATACAAATACAGAACTGGCAGTGCTGGTCGGGGATGATATCCCCTATTCCTGGCGCTTTGTCACAAAAACACCGCGAACCTCAGATGAGTATGGGGTGCTGATTAAATCCTTTTTCAGAAACTCGGGAATCTCAGTTGAAGCAGTCTACAGTGTGATCATTGCTTCAGTGGTACCAAACATCATGTATTCACTGACCAATGGAATAAAGAAATATATTGGTGTTGAACCGATGGTGGTGGGGCCGGGAATCAAGACTGGGATGCCCATTAACACCTCGGATCCGTCGGAAGTCGGAGCAGACCGGATTGTCGATGCGGTAGCGGCTTATAACATCTACGGTGGACCGGTGATCGTGACTGACTTTGGCACCGCAACCACCTTCGATTATGTCACGAGTGATGGTGCCTTTGCAGCAGCGGTGACCACCCCGGGGATTCAGATTTCAATCGATGCCTTGTGGAAGAATGCTGCCAAGCTGCCCAATATCGAAATTAAAAAACCACCCTCAATATTGGCACGAGATACAGTCACCAGTATGCAGGCTGGTTTGGTTTATGGTTATATCGGTCAGGTCGAGTACATCATCGAACAAATCAAAAAAGAAACTGGGATCAGCGATATGAGGGTGGTGGCCACCGGTGGATACGGCCGTCTGTTTTACCAGGAAACCAAATCCATCACGGTTTATGACCCGCAACTATCACTTAAAGGGCTGAAGATTATCCATGATAAAAATTTTAGGTAAACAGGACAAGCGATGAACATAGAATCAAAAACAGAACAAAGCAATAAATCACTTAAAATTGGGGACGTTTCAATTGAAACCCCTCTTTTTTTAGGACCACTGGCCGGTTATACCAACCTGCCCTTTCGGCTGATCGCCAAAGAATTTGGAGCTGGACTAGTCTTTTCAGAAATGATCAGTGGCAAGGGTCTGTATTATAAGGATCATAAGACGGCTGATTTAATGCTGACCTGTAAGGATGAAGCGCCAGCAGGTATTCAACTGTTTGGATCCGATCCGGATATTCTGGCAGAGGTTGTTAGTCAGTATATCAATGCCACTGACTATGCTTTTTTAGACTTCAATGCCGGCTGTCCGGCTCCTAAGATTACTAAAAATGGCGAAGGTTCGGCCTTGCTAAAAAGCCCGGAGCTATTTTTTGAGGTCGTTCGAGCACTGGCACAAGCCTCAAACAAGCCCCTGATTGTTAAAACCAGAATTGGCTGGGATGATCAGAGCATCAATATTCGGGCAATCGCTGAAGGGGTTGAGGAAGCCGGTGCGGCGGCCTTAACCATCCATGGACGTACCCGTGAAGCTTATTATTCGGGCTCGGCCGACTGGGAAATTATTGCCGAGGTCAAGGAAAAGGCTGGAATTCCGATTATTTTAAACGGCGATATCAATAGCGGTGAAGCGGCTCAAAAAGCGCTCGAATTGACCGGAGTCGATGGCTTGATGGTTGGCCGGGCAGCGATTGGCAATCCCTTTGTTTTTCGTGAAATCAACCATTATTTAAAGACTGGTGAAGCCCTGGAAAAAGCGACTCCGGCAGAACGGGTCGCAGTTGCGATCCGCCATCTTGACTTGCTGGCGCTGCTTAAAAATGAAGACGCCGGGCTGCGCGAAATGCGCAAGCATCTGGCCGCCTATACCAAGGGGCTTGATCATGCCACGGTGATCAGAAATGCGCTTTTTCATGCGCCCGATAAAGAAGCGGTGATCCGACTGCTGACCAGCGCGCTGAAAGAATAAAAGCAGAGTAATAGCATAAAAAAAGGGGCGATCCGTGATCGCCCCTTTTTTATGCGTTAAGGGTTACAATGTAAGAAAATTAATTTTCTTACAACAAATGTTTTCGAATCAAACTCCGGGCTTCACCAATCATGTAAAGTGAGCCGACAAAAACATTGACCTCATCGCTTTTGGTCAGATCGATGCTTTTGATCGCCTCCTCGATGGTATCGTAGAAGTCGACACTTTTTCCGTAGCTATCTTGAATCAGGGCGGCCATTTTTTCAGCTGGCATGGCGCGGTCACTGTTAGGGGTTAGGGTATGAATGGTGCTGGCGACGGGAACCAGATAAGATAGCGATTCTTCGATATCTTTATCTTCCAGCATCCCAAAAAACAAGTTGATGATGCGGTTAGGGAAATACTGGTTCATATTACGGACAAAGGCCTGAATGCCGTTGCTGTTATGGGCTCCGTCAATCAGAACGACCGGCTTTTCAAGGAAGATTTCAAAACGTCCAGGAAAAACAACTGCCGCCAATGCTTTTTTAATCTGACTCGAACTGACCGGGTAACCCTTACGGATAAGCAGGGCAATTACTTCCAGTGCCGTGAGGCAGTTTAGTGATTGGTGATCGCCGAGGAGTTTTAAGGAAAAACCATCAAGATAAAGATGATCGCCCTGGTATTTGAGGGTTTGGTTGTGGGTGGTATGGCTGAGTATCGAAATATCATCGGGGTTAACCAAAACGACATTGGCATTTTTGGAGGCACCAAAATCCAGGATAACCTTTAAGGCTTCCGGTTCCTGGGGATAAACAATGACATCGGAGCCTTCCTTGATAATCGCGGCCTTTTCATAAGCGATTTTAGCTAGGGTGTTTCCCAGGTAATCGCTATGGTCATTACTGACGCCCATAATCACAACCGCCAGCGGATCTTTGATGATATTGGTGGCGTCAAGTCGTCCGCCCAGACCAACTTCAAGAACGACAAAATCGACCCTTTGTTGGAAAAAATATTGTAGTCCTACCGCGGTAACCATTTCAAATTCGGTGGGATGGGGTTCGCCCTCTTCCATCAGGGCTTCAATCCGTTCCTTAACAAAAATGGTCGCAGCAACCAGACTGTCATCATCAATGGGTTGGTTATTTAATTGAATCCGTTCGTTAAAGGCTTCCAGAAAGGGCGAGGTAAACAAACCGGTTTTGTATCCGGCGGTTGTTAAGATGGTGGCGATCATCGTCGAGGTAGACCCTTTTCCATTGGTGCCGGCAATGTGAATAAACTTGAGCTTATCCTGGGGATTGCCCATCGCATCCAGTAACCGGCCCATACTTTCCAGACCCAGTCGGGTGCCAAACTTGTGCGTTGCTTCAATGTAGCGGATGGCTTCGGTAACGTTCATTTTAAATGAGGCCTCCTGGATGGGACAACAATTAACACAGGTTTCAGTAACCATAAACTGGACGCTCTTGTCATGCTCTTCCATTGGAATTTCGTCAAAAATAAAGTCTTCGCGGATCAGCGCAACAGTGATACAGTCGTCATTGATGGTTTCTAGAAAGCGGTCGTAATAGCCGCCGCCAAAACCCATTCGGTGTCCGGAGGGCGAGAAGGCACAACCGGGAACCATCACCAGATCAAGTTTTTTGGGGTCGACAATCCGCATGCATTCTTCACGAACTTCTAAGATTCCGTAATGGCCTTCTTCCAGATCGTCGGGGAAATTGATCAGCTCTGATAGGGTGACTGTATGATCTTCGATGTTACAGATCGGAACGACCACGTGTTTACCATCGGCTAAGGCGCGTTTGATAAAATCATGGGTATAGATTTCGGTTCCAAAGCTGACATAGGCCATAATCCAGTCGGCATTTTTATAAAGATCACTATCTTGGAATTGTTCGATAATTTTAGCATCGGTGTCAGCACAGTAAATTTTTTTACGACGTGCCAGAATTTCTTTTCGAAATAAACTTTTATCCATTTTATTCTCCTAATATTAAGATTGATTGACGTTGCTATTATAACATAAAGTCGCTTATTGACAAAAAATTATCGAGGGGAAATTTTATCTGAAATTTTCCTTGAAAACAAAGGAATCTTGGTTATACTGGATATAGTGCAGAAAAATAGTACATAAATAATACTCTTAGTAGAGTAAATGGAAAAAAGGTGTAAAATAAATGAAGAGATTATTAATCGCTTGTGAAACCATCCGCGATGAGGTCGAAATGGCATTGCAACGAACCGGCGTAGAAGTGGATACGGTCTGGATGTCGAATCTCCTCCATGACTCACCAGAACGACTCAAAAATGCCCTTCAGGAAGAAATTGATAAAGCTGAAGCAGGCTATGACCAGCTCTTGTTTGCTTATGGCAACTGCGGCAACGGGCTGTTGGGTTTAAAAAGCGACAAGGCCACCCTGATTATTCCCCGCTACGGCGATTGCATCGATATCCTGCTCTCAGAAAAGGAAAACCTTGAGCGGATCCGGACATCCACCTATTTCTTAACTCAGGGATGGTTAAAGGGCGAAAAATCGCTTGATAAGGAATTCCAGCACAATCTCGAAAAATATGGCGAAAGACGAGCCAGGCGGGTTATGAACATGATGTTTAAAAATTATAAAAACCTGATGCTCATCGATACTGGAGCCTACCCGGTGGATCAGCATCTTCCCCGGGTGAACGATATCGGTGAACTGATTGATTTAGAGGTGGTGGTCGAGCAGGGCAGCATTTCACCGCTGGAAAAACTGGTATCCGGCCAATGGCAAGAAGGCTTTTGTATTATTCCCCCGGGTCAGGCGACTACCCATCAAGATTTTGAGGGTGTGGCGGTAAGAAAAGCGTAAATCAACGATTGCGAAATGGAGAGGACAAAAGTATGAATCATTTTAGAGAACCAATGAATGCGTTAACCCATTTAATCGGAGCGGTTTTATCCGTGTTTGGTATCATTGCGATGCTCTTTTTAATCATCGCCAGTGATAATGTGACCCCATTGACCGTGGTTTCGGTGTTGGCCTTTGGGGTGGGATTGATCTGCCTCTATGGCACCAGCTTTACCTATCATGCCGCTCAGGGGGATCAGCAAAAAATTCTGCATCTGAAAAAATTGGATCATGCGATGATCTTTATTCTGATCGCCGGAACCTACACCCCGTTTTGCCTGTTGTGTCTGACCGGAAGCATGCGGGTCGCGATGATGGTGGCGATCTGGGGCGTCGCGCTGATCGGGATTGTTCTTAAAGTAGCCTGGATCACGATGCCCCGCTGGCTGGGAACCGGACTCTATATTTTTCAGGGCTGGTTTGCCCTTTTTGTTTTGGGACCGCTCTATCAAGCCTTGCCGTTACCGGGGTTTATGTTGTTGGTTGGCGGCGGGGTGATGTACACGATTGGCGGGGTCATCTATGCCATCAAAAAACCGAATTTTAGTGAAATATTTGGTTTTCACGAATTGTTTCATATTTTTGTAATCTTAGGTTCTCTTTGTCATTTTATTTGTATTTTTTTCTTTATTCTTTAAGAAAAAAATGGTATTATAAAAAAATTGTTATTAAAATCAAAATTCTTATTGTATTAAAAAAAAAAACTGTTAAACTAGTAGTATTGTTAATTGCATCACTGCAAAAAAAAAACTCATTTTTTGTAGTGATTTTTTTGTTGGAATAATCAAGAAAATGTAAAAGAAAAAGGAGCCTGTAAATTAATGCAAACAAAGTATATTTTTGTCACTGGTGGTGTGGTATCTTCTTTAGGAAAGGGCATTACAAGTGCTTCATTGGGTCGCTTGCTGAAGTCTAGAGGCTTGAAGGTCTCGATCCAGAAATTTGATCCCTATTTAAACTTCGATCCCGGAACCATGAGTCCTTATCAGCATGGAGAGGTTTTTGTCACCGATGACGGAGCCGAAACGGATTTGGATCTTGGTCACTACGAACGGTTCACCGATGAAAACCTGTCTAAATTCAGCAACGTCACCACCGGAAAAGTATATTGGAATGTCATCTCAAAAGAACGTCGGGGCGATTATCTGGGCGGCACTGTTCAGGTTATTCCTCATATTACCGACGAAATAAAAGATGGCATTCTGCGCGTCACCGATTACAGCCATCCGGATGTGGTGATCACCGAAATTGGCGGAACCGTTGGCGACATCGAAAGCCTGCCCTATCTGGAAGCAATCCGGCAATTCAAGGGGGATCTGGGGGCTGAAAATGTCTTGTACATCCATGTTACCCTGCTGCCCTATCTGGGAAAGGCGGGCGAACTAAAAACCAAACCAACCCAGCATTCCGTTAAGGAACTCCGGAGTATTGGGATTCAGCCGGATATTATTGTGCTTCGATCTGAAAAAGAAGTCGATGACAGTTTGAAAGGAAAAATATCGCTGTTCTGTAATGTTGATAAAAAATCCGTGGTTGTTAATATGGATGCGGCAGAACTTTACGAAGTGCCATTAATGCTTGAAAAAGAAGGTCTGGCTGAATTGGTTTGCGAAAAACTCCATATCGAGTGTAACGAACCAGACCTGAGCGAATGGAAAGACCTGGTTAAAAAAGCCAAAAGCCTGGAAAACAAAGTTACTATTGGTCTGGTCGGAAAATATGTAGAACTTCACGACGCCTATCTGTCGGTAGCGGAAGCGCTCCGTCATGGTGGAATTGGTAATAACTCCGAGGTTGTCATCAAATGGATTCACTCCGAAGACATCAACGAAGAAAATGTTGACCGGGTGCTCAAAGATCTCGATGGCATCCTTGTGCCCGGAGGCTTTGGCCATCGCGGGGTGGAAGGTAAGATTCACGCGATTGAATATGCCAGAGAACACCAGATCCCCTTCTTAGGCCTCTGCTTGGGTCTGCAGTTGGCGGTCATCGAATTTGCCAGAAACGTGGCCGGACTGGCCGGTGCTCATAGTATCGAGCTGGATCCAGAAACTGCTTATCCCGTCATCAATCTGATGGAAGAACAGAAAAAAATCATTGATATGGGTGGCACCATGCGTTTGGGATTATACCCCTGTGAATTACTAGAAGGTTCAAAAGCTCGTGAAGCCTATGGTGAAAAAAACATTAGCGAACGACATCGTCATCGCTATGAGGTCAATGATGATTTCATTACGCAACTTGAAGAAAAGGGGTTGGTATTCTCAGGAATGTCTCCTGATCGGGTGCTTGTTGAAATGATTGAAATTAAAGATCATCCCTGGTTTGTCGCTACTCAGGCCCATCCTGAGTTTAAATCCCGTCCCAATAAACCCCATCCCTTGTTTTTGAGCTTCGTTAAAGCTGCTTTGACCACCAAAAAATAGTCGATAAAAAAATCGAGATCCTAGATCTTGATTTTTTTTATGGGATGACATACAAGATATGCCAACAAGAAAACTGTGGATAACTTTAAGTTTGTGGATAATATTTTCATAAAACTGTGGATAACTTTGGTTTCCCCTGTGGACAATGTGGATAACCTTGTTGATTAATTGGGGAAACCGCCAATAGCGCCAATGTAATGGTAAAACAACAAACAGGGCAATTGTGCATAATAAAATCAAGGTTAAACACAGGCTGTGGAAAATAAAATAAGATTGTCATTGATCATAAATGGCGATATAATAAAAGTCATCGAAAAGAGAAAAATGAAAAATATAAAAAGTTAGGGTGAAATAGATGCACAAATACGGATTTTTTAGAACGGCCTGTGCTGTTCCTAAACTAAAATTGGCAGACTGTCAATATAACGTCAGTGAAATCATTACGATGGCAGCCAAGGCTTGGGATCAGGGTGTTGAGGTATTGTTGTTTCCGGAGTTGGCAATCACCGGCTATACCTGCGGGGATCTGTTTTTTCAGCGCGAGCTTCAGATGAATGCGGTAAAGGCTCTTGATAGTCTGTGCCAATGGTCTGACGGTAAGAAGATGCTGATCGCAGTCGGCTTGCCACTGGCCATTAACGGGAGTTTGTATAACTGCTCGGTGCTGTTAAACGATGGTAAAATACTGGGTATTGTGCCTAAAACCTACATTCCCAATCATCAGGAATTTTATGAAAAACGGTGGTTTGCCTCGTCAAAATCGCTGAGTAAAACAGAAATTATCATTTGTTCGCAAAGGGTTCCAATTGGAACAGACCTGCTTTTTCAGCATGTTCATCGCGAAGAATTTGTGGTCGCGCTCGAAATCTGCGAGGATTTGTGGGTACCCATTTCACCAGGGAGCTTTCACGCCCTGGCGGGGGCAACTGTGATTCTGAATCCTTCCGCCAGCAACGAGGTGGTCGGGAAAAGTGATTATCGCAGAGAATTGATCCGCTCCCAGTCGGGTCGCTGTAATGCCGCCTATCTCTACACCTCAGCGGGATTTGGGGAATCCACCAGTGATCTGGTGTTTGGTGGAAATGCGATTATTTGTGAACGGGGAATATTGATTAAGGAACTGCCCAAATTTAATCTGGGCAATGAATTGCTAATCGCTGATATCGATGTTGAATCCTTAACCCATGACCGACAAATGCAGCATGGCTTTGGCGAATCGGTGCATCTGCTCAAGGATCATTCCTACCGCACCATTGCATTTGAAACGTTGAGCACCAATGATTTTGAACGGGAAATAAATCCCCAGCCCTTTGTTCCGGCTGACCCAAATCGCCGCAGTGAACGCTGCGAAGAGATCTTTAATATCCAAACCATCGGTTTGGCGACACGTCTGTTGCATCTTGGTAATGCCCCGATGGTGGTCGGGATATCCGGCGGGCTCGACTCCACCATGGCACTGCTGGTTTGCGTTAGTGTCTGTGATCGTTTTGGTATCCCGCGCGAAAAAATTCATGCCGTCACAATGCCCGGCTTTGGCACGACTGACCGTACCTATGATAACGCGGTGGCCTTGATCAAGGGACTTGGTGCGACCTTCCATGAGATTTCGATTGTTGCGGCCTGTACCGCACACTTTAACGATATCGGCCACCCGATCGATCTCCACAATGTAACCTACGAGAATTCCCAGGCTCGGGAACGCACCCAGATCCTGATGGATCTTTCCAATAAGTTGGGTGGGATCGTCATCGGCACTGGTGATCTGTCCGAGTTGGCGTTAGGCTGGGCGACCTATAATGGCGATCACATGTCAATGTATAGCGTCAATGCCAGTGTCCCCAAAACTCTGATCCGTTATCTGGTTAAGTGGGTGGCAGACCATTCGCTCGAAGCGGAGATTCGCAAAATTCTCTATGATGTTTTGGATACTCCGGTTTCCCCGGAACTGCTGCCTCCCGATATCGATGGAAAAATCGCCCAAAAAACAGAAGAAACAGTCGGTCCCTATGAACTCCACGATTTCTTTATCTATCAAATGGTGCGCCATGGTTTCTCGCCGGAAAAAGTATATTTCCTGGCCAGTAAAGCTTTTGACGGTATCTACGAAAAAGCGGTTATTTTTAAATGGCTAAAGAACTTTTACCACCGTTTCTTCAGCCAGCAGTTTAAACGCAACTGCCAGCCCGACGGCCCAAAGGTAGGCTCGGTATCCTTTTCGCCCCGCGGTGACTGGCGGATGCCCTCCGATGCCCATGCCACCCAATGGCTCAAGAGCCTCGAGAAAATGGAACCAAGAGATTAACAAGGGTCTGACCCCTTGGTCATTGGTCGGTACGGTAGTTTATCGATAACAAAAAAGAAGCTGTCCGAAAACAGCTTCTTTTTTGTGTTATTCTTTTTTAGCGTAGTGCTGGATCAGAACCTCATGTTTGAAGTTAATGAAATCCAGGATTTCCTTTTTACCCTCTTCGCTGGTCATCGCATATCCGAACAGGCCGAGCAGGTCTTTCATTTCTAATGGCTTAACGAGTTGTTCGGCCGAGTTTAGCGATCCCTCTGATTTGAGTTTGGCGTCATTGAGTGAGGTGGCGTTGTCAGTTCGACAAAGCAAATAGTCTACCGATACATCAAAATAATCGGCGATTTCAACTAGCAATTGGTTTTCAGGAAGGTTTTTATCTTTCTCGTACTTGGAAATCGAGCTTTTGTTTAAATCAAAATGCTCAGCAAAATCCTGCTGGGTCATATCCTTATTAATACGCAGTCGTTTTAATCGTGTGCCAAAAGTAGACATGGTTGTTTCCTCCAAAAATTATTCATAATCTTAGTATGAATGAGTAAGATCAATACACTTGTATTTAGTCAGATTATATACTAAGTGACCATCAATTGACTATAAGATTTGTAAAAAGGTGCCAAATCGGAAATAATTAAGGTGTTGCGTGAATCATAAGCATTATTTCTTAATGATTGTTAAATAAAGCTTGCTTTATATAAAAAGTTGGTTTAAAATTAGGTGTTATATATTCGAGAAAGGATACTAAATGAAATTTACAGAATTAGAAATTAATGAACAACTGCTACAAGGCATCGAAGAAATGGGCTTTGTAGAAATGACCGAAATCCAGGAACGAGCGATACCACAATTAATGATGGGAGGAGACCTGATTGGAAAGTCACAAACAGGAACAGGAAAAACTGTTGCGTTTGCCATTCCCGCCATTACAAAGCTTGACCCTTCCATAAAGAAAGTACAAGTTTTAGTTCTATGCCCAACCCGAGAGTTGGCAGTACAGGTCTCAGACGAATTTAAAAAAGTACTCAAATATCAAAAAGGTATCAAAGTGTTGCCAATTTTCGGTGGCGCATCGATTGAAAATCAGATTAGGGACCTTAAATCGGGGGTTCAGATCGTTGTCGGCACACCTGGCCGGGTGATGGATCACATGCGACGTAAAACCTTGAAGCTCAGTGAGGTATCAATGGTGGTACTCGATGAAGCCGATGAAATGCTAAACATGGGATTTAGGGAAGATATTGAATTGATTCTGGACGAAATCGCCCATGAAATTCAAACGGTGCTATTCTCAGCGACAATGCCAAAACCGATTTTAAAAATTGCCGAAACCTACCAGAAAAATCCGGTGCTAGTGGAAATTTCCCCGAAAAACATGGTCGCGACCAGCATTGAACAAAAATACTTTAACATTAACGATCATCATAAGTTTGAAGCACTCACCCGATTACTGGATGTCTATAAACCGCAACGATCGCTGATTTTTTGCAACACCAAGAAATATGTCGATGAAATCACCGATGATCTTAAGAAACTGGGTTATTCGGTTGATAAAATTCATGGCGATATGCGTCAGATTTCGCGGATGGCGGTTTTAAAAGATTTCAGCCGTGGTAATCTGAATATCCTGGTGGCAACCGATGTGGCAGCCCGAGGAATTGACGTCGATGACGTCGATATCGTCTTTAATTACGATGTACCGGACAATGAAGAATATTATGTCCATCGAATTGGTCGAACCGGACGAGCCGGAAAAAGCGGAATCTCCCTGACCCTGGCACGTTCGAGAGATCAGTTTAGACTCAAAAAAATCACCGACTATACCAAAAAAAGTATCGAACGGGATTTAATCCCAACGAGTGCCGTCATTAATGATATCAAGATTGCTCATTTCCACGAACGCTTCAAGATTCGTGCCGATAAGGGCGCTGAAAAGGGCACCCTAGAAACCTATGTGAAAATTATTGATGATCTGGTTGAAAAAGGCTACACCGCCGAAACCATTGCCGCTGTTTTGCTGCAGGCGCAATTGCCGCTGTCAGAAGCCGAAGATCTTAATACGATTGAACGACGTCCTAGACGTACTGATGGAGCTCCGCGCCGCGATGGCCGGGATGGCCGCGACGGTCGAGTTCGTCGCGAAGGCGGATCTAGAGATGGTGGTTCGCGTCGCGCCGGTCCAGAAAAAACGAAACGTCTTTTTATCAGTGTTGGCGAAAAGGATCATGCCCAAAAACGTGATATCCTCGGCGCCATTTGCGGAGAATGCGGTATCCCTTCGACAGCCGTCGGTAATATCGATATGTACGACAAATTTACCTTTGTCGATATTGATGAAGAACAAGCTAAAAAAGTAGAAAAGAAGTTAAACGGAAAAATCATCAAAGAACGCAAAGTAAAAGTAGAAATATCAAAAAAGAAAAAATAATTTAAGCATAATTAGAGTTTAAATAGAACCTGGGTGTGAGGCTGACTTTGTCCTTGGATTCAGGTTTTTCTTGATCATATTACGCGTGTGTTTTAAATGAATTGAATGAACAAGGAGGTGCCGCATGAAAGACATACAAGCAGAAAAAAAGAATAAATTGGGCGTGGTGCCAATACCGAAGCTACTCTTTTCAATGTCCATACCGGCGATCATTTCGATGATGATTCAAGCCATGTATAATGTTGTCGATAGCATCTTTGTGGCTCAAATTGGGGAAGAGGCCTTAACCGCGGTTTCGCTGGCATTTCCCATCCAGATAGTGATTATCTCCTGTTTTGTGGGCATGGGAATTGGCATAAATTCGTCGATCTCAAGGCGACTGGGCCAGAATAAAAAAAACGAAGCCACCAATGTCGCGGAGCATGGTTTTTTGCTGGCGATCTTGATCGCAGTGGTGCTGGGAATCCTGGGATTTTTTACTGCTGAAGCATTTATTAGTCTGTTTACTGACAATGCCAATATCATTGCCCAGGGTCGGGCTTATCTAATGATTGTGACGGTTTTTTGTTTTGGCAGTTTTATCACCCAGGCAGCTTATTCGACCTTGCAGGGTAGCGGCGAAATGATCCAGCCGATGGTCGGACAGATTATCGGTGCAGTGGTCAATATTATTCTCGATCCGATTATGATTTTTGGCTGGTTTGGCTTGCCCGCGCTGGGGGTAACCGGTGCTGCTATCGCCACGGTTATCGGTCAGCTGTTTGGGATGTCCTATATGTTATTGGTTATTTTCAAAAGCAGCAAGAATTATCTCAAATTGGATTATCGGGTGTTTCATTATGATCCCGTAATCGTCAAAGATATTTTCAAGGTTGGCTTGCCCGCGGCGATTATGCAGGGGCTGGCATCACTGATGATTACCGGCTACAATTTGATTCTGGCTGGATTTGGGATGTCGGCAGTGGCTGTTTTTGGGGTTTACTTTAAAATTCAATCGATCATCTTTATGCCGATCTTTGGCTTGGGACAGGGTGCCATGCCGATCTTTGGTTTCAATTTTGGAGCCAAAAACAGGGAACGCTTTAATGAAACCCTAAAGGTTGCGATCACTGCCGCCCTGAGTATCATGACCATCGGCACCCTGCTGTTTTGGATTTTCCCGACTCAAATTATGATGGCCTTTAATCCGTCTCCTGAAATGATGGCAATTGGAATCAAAGCTTTGAGAAACATCAGTCTGGCTTTTCCAATGGCGGGGATCTCGATTATGCTTAGTGTCAGTTTCCAGGCCATCGGCAAAGCCTATGTCAGTATGATTGCATCCTTTATTCGGCAGATGGTGGTGCTCTTGCCGGTTACCTATCTGTTGGCTCTGGCCGGCGGTTTGGATTGGGTCTGGTATGGCTTTATCATTTCAGAAATTGCCTGTCTGTCCTATGAGGTTTATATGTACCGGGGATTCCAACGGAGTATTTTTAGTACCTGGGACGCCAGTCCGGCAGTGATATAAAACGAGCAAAAACTAATAAAAAAAAGATCTTCAGAAAGCAATTCGCTTTTGAAGATCTTTTTTTATCATTTGCTGATTGAATTAATCACATCGATGCTCTGATAAATCAGATTTTTCATCCGGTCAACCTCTCCGCAAAGGAAGAGGTAGCCAATCAGGGTTTCAAACCCGGTGGCATAGCGGTAGTCTGACGGGTTGGCGTTTTTGGGAACCTGGGAGGCGGTGTTGCGGCCCCGCTTAACGATGCGTTCCTCGGCATCAGAAAGCTGTGGCAGCAGCTCTCTGATAATTTGAGCCTGGGCACTGGCGCGGACATAGCAAATCGAGGTTTTAGTCATGACATTGACATTCTGGTGACCACAGCCGAGCAGATATTTGCGGACCAGATCCGAAAATATCCCATCGCCGATATAAGCCAGCGCCAGCGGGTTCATGGCAGCGGCTTGTTCCCGGCTATAGTGCGTATCGATGGTGGTTTGGATGGTTTTGAGGCGGTCTGAATTTTCTGGGGTCAGGCTTTTTTCCATTTAACACCTTCCCGGGTATCCTCCAG
The DNA here is from genome assembly GCA_018903255.1 of Bacillota bacterium. Classification (GTDB taxonomy): domain Bacteria; phylum Bacillota; class Clostridia; order Eubacteriales; family Eubacteriaceae; genus Acetobacterium. The sequence continues at coordinate 25,708 of JAHIQT010000189.1, read as the reverse complement.
GACAATGCCTTTAGCCAGGAGTTCATCGCGGATCTCATCGGCTCGTTTAAAGTCTTTGGCTTTTCGAGCCGCCTGGCGTTGCTCGATCAGGTCTTCAATTGCTTCATCCAGATTGCTTTCTTTTTCTTTTACCGCTAACCCTAAAACTCCGGTCAGTTCGGCAAAAAGGTTTTGCCCGGCAATCATTGCTGGTTTGGAAGAAGCGGCATCGAGATTGGAGTTAAGGTCTCGGACCAATTCAAAAATCACGGCAATGGCATCGGCGGTGTTGATGTCATCGTTCATGGCGGCGATAAAATCGTGTTTGTACTTAGCCAGCGAATCGATCCAGCCCTGTTCATTTTCGGTTGCGGTATCGGCACTGGCGTTTGCCAGCAAGAATTCCATCTGAAATTTGGCGGTATAAAAGCGTTCCAGGGCACTGGCGGCCTGCTGCAGCAGCGGTTGACTAAAGTTAACCGGGCTGCGGTAATGAGCCATCAGTAAGAACATCCGCACCGCTTCCAGGTCAAAGCTTTTGGCGATATCCCTAACGGTGAAGAAGTTGCCCTTGGATTTAGACATTTTCTCGTTATCGATATTAATATAGCCGTTGTGCACCCAATAGTTGGCAAAGGGTTTGCCGCAGCAGCCTTCGGATTGGGCAATTTCATTCTCATGGTGGGGGAAGATCAGGTCTTGACCACCGCCATGAATATCGATGGTATCGCCCAGATGTTTTTTGGACATCGCCGAACATTCAATATGCCAGCCCGGCCGCCCCTGGCCCCAGGGACTGTCCCAATAGGGCTCGCCATCTTTTTTCTTTTTCCAGAGGGCGAAATCCAGGGGACTGTGTTTTTCGTCATTGACATCAATCCGAGCACCGGATTTTAAATCATCAATCGATTGTTTCGATAATTTGCCATAATCTTTAAAGGCATCGACATGATAGTAGACATTGCCGTCGACATTATAAGCCAGTCCTTTTTCTTCTAAAGTCTCGATCATCGCAATGATTTCGGGCATGTGTTCACTGACCTTGGGATGGACAGAAGCGCGTCTGATCCCGAGGGCGTCGGCATCGGTAAAATATTCGGCGATGTATTTTTCCGAAACATCACCGGGGGAAATCCCTTCTTCATGGCTACGGTTGATGATTTTATCATCAACATCGGTAAAATTCTGGATAAAGGTTACCTCGTAACCGGTGTATTCCAAAAACCGCCGCAGCACGTCAAAAACGATAAAAGGACGGGCGTTGCCGATGTGAAAATAGTTGTAAACAGTTGGTCCGCAGGAATACATCCGAACCTTTCCCGCTTCAATCGGGACAAAGGTTTCTTTCTTCTGGGTTAGGGTATTATATAATTTCATAAAGTTCACCTTTCAATTTATTTCTTTACTGCAATGTGTTATGATAACATATTATACACTAAAGATAAGATTAAGTGTCAATGGATAAAATTTTTTAGGAAGAAAATTTCGTATCGTCCAAAATGAAAGCTACGAAATGAATGAGGATTGTCGATGGAAGCAAATACAAAACGAAAAGTCCTGGCCCAGGCGATTTTAGCCCTTGAAAACGAAGCGGATTGTAATCTGTTGCTTGAAGACCTGTGTACGATCAAAGAAATTGAAGACATGGCTCACCGTTTTGAAATTGCCTATCTACTGTCCCAGGGAAAAACCTTCATCGATGTTGAAAAACTGACTGGAGCCAGCTCAGCCACCATCAGCCGCGTTAACCGCTGCCTCAAACACGGCAAAGGCTACCGCAACATCATCGAAAAAATGAAAAAGGACCATACATTGGAGTAGTCTTATCTAAAATTTAATATTAAAGGAGTTGAGTGTAGTGATGAAGGCTGTGAAAAAGTCGAAGAAGTTGGACAACGTTTGTTATGATATTAGAGGACCGGTGGTTGAAGAGGCGGATCGCATGGAACGGGACGGCATTGACATTATTATGCTCAACACCGGGAATACGGCTCCCTTTAATTTAAACGCGCCGGATGAGATTATCCAGGATGTCAAATATAATATGCGGCCAGCCGAAGGCTACTGCAATTCCCAGGGGATTTTCTCAGCTCGGAAGGCCGTGGTTCAGCATTATCAGACCAAGGGTCTGATGGATCTCAAGGTCGATGATGTTTTTCTTGGCAATGGTGTCAGTGAATTGATTCTTTTTTGTATGCAGGCGCTGCTCGATGATGGCGATGAAATCCTGGTTCCGGCACCAGACTACCCGCTATGGTCGGCTGCGGTCAACCTATCGGGAGGCAAGGCAGTCTATTATATCTGTGATGAAGAAGATGAGTGGAATCCTAACCTTGCCGATATCGCCAGTAAGATTACCCCCAATACCAAGGGGATCGTCGTTATTAATCCTAATAACCCCACCGGAGCCCTTTATCCCAGGGAGATTCTTGAGGGGATTGTCGATCTGGCCGTTGCTAACAACTTGATTATTTTTGCCGACGAAATCTATGATCGGGTTCTCTATGATGATGCAGTTCATATCCCGATGGCAACCCTGACTGACGAGGTGCTGGTGGTGACCCTTAACGGCTTGTCAAAGTCACATCGAATTCCCGGTTTTCGGGTCGGTTGGATGATCTTGACTGGCAACAAGGAAGGCGCCAGTGATTATATCGAGGGGATTAAAATGCTTTCCAACATGCGGATGTGCTCCAATGTTCCGGGCCAGCATGCCATCCAAACGTCGCTAGGCGGTTACCAGAGCATGAATGATCTGCTTAAGCCCGGGGGGCGACTCTACGAACAGCGCGAGATTGTCTGTAAGCGGATCAATGCGATACCGGGTCTGTCTTGTGTCAGACCCAAAGCGGGATTTTATGTCTTTCCCAAAATTGATACGGAACTATTTAATATCACCAGCGATGTCCAGTTTGCACTGGATTTCCTCAAAGCAGAACATGTCCTGATGGTTCAGGGAACAGGCTTTAACTGGCCCCATCCCGATCATTTTAGAATCGTCTTTTTACCCCATCCTGAAGATCTGTTAGAAACCATGGATCGGCTGGAACGGTTTATGGAAAACTATCAACAAGAATAAGTGTAAAGAACGGAAGAATAATGAAAAAACAATTAATGAAAAGTAAAAAACGAGCAATCGTGGCCGGTGTTTGCGCTGGTCTTGGCGAATACTGCAACATTTCGCCCTGGGTTTTTAGAGGGTTATTATTAGTATTACCGATCGTCTTACGAACTTTTGGGTTAATGATTGGGGTTGGAATTTATATTTTCCTGGCGGTGGTTCTACCCGGTAATCGGCGGATTGCCGATCAGGATGTCGTCGAAGTGGATTATGAGATAGTTGATGATGAAGATGAAGAGATCATTGACTTCAGTGACGAAAAGACAGGCTCCAAAGAAAAGGTTGATTAAGATGCAAGAAAAAAGAATCATCACAAAATCAAGTCAGGAAACCTTTGATTTTGGAAAACATTTGGGGGAAGCCATCGACTTCCCCCTGATTATTTTTTTACAAGGTCAAATGGGTGCCGGAAAGACCCTCTTTTCAAAAGGCTTTGTAGCTGGAATGGGCATCGATGATGAGGTTACCAGCCCGACCTATACGCTTGTCAATGAGTACGGTACCCCCCCTAGAATTTTTCATTTTGATTTGTACCGGCTTAAGGATCCGGATGAGCTTTATGAGATGGGCTTTGAAGATTACCTCAGCCAGGGTTGTACCCTGTTGCTGGAGTGGCCGGATCTGGTGTGGCAAGATCAGCTTGAGCCGCGGCTTGAAATCTGTCTAAAAACCTGTCTGGAGACCCCGCAGCAGCGGGAAATTATTTTAAAAACAGACCACCCCAAAGTGGCCCAGATATTAAAGGCGCTATAAATATCCTGATCGGATAAAAACTCCGGTGAAGCGGCAATTGGCAGCGGTGGAGCCTGAGCCTTTATCTCTGGGCACCTAATTAAGGGGATCTTAATAATTAATAATAAGGTGACAAAGATGGAAAAACTTCAAACTAGCGTGATCATCCCCGCCGCCGGCTTAGGTCGGCGGATGAACGCCTCGGTCAGCAAACAGTATCTCCGATTAAACGGAAAACCGATCTTAGCTCATACCCTGGATGTGTTTGAAAAATGCCCCCTGATTAATGAAATCGTGTTGGTTATCAATCCCGAGGAACGAGATCTCTGTCAGGATCAGGTCATCGCAGCCTATCCCTATACCAAGGTCAAATTGGTGGCAGGCGGCAACACCCGGCAAGAGTCGGTTTATGCCGGTTTGGAAGCGGTCGATCCGCAGACCCGGATTGTCCTGATCCATGATGGTGCCAGACCGCTGATCCGCGAGTCGGTGATTCGCAAAAGCATTGCCGAAACAGTCACGCATCAGGCCACGGTGGTAGGGGTGCCGGCTAAAAATACCATCAAAATAATTAATGAAGAAGGCTTTGTCGAACATACCCCGGATCGAAACCTTCTGGTGGAAATCCAAACCCCCCAAACCTTTTCTTATGATTTGATCAGAGCAGCCCACCAACAAGCCCGTGAAGCGGGAGTGGTCGGCACTGATGATGCTTTTCTGGTGGAACGGCTAAAGATCCCGGTTAAGATCGTGGTTGGTGACTATAGCAATATTAAAATCACAACCCCCGAGGATTTGATCATCGCCGAAGCGATCATCAGGCAGCTGGCCAAAAACGATTGATTGGACAAAAAATTAAAAGATTATTAATAGAAATAAAGAATGAAGTGAAAAAACTGTTATTTTATGTAGTTTTTCGCTTCATTCTTTATTTATTGGGGAATAAAAGATATAATGACAAAAGCAATTAAAACAAAATACTAAGGTTATTCACCTTTTTAAAATATACTTAAGAGAATGTGGAGGAAACCATGATTGAATTATCAGAAGAACTTCTATTAAGAATGTACTATAAAATGAATCAGGCTCGCTATTTTGAAGAAAAACTGGATGAACTTGTTTCAAAGGGAAAGGTTCACGGAACGGTTCATCTGGCCATCGGTCAGGAAGCCTCAGGGGTGATGCCTTGTCTGGCACTGGAAGAGGGCGATCTGGTGTCGATGAGCCATCGCAGTCATGTCCAGGCGATCGGTTTTGGATTGGATGTCAATCTGATGATGGCAGAGTGTCTCGGGAAATATACCGGCTACTGCAAGGGTAAAGGTGGTTCGATGCACATTGCCGATGTCGAAAATGGAAATCTTGGCGGCAATGGCATCGTCGGAGGCGGCTTTAACCTGTCCTGCGGGGCGGCACTGACCCAAAAATACCATAATACCGGCAAGGTTGTTTTGTGCTTCGCCGGCGATGGTGCCACTAATACGGGTAGTTTTCATGAATCCCTGAATCTGGCCTCGATCTGGAAGCTGCCGGTGGTTTTTTTTATTGAAAACAATCAGTATGGGATGTCAAATCCGGTTGAAAATCACATCAATATTGAAAACATCTCAGACCGTAGCGAGGCTTATAACATCCCCGGCCTTACGATTGATGGCAATGATTTTCTGGGTGTTTACAATACCGCGACCAAAGCCCTGCGTTATGCCAGAGCAGGTAAAGGTCCGGTGCTGATCGAAGCCAAAACCTATCGCTACAGTGGACACTCTAAAAGCGATAAACAACTGTATCGCGATAAACGCGAGCTTATTGAATGGCAGAAGAAAGACCCGCTTTTGAAGATGAAAGAATACCTCCGGGAGAACCGCGTTTTTACAGAAAAACAGATCCTCAAAATGGAAGAGGAAGCCAGGGTTTCGATTGAACAGGCGGTCGAATTTGCTCAAAAAAGTCCACAGCCCGAGCTGACCACAATTTTAGAAGATGTCTATGCGTGAGAGGTTGAATAATGATGAAAACAAGTGATATGATAAAAATGACCTACCGCGACGCCATCCGTCTGGGAATAACAGAAGAAATGCGTCAGGATAAAGATGTCATTTTTTTAGGTGAAGATATTGGTACATACGGCGGTGCCTTTGGGGTGTCAAAGGGTTTGCTGGAAGAGTTTGGCGAAGAACGGATTCTCGATACGCCGATTTCAGAAGGCGCCATTGTTGGCACCGCGGTGGGAGCGGCAACCACAGGCTTGCGCCCGATTTGCGAGATGATGTTTATGGATTTTATTACCCTGGGCATGGATGCCCTGGTCAATCAGGGCGCGAAAATGCGCTATCTGTTTGGCGGTCAGTCTCAGGTGCCAATGGTGCTAAGGCTGCCAGCTGGATCCGGAACCGGGGCAGCGGCGCAACACAGTCAGAGTCTCGAAGCCTGGTTATGCCATGTGCCCGGACTAAAGGTAGTAACCCCTTCCAGCCCGGCCCAGGCAAAAGGGCTGATAAAAGCGGCCATCCGGGATAATAACCCAGTCTGTTTTATCGAGCATAAGATGCTCTATGATGCGGTCGGGCTGGTTCCAATCGATGAAGACTATATCCTGGAAATTGGAAAAACGATTGTCGAACGTCCCGGCAAGGATGTTACCATTGTTGCTTACGGTACCACCCTGCTAAAAGCCATTGAAGCGGCCGAGTTTTTAGAAGAAGAAGGGATTAAGGTGGAAATTCTTAATCCGCTGACCCTGTATCCGATCGAGATGCAACCGATCATTGATTCAGTTATAAAAACCGGCTGTCTGATTGTCGCCCATGAGGCGGTTAAAACCGGCGGCCTGGGTGGCGAAATTGTTGCCCGGGTGGTCGAAAGCGAAGCCTTCGACTACCTGACAGCGCCGATTATTCGTCTGGGCGGGCTGGATGTTCCGATTCCTTTTAATCAGGAATTAGAGGCCGCAACAGTACCCCAGCGAAACGATTTCGTGCATGGCGTCTATCGCCTCCTTAACCGGATATAAGGAGTTGGCAGAATGATAGAAAAAGAAATAATCTTACCGAAAGAGAAGCTTAATATGGCAGCAGAAAATGTGACAAATGCCGCAACCCTTGAGTCTGCAGAAACAATCATAAAAGAGGCCGTGCGCGATGATAATCAGCATCAAGGCGGGGCGGCGGAGATAAGCACAGAGCCACCAGCCGCGATCACCCCAGAAAGCTTAGAGGAGCATCAACAATTAGCTGAGGATATCGTAACAGAAGATCCGAAAGAAGAAAATCTGGAAGAGAAACTGACAGCGGCGATTGCAGCACTGGAAAGAAACTTAGAAGAAACCATCAAAGAAGGCATCAAAACAGAAGCTACCGAAGAGCTACCCGCTAACGCGATTCGGGGAATCCTCAAAGATGAAGAAATTGAAGAGCCGCAGGAAAACCCCGGTCAACCTGATCCCCGCGCGGGAAAGGTCAGAGCAACCCCGGCGGCAAGACGGATTGCCCGGGAATTTAAGGTAGAACTTGATCAGGTCATCGGCAGTGGACCAAAGGGAAGAATTGAAACCGATGATGTTAAGAAATTGGTGGTTATTCAACCGGGAAGTTTGAATTACAAATCAAAAGAACCGGTGGTAATCAAAACAAATCTGGAAAAAATAGCCGGGAATCCCAGCAATCTCTTTTCAACGCCAGTGAAGCTGGAAGAGGTTCCCGAACCACCGCTTAAACCCCGCAAAAAACTTAGAGATATGAACCAAAAAACAGAAAAGCTTCCCAATCCGGAGTTGGATTTTGTCCCCTTTGTCGATGAGAATGATGACAGGTTAAAAGTGCAAGACGTTGATGTAGTGACTAAAATATCAGAACTCGACTTTGTTCCCTTTGTCGATTTGAAAGCGGAACCGCTGCGGGAAGAAATCATTGTTAAACCAACACCGATGCATGTGCTTTATGAAAATGAAGAGCAGGATCAGGCGTTTATAAACCGTAAAAGCCGCGGTTTACCAAAAAGAACACCGAGTCAGGATCAATATCAAACTAAAGCCAAAGCGCCAATAAGTCCAGATCAAGCGGTTGTCAAAGCAGTCGACAGTGAAGTGAAAACCAGTGAAAATAAGCCCGTTAACAGCCAAATAACGGAACTAGTAAAAAATCAGCCGGAGGATCTTTTGCCAGAAACCGATCAACCAGAAGTTTTTGAGACTGCAGCCACTGATACCGAAAAGGTTGAACCGTTAGAGAGCCACGCTGATCCGGTTCAGCCAGCTCAAGAACTGATTCAGCAACCAGAGAACGTTAACAATGAGCAAGCAATGGCTGATCAAAATGATGATGAAAATGATGAAAAAGATGAAAAAAACCTTGAAAAAATTATCGCCCCAACGCTAAGACCCAAAGCAATCAGAAAATACCTGGTAAAAAGCACCGGGGAAGTACCGGTCATCAGCTTAACCACGGAAATTGACATGACCGAAATTAAAGATCTGAGAAAGAAGATTACCAAGAAAATCGAGGAACAGGCCAAATATCGCTGTACCTATACCGATTTTCTGCTATTGGCAACTTCCCGGGCACTAATTAAGCATCCTTTGATTAACGCCCGACGGGAGGGCGATCAAGTGGTTGTCCATGATCATGTGAATATCGGCTTAACCGTTGAATCCGAAAGTGGTTTTATCGTGTCGGTGATTCCTAATAGTCAGACGATGAGCTTTGTCGAGATCGTCAAAAGTCGCGGTGATCTTTTAAAGGCAGTCAAAAACAAACATCTGCCCGAGGATCAAGAGGCCGCCACCACCTTTACGATTACCAACCTGGGCATGTATGGGATCCGCGAGTTTACCGCGATTATCAATCAGACCAACAGTGCCATCCTCAGCGTTGGCGAAGTGGTTCAGCGGATTCGGATTCACCAGGGCGAACCGGTCGTTCGATCGGTGATGAAAATTAGCCTAAACCTCGATCAACGGGTAGCCAATGGGGTCGACGGCGCAAAATTCCTGCAAGACATTAAAGCCGACATGGAGAATCCGCCCCTATTATTATTTTAGCCTGAAAATTGCTTAACTCAAGAAAAGATAACGTTACCAAAAAAATAAGTATTGTCACATTTAAGCTAATTGTGTTAGACTAAACAGCATAATAGAAGATTACCGAACATACATGAAGCAGATGAAAAGCAATGGCCAATTGTCTGCTTTTTTTGTATCTAAACAAGAGTTGAATTCGAAAGGAGTACAAGGTTGGAGAAGATATTAAAGGAAGGCATTACCTTTGATGATGTATTGTTAATCCCAGGAAAATCAGAAGTGTTGCCAGGGGATGTCAACACCGGCACCCGTCTGACAAAAAAGATTGCCCTGAATATTCCCATCATGAGCGCCGGCATGGATACCGTTACCGAGGGACGATTGGCGATTGCGATGGCCAGAGAAGGCGGCATCGGGATTATTCATAAAAATATGACGATTGAAGAACAGGCTTTTGAAATTGACAAGGTTAAACGCTCAGAAAACGGGGTTATCGTTGATCCGTTTTTCTTATCACCGGATCATAATATCGGTGATGCCCTGGAGCTGATGTCCCGTTATCGGATTTCCGGCGTTCCCATCACCGTTGCAGGAAAATTGGTGGGAATCATCACCAACCGCGATCTGCGCTTTGAAAGTGACCCCAAAAAGAAGATCAAAGACGCGATGACAAAAGAAAACCTGGTGACCGCTGAAGAAGGTACTACCTTAGAAAAAGCCGAAGCCATTTTAAAACAATACAAAATCGAAAAACTTCCGATTGTCGATTCTGAAAACAATTTAAAAGGTTTGATCACCATTAAAGACATTGAAAAGAGCATTAAATATCCCAATGCCGCTAAAGACTATCGCGGTCGACTGATTGTTGGCGGTGCTGTTGGCATTAGCAGTAACACCTTTGAACGCGTCGATGCATTAGTTAAAGCCCAGGCGGATGTGATCGTCGTGGATACCGCTCATGGTCATTCGATTGGCGTCATTAAAACTGTCAAAGCGATCAAAGAAAAATATCCCGAGGTTCAGTTGATCGTCGGAAACATTGCCACTGGAGCCGCCGCCAAAGATTTAATCGAAGCCGGCGTTGATGCCCTTAAGGTCGGGATCGGCCCCGGTTCTATCTGTACCACTCGAGTGGTAGCAGGGATTGGCGTCCCACAAGTCACGGCGATCTTAGATGTGGTTGAAGTTGCCAAAGAACACGATATTCCAGTGATCGCCGATGGTGGGATCAAGTATTCCGGTGATGTCGTTAAAGCGATTGGCGCCGGTGCTGACGTGGTGATGATCGGCAGTCTCTTTGCCGGGACTGATGAAAGCCCGGGAGAAACCATTATCTACCAGGGTCGTAGCTTTAAAACCTACCGCGGGATGGGCTCTTTAGGAGCCATGAAAGATGGTAGCTCGGATCGCTATTTCCAGGAAGGTCAGAAAAAACTGGTTCCTGAAGGCGTTGAGGGTAAGGTTCCCTACAAAGGATCATTAGCCGATACGGTCTACCAACTCGTTGGTGGCCTCCGTTCAGGAATGGGCTATTGTGGTACGCCAACGATTAAGGATTTAAGAGAAAAATCACAGTTTATGAAAATAACCAGTGCCGGTTTGATCGAAAGTCACCCACATGACATTTCCATCACCAAAGAATCACCGAACTACAATAGCGCGCAATTTTAGGAGAATTTATGATAGCAAAGCATTATCAAGATGAAATTATTCTCATTGTGGATTTTGGAGCACAATACAATCAACTGATCGCCCGACGGGTTCGAGAAGCCCGGGTGTATTCTGAGGTTGTTCCCTATGATATTAGTCCCGATGAGATTCGTCAGAAAAATCCCAAGGGGATTATCTTCACTGGCGGGCCTTCTAGTGTTCATGAAGAGGGAGCACCGCTTTGTGACCCGGAAATTTATAACATGGGGATTCCGATTTTAGGGATCTGCTATGGCGCTCAGCTGATGGCTGAGCAGCTACAAGGTGCAACTAATTCTGCCGATATTCGGGAGTACGGAAAAAAAGCCCTGAAATTTGAAACAGACTCGGTGTTGTTTAAAGATATTCCCGATGGTTCGACCTGCTGGATGAGTCACACCAATTATATCCAGACAATCCCGGAAGGATTCTGTATCACTGCCACGACTGACTCCTGTCCGACCGGTGCCATGGAATGTCATGAACGCAAGCTCTATGCGGTGCAATTCCATCCCGAAGTGGAACATACCAAATATGGTAAAGAAGTGTTAAATAACTTTATCTACAATGTCTGCGGCTGCCAAGGTTTATGGACCATGCATAACTTTGCCCAGGAACAGATTGAAGCGATTAAAGAACAGGTTGGTGACCGGCGAGTCTTATGCGCCCTCAGTGGCGGCGTTGATTCTTCGGTTGCGGCAACCCTGGTTCACCAGGCCATCGGTGATAAGCTGACCTGTATTTTTGTCGATCATGGTCTGCTGCGAAAAGATGAAGGCGATCAGGTTGAAGCAATCTTTAAAAACCGCTTTAATATGAACTTTATCCGGGTAAACTGCGAAAAGCGTTTCCTTGGTAAACTGGCAGGCGTCAGTGATCCCGAACAAAAACGAAAAATCATTGGTACCGAGTTTATCCGCGTCTTTGAAGAAGAATCCAGTAAATTAAACGATATCGATTTTCTACTACAGGGAACCATCTATCCCGATGTCATCGAAAGCGGCACCAAAAATGCGGCGGTCATCAAAAGCCATCATAATGTTGGTGGACTGCCCGATGATGTTAATTTTGAACTGATTGAACCGCTTAGAAACCTCTTTAAAGATGAGGTTCGGGCAGTCGGTGAAGAAATCGGGTTGGATCACGATCTGGTCTGGCGGCAACCCTTCCCGGGACCAGGTCTGGCCATTCGGGTGATGGGCGATGTCACCAAAGAAAAACTGGACATCTTAAAAGAAGCTGATTTTGTCTTCCGCGACGAGATTGCCAAAGCTGGCCTGGATGAAGAAATCTGGCAATACTTTGCGGTGTTGCCAGGAAACCGCAGCGTCGGGGTGATGGGTGATGAACGCACCTATGATTACACCATCGGCCTGCGCGCCGTTACCTCAGTTGATGGGATGACCTCCGACTGGGCCCGTATCCCCTTCGATGTGTTAGAAAGCATCTCCACCCGAATTGTTAATGAAGTCAAGCATGTCAGCCGGATTGTTTATGACATTACCAGCAAGCCGCCTTCAACGATTGAGTGGGAATGACAGGGATAAGAACAGTTAATTAGGTTAAAATCGCATAATATAGCGGTTTATAAGGAATAGGAACGCTACGATCTTAATATGGATAACAATCAATAGGTGGTTATGATGTACTGCATGGAATGCATGCAATCATAGCCACTTATTTTTTTGACTATTTGTCCAAAGTGCGTTAATAATAAAGATCCAGATCGGGGAGATTAAAAAAAGGTAAAATTGAAATATAAAAATGAATGGGGCTTTATATTTCAATATAATTGACTAAATGAAATAAAAGCGATATGATAATTAAATAATTTCATTTTAGGAGTATTGTCGATGAATACCAGAGCAGGTGAATACCGTATCAATTTAAAAGGGACAATGGAATACAAATCTTTTCTGCCCAAGCACCTCCCCCCAAATCCGGCAATTGAATATGATCAAGAGATGGTAGAATTGCTGTCAAAAGCAAATAGAAGTGTGGGAATTTTACAGGGAGTATCAAGTCAGGTTCCGGATATTGATTTATTTGTATCAATGTACGTGAGAAAAGAAGCGCTGTTGTCATCCCAAATCGAAGGAACACAGGCAACATTAGATGATCTTTTAGATCCAAACCTTGATGATAATACGAACCTTGAGGCTGAAGAGGTCATTAATTATATAAGGGCTTCGTCTTACGCAAAACAAAGAGTGAAGGCATTGCCGATATCCAGTCGATTGCTGAGGGAGATCCACGAAATTTTATTAGCAGGGGAAAGGGGAAGCGAAAAAAATCCAGGCGAGTTTAGACGATTGCAAAATTGGATCGGTCCCCAGGGAGGAAGTTTAAAAGATGCGCGATTTGTGCCGCCCAATGTTAACGATATGATTGATGCGATGTCAGATTTAGAGATATTTATCAATCAAGAAGATGCACTGGATCCATTAATCAAAATAGGACTCGTACATTATCAGTTTGAAACGATCCATCCTTTTTTAGATGGTAATGGTCGAATTGGACGTTTGATGATTAACTTATTTTTAATGGAAAGAAAAGTAATTAGTTATGAAACCCTATATATATCCTATTTCTTAAAAAGAAATCGAATTGAGTATTATGACAGGCTGATGGAAGTAAGATCAAAAGGAAATTTTGAACAGTGGATCAAGTTTTTCATATTAGCTGTTTATGAGTCAGCTGAGGATGCTATCCAAACGATTGAAAAACTTGTTAAATTAAATGAGCAGAACACACGCCTCGTAGAAAATAATGTCGGGAGAGCTAAAAAGACCGTCAAGTTGGTGTTAAAATACCTTGAAGGTCACCCGATTATTGATATTAAGAAAACCAGCGCAGCCCTGGACCTTTCATATAATACTGTTTCCAGTGCAGTCAAGCAGCTTATCGATTTGGGGATTTTGGTACAAACAGTGAGTGGACAAAGAAATCGAGTTTTTGCTTATGAAGAATATTTGCAAATCATGAGAAAAGACACTGAATATTAGAAACAAAGCAGAAGCATGCAGATGCAGAATAATTCAGATGCAGAATAATGCTATTAAATTCCACAAATGATTTTTTTGTCAACTTAGGGAAAAATATTTGAGGAACTTATGATTCAAAATAAACCCCGTAAGTGGTACAATAATAACACGACAAAAACCGAATTGGAGGGTGACCATGGAATATAGCGCCGGAATGGTTTCAAGCCTGTTTTGGCTCAGCGAAACCCGAAAAACAGCCCTGCTTTTGCAAGACGGCAACGACGTTGTGGCGATCCGGGATCTTGCCCAGACCGAAAATATTTATCAGGTTAAAAATGAAATACGGGCCCGAAAAATGGCCAATGTCATCATCAAGCGTCTTCACAGTCTGCCCGATGACTGTTTAGAATTAATCGTCACCGCTGATATTGCCACCGTCAAGCTGATTATTCTGATCAGCATTATGAAGACCGATCGGCTTTTTTTTGAGTTTATTCATCAGGTGTACCGACCGGCGATTCTTTTAGGGGAGACAGTCATCACCGACCGAGCTATCAACAGCTTCTTTGATGAAAAAAAACAGCAAAACGAAACCGTGGCAGCATGGTCTGAAATAACCACCAAAAAGTTGAAGCAGCAATATATAAAGAATCTGCTTGAAGCCGGGGTGATTCAAAACAAAGAAGAGCAAAGAAAAATTATCATTCCCCTGGTTGACTACAACCTGAGAAAAATACTGGAAGATCATGGCTTCACAGCTTACTTGAATGCCATAACTGGAGAGGCCTAACATGAACAACATCGAAACCCGCTTGGATCAAATTGAAGCGAAAATCACAACCGATGACTTTTTAAAAAACAAGGGTCTGGGTAATGAAGTGGGCTACTACATCTTTGACTATGCCCCCCAGAACGAACTAAAGGTCAGGCAGCACATTGCCTATCTTAAAGCGAAAATTAACAAATCAGCCAGCGGCGTAAAGATTGTCGAGTATGACCTCTACCAACTGGTGATTACCATTTTAAGAGAACGGGGCTATCTGGAAAAGTGCTTCCAGTTTGAAAAAACAAAAGGTCTGGATTATACCTACCAGGCCATTATTAAAATGCTCCGCCTGACCAGCAAGACCAATCTGCTAGTCAACCATATTGTTGAGCATACCCCAGATCATTCGGTGATTTTTATTACCGGGGTAGGAAAATGCTATCCGATTGTGCGGTCCCACAATGTCCTCAACAATCTTCATCAGGTACTGGACACTGTGCCAGTGGTGATGTTTTTCCCCGGTGTTTATTCTGGCCAGGATTTACAGCTCTTTGCTACCATTAAAGACGATAACTACTACCGGGCCTTCAAACTCATTTAAAGCTGCCCGTCATACCGACCTAAAACTTAAAAACTTGTTAAATAAAAACTTTGGAGGAAAAAAGATGCGTATTGCAGAGATGTTTGTCAAACCGATTGATCGGGATATTAAAGGCGTCATTAAAGTCGGCCAGGACGACGATGTCAACATTTATCAGGAACTGGATGAATATGTGGTGACCAAAGAGTTGCTAAAACATTTCCGCAACTTTTTCGAAAGCTACAAAAATGGCATCACTGGCCATACCGATAAAATGGGGGTCTGGATTTCCGGTTTCTTTGGTTCCGGCAAGTCCCACTTTCTCAAAATCTTATCCTATCTGCTAGAAAATAAAGACGTCAATGGGAGAAAAGCCATTGAGTTTTTTACCGACGGCAGCAAGCTGAACGATTCCGTAGTTATGGCAAACATTCGCCTGGCCGAAAATGTCTCGAGCGATGTGATTCTTTTCAATATCGATTCCAAAAGTGAATCCAACTCCAAGTCCTCAAAAGACGCCATCATCGATGTCTTCATGAAAGTCTTTAATGAAATGCAGGGCTTCTGCGGTTCACTTCCCTTTCTGGCCGATCTGGAACGCAAACTCGCTGATGACGGCAATTTTGAAAGCTTTAAAGCCGCCTATCGTGAAGCTTACGGCAATGCCTGGGAGGATGCCCGGGAAGACTTCTATTTTATTCAGGACGAACTGGTGGAAGTGTTAGCAAAACAGGCGATTATGAGTGAGGAAGCCGCCCGCACCTGGTGTGAGAAAGCCACTGATACCTACACCCTCTCGATCGAAAAATTTGCCAGCCTGATAAGGCACTATTGTGACAAAAAGGGTAGTAATCATCATGTTGTCTTTATGGTCGATGAAATCGGTCAGTACATCGCCGATGATGCCCGTCTGATGCTCAATCTCCAGACCGTTACTGAAGATTTGGGTACGGCCTGTGGCGGTATGGCCTGGGTGATTGTCACCAGTCAGCAGGATATTGACGCCGTTGTTACCGTCAAAGGCAGTGACTTCTCTAAAATTCAGGGTCGCTTTGACACCCGGCTTTCGCTGTCCAGCGCCAACGTCGATGAAGTCATCCGCAAGCGGATTCTCGAAAAAAATCAGGCCGGGATGGTAACCCTGCAGCTTTATTATGACCAAAAAGAATCGGTGATCAAAAACCTGATCACCTTTTCCGGCGAAGTGGAAAAGAAGCTCTACCAAAACCGTGACGAGTTCGCCCGGGTTTACCCCTTTATCCCTTATCAATTTAATTTGTTGGGACAGGTTTTAACCGCCATCCGTAATCACAGCGCCTCAGGGAAGCATCTGGCCGAAGGGGAACGCTCGATGATTGCCCTGTTCAAGGAATCGGCGATGTCGCTGATGGAAGCGACCGAAGGCGCCCTGGTGCCATTTTATACCTTTTACAACGCCCTGGATCAGTTTATCGACCACACCCACCGCATTGTCATTAAGCAGGCTGAAGAAAATACCCTACTGGAAGTCCAGGATGTGGAGCTGTTAAAAATTCTCTTTATGATCAAACATGTCAAAGAGATTAAAGCCAATACCGAAAACATCACCACCCTGATGGTGTCAAGCGTCGATGACGACCGGATCAACTTAAGAAAAAAAGTGGAGGCGTCGCTAAGCCGTTTGATCGCCCAGACCCTGGTTCAGAAGAACGGCGACGTCTATATGTTTCTGACCAACGAAGAGCAGGATATTAACCGGGCGATCCAGAATGAAGCGGTGGAAATGGGTGAAATCATCAACGAAGCCGCGGCCATCATCTTCCAGGAAATCATTAAAGAAAACAAATACCGTTACAATAACCGCTATCATTTTCCTTATAACCAGATTGTCGATGGACGGTATTTTAAAAATAACCAGTCCGAAGAATTGGCGGTTCATATTATCACCCCCTATCATGATCAGGACTACAAAACCGAAACCCTCCGGATGCTGTCCGCCCAGAAGCCCCAGGTGCTGGTGCACCTCCCCGGGGACGCCACCTTTCTGGATGAAATCATCGAGCAATTGAAAATCAGTAAATATTTGACTAAAAGAGGAGTGGAGCTGGAGAAAAACTTTGCCAGCATTAAACGGGCGAAAGAGGATGAACTCAGCGAAAAGAAACAGCGGATTCGGATTTTTATTGAAGAAGCCATTAAGCATGCTAATATCTACGTGGCCGGCGATAAAACCAATATTCCAGCCAAAGATACGGAAAGCCGGATTAGTGATGGCCTGGGCAAGCTGGTCAATGCCCGCTACAATAAGCTCTATTATATGGAAACCCAGCCCCAGTCTGCCGATATTGAGCAGATTTTTAAGTCGGCCAGCCAACTTTCCATGGGTCAGTCCACTGCCCCGGCGGCCAACAACCTGGCGCTGGAAGACCTATTAAACGCCATTGAGCTGCTGTCCCGGCACACCAAAATTTCATTAAAAGCGCTGATCAAACATTTTTCCGATGCCCCCTACGGATTTATTGACTGGGACGTCCGGTGGCTGGTCGCGATGCTCTTTAAACAGGGAAAGGCCAGTCTGATTTTAAACAGCGAAACCCTGTCCCCGGTGGAAGCCGACCCCAAAGACCTGCTAAAGCTGCTGACCAAAACCGAGTTTGGCGACAAACTCTTAATTGAAAAGCGGGAACATCCCAGCGAGGCCCAGATAAAATCGGTCAAGGAAGTGATGAAGGGTCTCTTTGCCATGACAGCCATTGACGATGAAGAAGACACCATTATCAAAACTTTTAAATCCCGAGCAAAAAGCAAACTAAGAGAAATAGATGCACTGCTAATTGAATACCGGCTTGAACAACGTTTCCCGGGTAAGGTCATTCTTTTAAATGGCAAAGCGATGCTGGATACCATCTTAAATATGACCAATGCCCTGATATTTTTTAAACATGTTCACGACCACCGCGATGACCTCCTGGATCTGGGGGATGATCTGGAACCGATTATCAGCTTTTTTAACAGCGAACAGAAAAAGATCCTCAAAACCGCCTTTAAATATATCGATATCTATGAAAACAGCAAAAACTATATTGTCGATGAGGAACTCAGAGAGACCATTGAAGAAATCCGCCAAGTTGCCAAAAAGTCCAGCCCTTACAATGACATTTTCAAGTTGCCGGATGCCTTAAGCCGCTATGCCAAACGGCACAGTGCCCTGATTGCCGTTGAAGTTGAACCGATTCGGGAGCTTGTTTTAAATGATGAAAGAGATGTGTTGGCACAACTAACGCCCATTGAAGTCAAGGAAAAATTTGAAAGCCGCTATCTCAAAACCTTTCGGGAGCTGATCGATAAGCTGGAAGCTTCCAACGAAATAGCGACGGTTAAAAATATTCAGTACGAAAGTGCAACCCTGAAAGAACGTTTTATTCATGAAATTGTGGATTACAAAAACACGATGGTGGTGGTCTACCCACCACCACCGAGTGGAGGCGGGTTAGTAGCTGAACGACCGCCTAAAAAAACAAAAATCGTCAAGCTCAAGACCATGCAAATTCCCACTACCGTCACCATCGAAAAGGAAAGTGACGTGGAAGCCTTTATCCAGACCGTGAAAAGCGAATTATTAAAAGAATTGAACCGCAGCGATGACACGATCATCAATCTGACCATTTAAGGGAGCATAGACATGAATAAGACCGCCATTAAAGAATTTGCCGTAACGGCGCGAAGAAAACTGATCGCCTCGGTTAAAGACAAGGCCGGGAAAATCGGCATTACCGAAGACAGCATCACCACGGCCATTACCACCGGTAGCGGATTTGCCATCTTTCCCACCCATTTCGGGACGGAAATAAAATTGGCCGGAAAAGAACTGGTGCAACGGGAGAACCTGATTTGTCAGATTAAAGAAAAAGGCTATCACACCGTGATCGAAGAGGTAGCCTATACCTGGTTCAACCGGATTATCGCCATCCGCTTTATGGAAGTCAACGACTATCTCCCCACCAGGGTACGGGTGCTGTCCTCGGAAACTAAAGACAAGTTTGAGCCGGATCTGGTCACGCAGGCGCCCTATATTGAACTAGATTTAACCCCCGCTGAAAAGGATGAGATCCTGAGTTTTAAAATGAAAAACGACTTGGATAATCTTTTTCGGATGCTCTTAATCAGACAATGTAACGCCCTGGGAGAAATCTTACCAGAGCTGTTTGAAAACACCTCAACAGCCAACCGCCATTATACCGAAATTCTGCTGGATATTTCCTATACCAAAGAAGACAGTGTGATTCGGGACCTGCTTAAGATCGATGAGGCAGATTTTCTGGATGCGGTGGAGATTATCGGGTGGATGTATCAGTATTACAACACCGAGCCCAAAGACGAAACCTTTGCCCTCTTAAAAAAGAACGTAAAAATTACCAAAGAGCGAATTCCCTCAGCCACCCAGCTTTTCACGCCAGACTGGATTGTCCGCTATATGGTGGAAAATAGCTTGGGGCGTTTGTGGCTGGAGCACTGTCAAGCAGAAGCGGGACGATCAAACGAGCATAAAAATGCCAGTTATTTTGGCTGGAAATATTATCTGGAGGAAGCCGAACAAGAGCCGGAGGTACTGATACAGCTGGAAATCCTCCGCCAGGATGCCAAAAATCTCAACCCGGAAGACATCAAAGTGATCGATCCCTGTATGGGCAGCGGTCATATCCTCGTTTATGCCTTTGAGGTGCTGATGCAGATTTATGAAAGTTGCGGTTATACCCAGCGGGATGCTGCTAAACTGATTATTGAAAAGAACCTCTATGGTCTGGATATCGATGACCGGGCTTTTCAACTTGCCTATTTTGCCGTGATGATGAAGGGGCGAAAATACAACCGCCGGATTTTAACCAGTGGGATACAAACAAATCTCTGTGGGATTCAGGAAAGTAATGGAATTAAGCCAGAACTGATTAATTTTATTGCAGATGGTGATGAAACACTTTTGAACGATACCCGGGCTCTGATTGAGGTGTTTACGGATGCCAAAGAATACGGCAGTATTCTGGAAATGCCGACGATCGATTTTGTGGGGTTAAACAAACGGGTTAGCGAAATTAACACGGCGGTTTATGATAACATTATCGAGCGGATTAGTCAGGATGATGTCAGGAATCACATGATCCCTCTGTTAAAGCAGGCAGAGATATTGACAGATAAATACGATGCTGTAATTACCAATCCGCCTTATATGGGAAGCGGTGGCATGGGGCCGAAGCTGGGTGATTATGTTAAGAAGCATTATCCGGATAGCAAGAGTGACTTATTTGCGGTGTTTATTGAAAAATGCGGGCAAATGGCAAAAGAAAATGGCTTTTTTGCGATGATCACGCAACATGCCTTTATGTTTTTATCAAGTTATGAGAAATTTAGAAATAAGCTCTTACAAAAAGATATTGTGAACATGGCACATTTAGGCGCAAGAGCCTTTGAAGAAATTGGCGGAGAGGTTGTTCAAACAACCGCCTTTGTACTAAAAAATTTGAATGTGGTTCACTATCGATCAACCTTTGCAAGGCTGGTTGATTATAACAGCCAGCAGAAAAAAGAAGAGGCTTTTTTAGATGGTAATGATTTGCATGTTGCTAAACAGGAAAACTTTGAGAAAATCCCGGGGATGCCGATAGCCTATTGGATAAGTGATTCTCTATTAGCAGCATTTAAGCATGAGAAATTGGAAATGTACACCAAACCTCGTGTAGGGTGTCAAACAAGTGATAATGAAAGGTTTTTACGATATTGGACTGAGATAGCATTTCGAAAAATGGGGATTAACGTCGAGAATCCGAAACGATCAAGAAGTAAATGGTTTCCATATAATAAAGGAGGCTCATTTCGTAGATGGTATGGGAACAATGAACTTGTAATTAACTGGGAGAACGATGGGTTTGAAGTAAAGGAATATGCAACTAAGTTATACAATTGTTCAACAAGAACAGTTAAAAATGTTCAATTCTATTTCAAGGAACAAGTAACATGGTCGACATTATCATCGGGTAAGTTTTCGGCAAGGTATTGTAATAAAGGTTTTTTGTTTGACACTAAAGGATCATCATGTTTTTTTGAACAAAGTCAATCCTACCAAAATTGCATAGCTTTTTTGAATAGTTGCGTATGTCAAGAGTTGCTTAAATCTTTATCACCGACTTTAGATTATAGTGTTGGCGCAGTGGCTAAACTACCTGTGATTTTATCTGAAGCAAGTGAAGATAAAATACAAAAATTAGTTGATAAATGTATAGTTCTATGTAAAACCGATTGGGACTCTTTCGAAACCTCTTGGGATTTCAAAACTCATCCACTTATTGCATCCAAAGGTAATTATGAAGAAGCTGTTCCACTGATGTACGAAGATGACCTTATTAATGGAACTAATGTTGTTGAGTGGAGTAAGGTTACAGCACCAATAACTCAGGCTTTTTTCGCTTGGGAACGATTTTCAGATGAACAATTCGCCCAACTCAAAGCCAATGAAGAAGAACTCAACCGAATCTTTATCGAAATCTATGGACTGGCAGATGAACTCATCCCCGAGGTGGAAGACAAGGACGTTACCACCCGCAAGGCCGATCTGGGCCGGGATATCCGGTCCCTGATTTCCTATGCGGTCGGCTGTATGCTGGGCCGTTATTCGCTGGATGTACCCGGCCTTGCCTATGCCGGTGGGGAATGGGAAGCAGGCAAGTACACCACTGTCATTCCAGACACGGACAATATCATCCCCATCACCGATGCGGAATATTTTGATGATGATATGGTGGCTCGTCTGGTTAATTTTGTCAAAGTGGTTTATGGGGAAGCGTCCCTGGAAGAAAACCTGGACTATATTGCCGGCACCTTGGGGAATAAGGGCAACACCGCCCGGGAAGTGATCCGGAATTATTTTCTTAAAGATTTCTACAAAGACCACCTAAAAATTTATCAGAAACGGCCAATTTACTGGCTCTTTGACAGCGGCAAAGAAAACGGCTTTAAGGCATTGATCTATATGCACCGCTACGATCAGGACACGGTCGGCCGGGTGCGAACCGATTACCTTCATAAAATCCAGGCCAAGTTGGAAGATAGTCTTAACCACTGCAATGTCATTCTTGCCAGTGAAGCCCCAGCCGGGGAGAAAGCTGCAGCAGTGAAGAAGAAGGAAAAACTGATCAAGCAATTAGCCGAGACCCGGCTTTATGATCAGGCCATCGCCCACATCGCCCTGAGCCGCCTCGCCATTGATCTGGATGACGGGGTCAAGGTGAACTACGCCAAATTCCAGGATGTCGAAGTCGCCAGTGAAGGGAAAAAAGCAGTTACGGTTAATCTGCTGGCTAAGATATAAAGTTGAGACTGGAGATTTGAAAAGATTATGTTCCGATGGCTGAAAAAAATGGTCGTATCGAGCGGAGACCCCAGTTAAACTTCTTGTAATTTGCGTAGAGATGACTTAAAATAATTACATCAAAACATAGATATAAAAATTAATATCGATAATTTAGTGGTGAAATGATGAAAAATGAAAGACGAGAAAAAATAGTTAAGGTGTTTCGTGAGAACGGTTCAGTAGTCAGAACAAAGACACTAAGGGATCATAAAATAACCAGTCGTGATCTTGAAGAATTAATTGTTAAAGGTGACGTGGTTAAGGTTAAAACGGGTTACTATGGACTAAATGATACGATGAAAAAACTGACGGATTTTGAATTGGTCTATCGGATTATTCCGAATGGTGTTATCAGTGTTTTTTCGGCAGCTTCGGTTTATGAACTGTCAACGGTAAATCCCATGGCAGTGAGTGTAACGATCCCTTCTGACAGAATTAAACCGATTTTGCCGGAGTATCCCCCCGTTGAGTTGTTCTATGTCTCACAAAAGAATCTTTCGTTGGGAGTCGTCGATTTTCATGTGAATGATAAAGTCATACCGATCTATAACCGGGAAAGGACGGTGTGCGACTTTTTTAAATACAGCGCCAGAGTTGATAATGAGCTGGCTCTGGAAGTGCTAAAAAACTATATGGCAGGAAAAGAAAAAAATTTACCACTTCTTTTTGATTATGCTGTAAAACTCAGAGTGAAAAAATTTATCAAACCTTATGTAGAGGCATTATTATGAGCAAAGCGGACAGTGTAAAAGCCAGTGTATCCATTTCAGGAGGATTAAATAATAGCAGAGACAAGAATTCAGTATGATTTGGATCATTTTATCGCAGAAAAATATTTTGATGCGGAATCGGAAGAATATCTTCTAAAAGAAATGCGTGATAGTGGTAAAAGTGATCTGATGATCAAACTACGCTACTGGTAGATAAATAGAGATTAACCATAAAAAAGGGGTGGAATCATGGCACGTCATATTACAGAACTGGAAATAGAAACCTTTCGTGGGGTAAAAGAACTGAAGCTCAAAGATCTGGGAGATATCAATATTTTTGTGGGCGACAACAACTCGGGTAAAACCAGTGTTTTGGAAGCCATACAAATATTATGCGATCCGAGTGTGTATAATTTAATGCAGGTTGCCAGACAACGGGAGAAGTATAAAAGTTTCTTACGGGCAGGTCTATCACCTCTTGATTTATTTATGTTTCTATTTTCCATTTCAACAGAAATGAAAGAGCGAAATCAATATAGACTTTCTTTCGATGCAGTTTTAAAAAATGAACGCATGGATTTAAGAGTCGAAGGAGAATTAATCAATCAATTAATGAATGCTAATGATTTGAGACAAAATAGTTATTCTGGAAGAATTAAAAACCAAGAAGGATTAATTGAAGAACAAGAGGAAGTTTTAACTTTTGTTGGAGACATAAAAACAAATTTACCAAATGAATTACAAATTGGTTTCTTTAAGGACGAAAACGAACGTCATGTTGAAATTAATCGATATTCGAGAATAGCACGCTCACAGAAAGCTAGACCCTTAATAGAATTAGAAAGCATTCAAGTTATTGATCATGTAGTGAATAATTCATTTAGTCAATTGATAAAAAATAAAAAAATAAAAGAAGAAGCCTTAATATTATTAGAGGAGTTTGAGCCTGGCATCATAGATTTGCGATATATTGATGATGAAGGTCGATTTTATCCAGTGATAGATAGTGGGTTGCCCGATTATCTTCCCCTTTCTATGTATGGCGATGGTATGAAAAAAGCCTTGACCATTTTAAATGCTCTGGTATCGGCTGAAAACGGTATTGTGATCATCGATGAATTTGAAACAGCCATCCATACAACTGCAATGGAAAATGTATTCCGGTTTATGATTACCGTAGCGAAAGAATTAAATGTCCAGCTTTTCTTAACAACTCACAGCATCGAAGCAGTTGATAAGGTTCTAACCAGTGCCGGGGCGGATATCGACAACATCCGTGTCATTACTTTAAAAAAAGATCAGAAAACAGGAAAAACGCTGTCGAGAAATTTAATAGGCAGTGAAGTGCAGCAGGATCGAGATGCTTTTGATTTTGAGGTGAGGGTATGAACAAAGTTATTCTCTGCGAGGGAAAAACCGATGCGGTGCTTTTAAGTTACTATCTCAATAAAGTGTGCGGTTTTGAAGTCGACAAAGGGAAGGTTACTAATCAGCTTACCCTTGGTCAGAACAAGGGCAATGAATCATTTTCATGGTATCGAAAAAATAACGATTATCTTGGAATTTGGGGGATTGGTGGTAAGAATTGTTTTAAAAAAGCCATTAGTGAATTTTTTAATGTTCTAAAAAAATCGCCCGATACAATGAACTATGATGCAATTGCTATTGTTTGTGATCGGGATTTAGAAATAAATGATGGGATAGTTTTATCTGAATTCAGTGGATTTTTTGCAGAAGCGAATATGATCTTTGAGAATAATCAAATCCGTAATGGCGATTATTATAATAGTTTCGGTGAAAAAAGAATCATCAGTACATTTGCATTAATCATTCCCCAGGAACGATTTGGTGCACTGGAAACAGTGTTATTGGAGGCACTGAAAGGGAATGACTATGACCGAAAAATAGTGGAGAAAAGCGATTATTTTGTCAATGAAATCCGTGGCGACGCAGCACAATACATCAAAACCGATCGTTTAGTATTAAAAGCCAAACTTTCGACAGTATTTGCTATTATGACGCCAGAAAAAGTTTTCAGTTTTATCGACGAACTTTTAGTAACCACAGTCAAATGGGAAGAAAAAGAATACTTGAATGAGTTATTTGGTGAATTGGTGGAATTTATCAATCAGGGTGACATATGAATCTGCAAACCATCCAAGAACAAATAAATAAAAAATTTCAGGGCGATAGTCGAAGGCTTGTTTTCTGGTACGATGATAAGGGTGAGTTTATCAATGATATTGATCGTCTGGTCTTAGACAAGGCAACGATCCACCGCTTAACCGGGGATAACACTCTGTACACCAAGTTTTTGCTTGAGTGTGAGGATCAGACCAACAATTACCTGATCTATGCACCCTTCCCCAAGCCAGCGGACAAGGATAACCATTTGGCAGATATTGTTTATTATTCTCGGCAATTTTTCACGGATCGCGTGTCGTTGCTGTGCAGTACCTATGCTATCCCGGAAAAGTATCAGGAACAGCTTTCCCAATACGGGAAATTCTGGAAATCCAATGAACGGATTGATAAGTTTATTGATTTGGGGATCGAGGACTATAATCCGGAAATCATTGAAATCGGACTGCTTGCCGTGATAGTAGGGGTGAAAACCCCCAGCCTGGATGAGATTCTTAAAAAAATGATCACAAGCGGTGGGGTGGAGCTAAATAAATACCTGGATGAATTTGAAAAAATGGATCTGCTGTCTAGTTTTTGGGTCTTGTGTACCAAATATTACGGCTATGTG